>NZ_JAINWD010000006.1:0-272179 GCF_021021315.1 Halomonas sp. IOP_14 | reverse complement strand
ACGCCTCACGCCTCACGCCTCACGCCTCAGCGCGATTTCCAGGCATTTTATTCCAGATATAACAATAGCTTGTGTATTTAACATGGTATTGTTGCCACGCAGCATCTAGTATTATGTTGCACGTACCCAGAAGTAAAATCTCAGGAGGAGAAACGGTATGACGACGCAAGTAGCCAAGAAGTTAGCAATCGCTCTATTTATGGCTTTGATGGCGGGCGGACTGATCGCTTGTGACGATCAAGGGCCTGCTGAAGAAGCGGGTGAAAGCATTGATGACGCCGCAGAAGATGCCGGGGAGAGCATGGAAGAGCTCGGCGAAGATATGGAAGAAGCGGCCGAGAACTAGGCCGAGCATTTGTTTGATGAGTTAACCGAAGCAGTCGCTGAAAAGCGGCTGCTTTATTGTTTGTATCGCGTCTATTATGGTTAGCCTGAATAACGATAAAAATGAGGTGGCAACGTGCTACTACAACGCGATAAAAGCCTGTTGTTAATGGTCGATTTCCAGGCGGGTCTGCTGCCTGTAATCGATGGCGGTCAAGAAGCCATTAATGAAGCGGCTTGGTTAGGCGAAATGGCGTGCTTGCTTGAGGTGCCGGTATGGTTAACCGAACAGTCGCCAGAAAAACTGGGAGGATCCTCGGCATCACTGCTCGCCTGCCTGAATGACTATCGGCTCTGGCAGAAACAGCATTTTGGGGCCATGGCGGAAACTGAATTTCGTGAAGCGCTAAACGCAACGGGTAAAACACAGATTGTACTGTGTGGAACAGAAGCGCATATCTGCGTGCTGCAAACGGGACTAGGGCTATTAGACGCAGGCTACGAGCTGTACTGGCTGAGCGACGCCTCTGCCAGTCGACGCCCGCAAGAGGCTGCGCTTGCCCGTGAGCGCGCTTGCGCGAGCGGTGCTATAGCGGTGACGGCAGACATGGTGGCTTATGAGTGGCTGAACCGCTGTGATACAACGCTGTTTAAAGAGGCGCACCAACGCTTTTTAAAGCCGCGCGCGCCACGCCCCGTACGTTTCTTCTAGGCCATTTGCTTTAACGATCGGCTTCTTTACGAGTGAAAACGAAGGTATCCCCCTGGGATGCCGATGCATCGAAACGATAGCCTGCCACATCGAACGCCTTGAGTTCATCTGGATCGTTGACCTGCTGCTGAATCATCCATGCGCTCATCAGCCCACGTGCTTTTTTGGCGTAGAAGCTGATGATTTTAAAGGTGCCATTTTTCTCATCTTTAAACACCGGCGTAATGATCCGGGCATTAAGCTGCTTGGTATCTACCGCTTTGAAGTACTCATTCGAGGCGAGGTTAACCAACACGTTGGAGCCGCTTTCTGCAATGGCTTCATTGAGTGCAGGCGCCAGAATGGGCTTCCAATAGGCATACAGATCCTTACCGGCACTGTTAGGCAGCTTGGTGCCCATTTCCAGGCGGTAGGCCTGGATCAAATCCAGCGGCCGTAGCAGGCCGTATAGGCCAGAAAGTATGCGTAGATGCGACTGAGCGTAACGATTCTCCGCTTCGCTGAAGTTTTCTGCTTGCAGGCCGGTATAAACGTCGCCCTGAAAAGCCTGTGCAGCAGGTTTGGCATTGCTCAGAGTGAAAGGAGGGCGCCATTCCTCAAAACGCGCCGCATTCAGGCCCGCCAATTTATCGCTGATACCCATGAGTTCGCTGATTTGCTGCGGCGAGTAATCACGCAAAATAGTGATAAGCGCTTGGCTGTGTTTCAGAAAGTCGGGTTGTGACACTTGCTCTGTGGTCGGTGGGGTTTCAAAGTCCAGCGTTTTGGCGGGAGAGATAACGCTCAGCATCGCATGCTCCTGGTCGTGCCCTGATAAATAAAAGCCTGATATAAGTGGGCTCAGTATACCAAGCCTCGGCAAAGGCCGAGGCTATAGCGGTGATAGCCTTATGAGAGTCGGCTGTTTTTTACGGGCTGTTGTTAAGGGCAGGGATTTGGCATACGGCGGTGAATATCTTCGATTGCCTCTAGCACTTCGTTGTCCAGCTTGAGGCTCTCGCTGGCAAGATTGCTTTCCAACTGCTCCATGGTGGTCGCACCAATGATATTGCTGGTCAAGAAGCTGCGCGAGTTAACAAACGCCAGCGCCATTTGCGCAGGATCCAGCTCGTGCTTTTCAGCAAGCGCAACGTAAGCCTGGGTGGCCGCTTCGGCTTCGGGCGAGGTGTAACGCTTGAAGCGCTCATACAGCGTCAAGCGACCTTTGGGTGGCTGCGCGCCATTCAGGTATTTACCTGAGAGTACCCCAAAACCTAGCGGTGAATAAGCAAGTAGACCGACATCTTCACGGTGGGCAATTTCCGCCAAGCCGACTTCAAAAGAGCGGTTAAGAAGGTTGTAGGGGTTTTGAATAGACGCCACGCGCGGTAAATCCAGCTTATCGGCAAGCTGCAATGAGCGCATCACCCCCCAGGGCGTGTCATTAGAGAGCCCAATAGCCCGCACCTTGCCTGCATCAACCAGCTCTTTCAGTGCATCAAGCGTCTCTTCCAACGGCGTCGCATCTTCGTCTTCGCTATGAACGTAGCCTAGCTTGCCAAAGAAATTGGTTTGACGGTCGGGCCAGTGTAGTTGGTAAAGGTCAACGTAATCGGTGTTCAAACGCTCCAGGCTTGTGTCGATGGCCTGATGAATATGCTCACGGGTTAAACGCGGGCCACCCCGTATATGGTCAAGCCCTGGGCCTGCTGCCTTAGTGGCTATGATCAGATCATCCCTGGCGCCACGCTGCTTTAGCCAACTGCCGATATAGCGCTCAGTTAAGCCCTGGGTCTTGGCCATGGGCGGGACGGGGTACATTTCTGCGGTATCAATAAAATTGATGCCAAACGCCACGGCTCTATCAAGCTGTTCGTGGGCTTCAGCTTCGCTGTTTTGCTCGCCAAACGTCATCGTGCCTAAACAGAGTCGACTTACCTCCATGCCGGTTCTGCCAAGTGGGCGCGTTTGCATTTTTATCTCCTTACTAAGGCGGAATTGCCACAAGATAAGCCGCCATTACCAGGCTGGTAAACGGCGTATGAATGGCATGTTAGCGAGGCTCATTGCAAGCAGCAAATTAATGGGGTTGAGTCGTCGCAAAGGCAGGCGTATGCTTGCCAGCCCATCGACCGGCTAAAGGCCGGTTTCTCGTGTGGTTGGCAGCTATTTTTGTGACTGCTAGCCCAAGGTTCCAACAGACGACAGGCAGGGTGGTTTGCCATGCTGCAGGCATCAACGTTGTTTACTCGGCTAGAATTTCGCCTAGCTGAACGGCTGTTTCATAATCACTGGCTGTTGCCGCGTTCACCGCGGACCCAGCGTTTAACGATGCGCTTGTTTAAGCGCTGTGCGGAAGCGGGTCACCCAGACGCGCTCTCCGTATACGGCCATATGCTGTTTCATCGCAGTCAGACGCCCCAGGACAAAGCGCGCGGAGCGCGGTACGTTCTGGAAGCTGCGCATGCCGGGGATGTAAAGTCACAGTACCAGGTGGCACAAATCCACGAACATGGCTGTGCCCAGTACCCGCGCCGTGAAGATTACGCGGTGACCTGGTACGCACGCGCCGCCCAGTCTGGGCACTATCTCGCCGCAGAGCGGCTTGCTCGCGCTTATCGCCTGGGTGAATTAGGCTTGGCGGTAGATGGTGAGCGTGCGGCTTACTGGCAGCGACAGGCGGATCAGCTGGCACTAAATAGCGTGGCCGCCGCATGAAGCGTTACCGCGTTTTGATTGAGTGAGGAAGGTTGTGTCCGAGACGCTACCCACAGTGCTAGATATTGAAGCGTCCGGATTTGGGCGCGGCAGCTACCCCATTGAAGTAGGCATCGCCCGTGCCGATGGAAGCTGCTGTGCTTTTCTCATTCAACCGCTGGAAGAGTGGACGCACTGGGATCCCAAGGCTGAACTGCTGCATGGCATCTCCCGTGATCGCCTTATTCAGGAGGGCTACCCGGTACGCCAGGTCGCCCACTGGCTGAACGATGAACTACGCGAGCTGGGTAAGGCGTACAGCGATAGTTGGGGGTACGACAATACCTGGCTGTCGCTGCTCTTCCATCATGCGGGTATGCTGCCGCGTTTTCGCCTTGAGGCGCTAAGAATTCTGCTTAGCGAAAAGCAGCAGGCAGTGTGGAGCGACACCAAAGAAGCGCTGATCGCCGAACAGGGTATTCACCGCCACCGGGCAGGTGAAGATGCCCGTTTACTGCAGCTTACCTATCAGCATACCCGCAAGCTCACCGAGCACCCGGGACGTTAGTAACTCTTCCCTCACCAGTTTTATAGCTGGGCCTCCAGCGCCTCGAGCAACTCATTGGGGGACGGTGC
The DNA here is from genome assembly GCF_021021315.1 of Halomonas sp. IOP_14. NCBI lineage: Bacteria > Pseudomonadati > Pseudomonadota > Gammaproteobacteria > Oceanospirillales > Halomonadaceae > Halomonas > Halomonas sp. IOP_14. Next base: position 267,831 of record NZ_JAINWD010000006.1, on the reverse strand, counting down.
ATCGAGCAGCATCTCGCGGGTGGGAGACGCCAAAAAGCCATGACTAACCGTGCTGTCTAAAAAGGTCAGTAGCGGCGAATAGAACTCGTCGATGTTCAGCAACCCCATCGGTTTTTCATGCAGGCCTAGATAGCCCCACGTCCATATTTCAAACAGCTCTTCCAAGGTGCCAATCCCGCCGGGTAAGGCAATAAAAGCATCGGCGTTGGCCGCCATGGTGGCTTTGCGTTCGTGCATGTTGCGCACCCGAATCAGCTCGCTCAAGCCAAAGTGGGCCTGTTCGCGCTCCACCAGGTGGTCGGGCATCACACCAATGACTTCACCACCGGCCTCAAGTGCTGCGTTAGCCAGCTCGCCCATCAGGCCAACGCGTGCCCCACCATAAACCAACGTGTGGCCGCGTTCAGCGAGGGTGCGCCCCAGTTGATTGGTGGCCTGGCGGAAGGCAGGGCTGTTACCTTCACGGGAGCCAAGATAAACGCAAATTCGAGCCATTCGTCTATTTCCTGTCGTTAAAAAATGAACGTGACTAAAACCGTAGCCAAAAAGAAAACGAGATTACTACGAGGCTTAGGTTAAAAGGGGCTTAGGGTAAACAGCGGTCTACCTGATGATGCTCATCCATCCACTGCCCAATCACATTATCACCGCACAGGTGGTGGGCGTACTGGGTGTGCAGGCAGCGTATCTGATGCCAGTTGCTAATGCCGCCAATGCCGCGTTCGGTCATCACGTTGGTGTAACCCAGCTTAGCGACTTCTTCACGCTGAGCATTACTCATATAGTCCCAGCGAGCGGTCACATAGTCGCGATGGCTCTGTTGGTAAGCCTCAAGAAATTCAGGCTCTTCCTGTAGGCGTTGTTCGAGCGCTTTGATAACCCCAACGGCTTCGATGCGGGAAATCTCAACTTTCAGAACATCGGAACAGAGCCAATACAGGGTGGGGAAGGGTTTGCCATCGACAATAGGCGCCATACGCAGTACTAGCGGTGTACCTTCACCGTCGGTGGCGGCTACCGCTTCGATACCACGCGGTGCGCGGCCAAGCTGCTGGGCAATAATGGCGAGCTGACGTTCGTCAGGCGCTTGGTTGGTGCGTATCACCATTGGGTTGGTCTCTCACGAACGGTCGTCTTGAACAAATTTAGTCGAGCGGCCAACGGCACGGAAAAAGCAGCGATTGAGCTGTTCAGGCGACGCGACATAGCACCACGTCCGCTCACAGTATTCAGCGGCTCGTGCCATTAGCACGTCATAAAGGCGATTGAAGGGGGCATCATAATCGTAGGGATCGGCACCAAACAAGCGGATATGCGGATAGTCGGCAAAGCGCTCAATAAAATAGCGCTCAAGGTCTGCCTCCACGGCGCGATGCTGGGCGACGTTGTCAGGGTCTATCCAGAGGTTGTAGCGGATTGCCATTATAAGGCTCCTGTTGCCCCGGTAGTGCAGGGCAGCGTCGATCAGGCGGGCTCAGGCGCGTCTTGAAGGTGCGACATTAGCGCCTCGCGCAGGTCACCCTCAATAGGCATGGCGCACTTGGCCTGGTGGTCATACTGCACCATAACCGCATGGCCCAGGTTAGTGAGCTTGCCGTGCTGCCGCGCCTCTTGGGTGACTGTAAACGAGCTATTGCCTAATCGCGTTAAGTAAGTACGTATTTCGATATCGTGACCGTAAAACAGTTCAGCCCGGTAGTCGACTTCCATGCGCGCCATAATCAAGCGCCACTGCTTGGGGTTTAAATCAGGGGTAAAGAGTTTGAACAAGTCATTTCGGGCAAGCTCAAACCACGCTGGCAGGCGGGTGTTGTTAATGTGCCCTAAGGCGTCAGTATCGTAAAAGGCGGGCTCAATGGTTCGGGTAAACATGGCTTGTCCTTGTTATTAAAAAAAAGGTTATTAGTAGGGGTAATCGCAACGGCAACGTTTAGGATTAGCCCAAGCAAGCGCTTGGTCAAGCGGTGCGGCGTTGATACCACGCAATGAGTTGCATCCACCCCAACAGCCATAGCGTGGCAGCAGCGAAGCCGACCAATGTGCCCCATAGCAACCCTAGTGTGCTGTAAGTATAGGAAACACATAGCGTGTAACTCAGTAGCGAGCCAAGTCCCATCGGGTAGTGCTTGATCACCGTCGCCACCGGCGCTGCCCCATGGTTCAGGTGTAGGATCAGCAAAAAAGGCAGCATCGTGACGGGAAAGGCGGCCAACGTTCCCGCCCAGGCGGGCGGCAGCCAGTGGGCCAGGCTGGTAATGGTAAATATGATCACCGTGGCAAGTGCCGCCCGCGCGGCAAGCGCCGGTAACGAAAACGTTCTGCTGGCGGGTATCCTGACATCAGTAATGCTGCGAAATAAGCCGCTGAACAGAGCAATGGCGCATAGCGTCACCAGCGTGCCGCTCAAACGCGTGAAGTTAAACTGAGCGAGCAGCGTGCTAACGGCGAGCCAGGCAACCAAGCCGCCCGCCACGCCGCCAATGACACCTTTAACGCCCGGCTGTCGTCCTGCCATCCAATAACCGGCCCCTAGCGCCATTGTGGCCGTAAAGCCCGCCAGGGTATGCACCGCACTTTGGGTCGCAAACTGAGGGGAAATTTCCAAGCCGATAAAAAATAGCGCCAAGGCCGTGCCTAACGGATAGCCCGCCAGCAGGCCCGCCATGCGCGGGCTAGCACGCACAGCAATCGCGCCTAGCCCCAGCACCATGCTGATCGAGAGCCCTAATTTCGCTAGCTGCCAAGTGAGAGGGACTTCAATCATGCGGCGTCATCCTTGCTGTTTTTGTTTGGGTGCTGTCAGCGCGCGCTTTTAATTAAACCAAGCGCAGGCCTTGCTGGTCGCGCCATGCGGCCTCAAGGGCATCTTTTAGGGGCGCTTTCAAGTGCGCGGGGAGCGCCTCCTGCGCCGCTTGGAGTGAATCAAACGAACGGTTGCGCAGCCAGCAGTAAGCCCAGGCGCAGGCTTCGGCGTCGCTATCGGGGGTCGGGCGAGCGGGCATTTGATTGAGCAGAAAGACCGCAGTGCGCGGCGCCCATAGCGGCATTTCACCTAGCTCATCCTGGCTCCACTGCTCCAGGGTGGCGCCGCTGGGCGTGGCGTCGGGTGTACCTAATTTAGCTACCCGTGCTGTTTCAGCCAAAATGAGCGCTAGCTGATCCGTATTCGCTTGCCCAAGCGAGCGCCATTGCCGCAACAGCGCCGATAGCCCCGCCCGCATCTTGGTATAAAAGTCATCTTGCGGCATGCTTGGCACAACCCCTATTGAATGAGTGAGATTTTTCATGGCCTACGATTTTGCCACGCCTGTGGAGCGACGCCACCCTGAAGGTGGCTGGGCATCGCAAAAATGGCACCGCTACGGCGACGACGTACTGCCCCTTTGGGTCGCCGATATGGATTTTCGCTCCCCGCCTGAGGTGATTGATGCACTGCAGGCGCGCGTGGCCCACGGTGTATATGGCTATGGCGAAGTGCCTGCTACGTTAACAGAAACCCTGTGCCAGTGGAGCGCCCACCACTACGACTGGCCCATTCAGCCGGAGTGGCAGCAGTGGCTGCCGGGCGTCGTGCCAGCTTTGCACCTGGCCGCGTTAACGCTGACCGAGCTAGGCGACGGTGTATTGACGGTAGCGCCGATCTACCCGCCATTTTTAGAGGTTGCAAAGCGCACCGGGCGACTACCCCAGCAGGCGATGCTGGCAGCGCCTTCAGCACCCAATGAGCCTTGGCAGCTCGATATTGATGCCTTGGAGGCCGCTATTACGCCACGTACGCGCTTGCTGCTGTGGTGCCAGCCCCACAACCCTACGGGGCGAGTGTGGCGCCATGAGGAGCTTGCAGCGCTGGCTGAGCTAGTGGAGCGCCACGACCTTTGGGTGGTCTCCGATGAGCTGCACTGCGACCTGTTATTGGACGAAGGCGCCCAGCACCGCCCGTTAGCCGCGGCATTTCCTGAATTAGCGAAGCGCACCATTACGCTATGGGCACCGTCGAAAACCTTTAACCTAGCGGGCTTAACCAGCGCCTGCGCGGTGATTCCCGACCCCGCACTGCGTGAGCGCTTTGCGACGGCTACCAAGGGGTTACTTCCCGATGGCAACGTGCTCGGCTTGGTCGCGGCGGAAGCAGCGTATCGACATGGCGAGCCGTGGCGCCAGGAGCTGTTAAGCGTGTTACGTGAGCATCGTGGGACGCTGCAGGCACGCGTAGCGGCTTGGCCGGGCGTGCGCTGGAGTGCGCCGGAGTCGACCTATCTAGCTTGGCTGGATATGCGCGAGGCAGGGTTAGGTGAGGCGCCCTACAAGACGTTGCTGAAAGAGGCGGGAGTAGCGCTTTCGGACGGGGCGGCCTTTGGCTGCCCCGGCTTTGTGCGGCTTAACTTTGGTACCACCGCTTCCCAGCTGGAAGCGGCGCTGTCTCGTATGGATTCCCTGCTGAAGCGGGATTGAAAGCCTTCAGAAGACCTTAGTACAGCATCGCAAAAAGCTTACGGCGGTAAGCAACGGTCAGCGGGTGGTCGGCGCCCAGGGCGTCGAATACCTGCAGTAGCGTTTTACGCGCCGCGTCATCGTTATAGGCGCGATCCTGCTTCATCAGCGCCAGCAGCGCCTCCAGCCCTTCATCATAATGACCGTCGGCCACTTGGCGCAGGGCGCGCTGGTACTGCGCTTCGCTATCGGTGCGATTGCCCAGGGCCGCAATCTCCTCGGCTGAGAGTGCCTGCTCGCTAAACTCGATGCTGGCGCGTACGCCACGCGCAGGTGCCGCGTCGCGCTCTTCCGGGGGCAGGTTATCGAGTACTTCACGGGCCTCACTGCCGCGCCCTTCGGCCACCAATACCCGTGCGAAGGCTACCTGGTAGGCATAGTGCTCTGGGTACTGGCCCACTAGGGTTTGATAAATCTCGCGGGCAGCGGCGGTGTCACCGGCTTTAAGCGCTTCTTCCGCCTGCTCTTCAGGGGTAGGCGGCGCTTCGCCGGGGGCGGGGAAGTAGCGATTGAGCCACTCGCGCACTTCTTTCTCCGGCAGAGCGCCCTGGAAGCCATCCACCAAGCCGCCCTGGCTAATCAGCTTCACATCGGGCACAGAACGCACGCCCAGTTGGCCGCCGATTTCGGGGTTTGCTTCAATATCGAGCTTGCCGAGCAGGAAGGCGCCCGCGTACTCAACCACCAGCTTCTCCAGCACCGCGAGCAGGGTGCTGCTGCTTGCGTTGGACGGCGAGTAGCAGCCCATTAGCACCGGCACCTGCATGGACGCTTCAAGCACTTGCTGAATATTGCCAGCATTGAGCTCGATAATGACATCTTCAGGGCGCACCGCCGCTTGTTCAGCGTTAGGCGCGGTAGCGTCAGCACTTCCGGTATCCGCCGTAAGCGGCTTACCTGAGCGGGGATCGATAATTTGCATGGGTAGACTCGGCATCAAAAAATGAACAATAGTTCCCCATGATATGCAGGCATTTGCCGGTGGATTCAAGGAAGAGGAGGGAAATAAAACTCACTGCTAGTGGGTATCAAGCTACATGAACCTGATAAAGCAGAAACAGGGCGCGGTTAGGCGCCCTGGATGAGCTACTATTTTTGGCATTGTTTCTGAAATTGCTTCTGAAATTACTTAAGGAATGATGCGCTCCGCGCGTAGGCGGGTAAACAGATCGAACAACGCCGCGCGTGTTTCACGGAAGTGATCAAAGCCGAAATCTCGCGACTTGGTGACATCGTTGACGCACTCAAGCTCGCGCCCCAGGTCGGCATCGGTGTGCCACCAGGAGGCTAACTTGCTGACATCGGCTTCGACTAGCTCGTTGTTTTCGGCAATCTCGGCCCAGGTAGGCGCAATGTCGGCCATCTGGGTTTCGAGCGGCTGTGGCGTTTCCGGGCAGTCGGCTACTTCAAGCTCGAAGAATTCGCCAATTTCATGCCACAGTCGACGCCAGCGGAACACATCGCCATTGACCGTGTTAAAGGCCTCATTGTGGGCACCGGGCGTGGTCGCCGCCCACTCCATCTGCCGCGCCAACACCAGCGAATCGGTTAGATCGGTCAAGGCGTTCCACTGCACCTGCGAGCCAGGGAATGTGAACGGCTTGCCCGTTGCTTTGCAGATAGAGGCGTAAACCGCCAGCGTCACGCCCATGTTCATGGCGTTACCGCGGGCATAGCCGATGACCGTGTGCGGACGGTGCACGTTCCAGCTAAAGCCGTCCCGACCCGCCTTCGCGAACATGATGTCTTCGAGGGTGTAGTAAAAGTTCTCGCCAGGTACGCGGGGCGCTGATTCACGAAACGGCGTCTCGGTTTTACCGCTACCGTAGTTCTCGAAGGCACCCAGGTACTGCTTGGTGCCGGTCACCAGCGAGACATGCGCTAAGCTTGCGCCCTGCAGAGCGTCGAGCAAGTTGTGCATCATTGCGCCGTTGGCCTCGACGTTAGCCTTTTCATTTTCGCGCCGCACCCAAGTGCAATAAAACACGTGGGTGATGGGTAGCCCCGCCAGTGCTTCCGCCGTAGCCTCGCGATCTAACAGATCGGCAGCGACGGGAATTACCCCTGCTTGATCAGAGGGGCGACGAGATAATCCATAGACACTCCACCCGCTAGCGGTGAGGTAGCTGGCTAAGTTGCCACCAGTGATGCCGGTCGCGCCGACGACTAATGCGGTGCCTTTGCGCATCGTTAACTCCTTTTGTAGACAAAATTTTCGGAACGGGCAGTGGAAATGTGCTTTGTGTCCGATGAAAAGCAGTCTGGTCGCCAAGAATCATTGCTACAATTGGAAAAATCGCAAATCTTTATTGCGCTAGGAGCAACTCGATGGATCTCAATGCGCTACGCATCTTTGAGCGCGTCGCCGCGACAGGAAGTTTTACCGCCACCGCACGCCACTTTCATCGCGCCGTGTCGTCGGTTTCGCGTCAGATTGCCTCTTTAGAGGAGGCGCTTGGTCAGCAACTGTTCTATCGCCACACCCGTGCCGTGACGCTGACCGAGGCAGGTTTGCGCTACTATCAGGAAGTTCGCGAGATACTTGAACGACTCGACCTGGCGACGGAAGCGCTAACGGCCCCCAATACAGCGCCTAGCGGCGTGCTGCGCCTCAATGCTCCCGTGGCTTTCGGCCAGCGCCAAATCGTGCCGATTCTGCATCACTTTCAACGCCGCTACCCGGCGATCAAAGCCGAACTGATGTTAACCGATCAACTGACCGACCCGGTGCGCGAGGGCATCGATATTACCTTTCGTGTCGGCGAATTGGCCGATTCAACGCTGGTGGCACGCCGCCTAGCGTCAATGAACTACGTTGTGGTTGCTGCCCCCACCTATATACAGCGCTGCGGTAGGCCCAATACCCCAGATGACCTTGAACACCACGACTGCCTGCTCTACCAAGGTGAAATGGGTCGTCAGCGCTGGTACTTCCATCATGCCGAGCAGCCGCAAGCCTTTGCTTACAAAGTCGACGGCAGCCTGTATAGCAACGATGCCGAGAGCTTGGTGCGTGCCGCGCTAATGGGGCAGGGACTGGTGATGTTTCCCACCTGGCTGATCGCTGATGAGCTGGCCTCGGGCAAACTGCTGCCTCTGCTCGAAGCGTGGCGATGTGAAGTCGTGCCAGGCAGGCGCGATATCCACGTGCTCTACGCCCAGCGTCGGCTGCACACCCGCAAGGTAAGCGCTTTTTTGGATCATCTGTTTGAGATGGTTGGATCTACACCAGAATGGGATCGCTGGCGTGAGCAGCTGGCGGTGTAAGGGTTCAGGCACAAAAAAGCCGCTGCCTTTCGATAACGGCTTTCTCTGTTGTATTGGATAGCGAGATTCGCTGGCTTTGGCTTTAGAATAAAAGCGAACCGATGGCCTTCAGGGGGGATGAGACGCTGAACCTGAGAGCTTTTCTGACTACTCTCACCGAACTCTAGGCAATAAAAAAAGGCAGACCAGTAAGTAACTGATCTGCCTTTAAAAATATTGGTAGCGGGGACCGGATTTGAACCGATGACCTTCGGGTTATGAGCCCGACGAGCTACCAGACTGCTCCACCCCGCATCAACGTGTGGCGTATTCTACAGAAGTTTTAGGTGAAGTCAATAGAGTGATTAACACGTTTGGCTTATAGCCGTTGATTATGACCTGCGGCAACATGGGGTAAGTGCAGCTATGCTTTATATAGCCATAACAAAAAGCTTACGTTGGTGCATTGTTCAAGAAAATTATGCACTAGGGTAATACAGGCGCAGTCGCGCTTATTCACAATGGCTTGCGGCGCGATGTGCGTGCTTTGAGATCCAAGCCATTTGTCATTTCAGGGAGGTAGTCAATGGCCAATCAAGCCCCCGTCGCCTGGGTAACTGGTGGAACTGGTGGTATCGGTACGGCAATTTGTCGTTCGTTGGCAGATGCGGGATATCTGGTCGTGGCGGGTTATCGCAACCCCGACAAGGCTAAGACCTGGCTAGAAACGCAGCACGCCGACGGCTATCGCAATATCGAATTGTCGGGTATCGACCTTTCTGACCACAACGCCTGCCTGGAAGGAGCCCGCCAAATCCACGACAAGTATGGCCCTATTAGTGTGTTGGTGAACTGTGCGGGGATCACCCGTGATGGCACCATGAAAAAAATGTCTTACGAGCAGTGGTACGAAGTGCTCGATACCAATCTCAACAGCGTTTTTAACACCTGCCGAAGTGTCATTGAGATGATGCTTGAGAGTGGCTATGGCCGGATTATCAATATTTCATCCATTAATGGCCGTAAAGGCCAGTTTGGTCAGGTTAACTACGCGGCGGCGAAAGCCGGTATGCATGGTTTGACCATGTCGTTGGCACAGGAAACAGCGACCAAAGGAATTACCGTCAATACCGTATCACCTGGCTATATCGCCACCGATATGATCATGAATATCCCCGAAAAAGTACGCGAGGCAATCCGGGAAACCATTCCCGTGAAGCGCTATGGCACGCCAGAGGAGATTGGCCGATTGGTCACCTTCTTAGCCGATAAGGAGTCAGGTTTTATCACCGGTGCAAACATCGACATCAACGGTGGTCAGTTCATGGGTTAGTCGTTAGCCCAATAGGAGAGCGTAAACGGGAGGCTATAAGCCTCCCGTTTTCTTGCTAACGCTATGGCAGTGGTACTCGTGCCAGTCGGCTGAGCAGGTTATCCAACTCTTCTACTTCAGCATCCCATAGCGTGGCTGGCATTGGCCCTAGCGCCAATAGCGCGACCAAGATGTTGATCACTTCTTGATCACGGCTGCGCTCTTGATTGAAGCCTTCATTCAAACGCTCTACCTGAATCGCCAAGCGCAGCGGCTCATCGCTCTGCCGCACGCTACCCACGGCCAGCATCGAGAGGTGCACTCTCAGTCTGGCGAGGGAGTCGGCGATGCGAGTGTGATCAGCGTCTGATAGCGGTACCGCTACGCTATGGCGCTGTTGATTGCGTGCGTTATGCGCCTCATTAAAGGCGGTAGGCAGTGAAGTGCCGAGAGCCGCTTGTGCGTCCACGTTGCTTGGGATCCCTTCGTCGAGGTAGCGCTGGTCGGCAGTCAAGTGAGCGCTCACTAATGGCATGATCGCATGCCACTGTTGAACTGTATCGGCAACCGCCAGACGGTTTAAGCGTTCTCGGCGCGCACGCACGATGCCACTCATCCGCCGCTGCATGCCTTCGCTGCGCCGATTGCGTGGCAACGGCTCAAGTTGATTGGCTTGTTCGATAAAGCGCTCCAACGTGGCCGACTCACTCGCCTCAATCGGCTGCCAGCTATCCATTTCGTCGATGAGGGCTTGCATCTCATCAAGCTGCTGTTGCTGGCGCGCTGCCTGCTCAGTTTTATGCGCATCGCGCTGGGCAAAGAGTTGATCACATTCGTGGCGGAAGGTTTTCCACAGCGTTTGCTCTTCGCCTTTTGGGGCTCGGCCTAGCGCGCGCCACTGCTGCTGTAACTGTTTGGTGAGGTGGATGCGCTGGGCCAGCGGCTGGCTGTCGTCGCTACGCAGTGCACTTACTTGACTGATCAGTCCGCGCTTTTTTGAGGCGATCGCTTCTGCGCGCTGATCAATCAACGCCTGTAGCTGATGGCGAATAGTGCCAAAGCGCCGCCCAACGGCCTCTGAGCCCTCGCGAGGAACGGGGCTGTAGTGCCGCCACTGGTGGCGCGCTTTATCGCGAATTTGCCGAAGTACATCGGGGTCGGCATCTTCTGCTGGCTGAGCCAGCAGACTCTCTAGCTGGTCGCATAGCGCTTCCCGGGCTTTCAGGTTGTTCTCGCGCTCTTTACTGAGCTGGTCCCGCCAAGGGGCAAGACGTTCATGGATACGATCCGAAGCGCTGCGGAAACGAGCAGACTGTTCGCGGTTGGCCGCCGCATCGCCCAGTGATTTCCACTCTTTGACCAACTGGCGATGGTGGCGGTCAAGCGCTTCTTCCGCCATGTAGAGATCGTTAGCCAATGCTTCGATGCTCGCGCATAGCTGCTCGCGCTTTGGCCCGGCGACAAACCCCCGCCAGTCGCGTAATTCCGCGAGCCGGGCGGCTAAGTGCTTTAAGCGCGTTTTGAGCGGTTGAGCGGCTGAGCTCTCCAGGGCTTCAATGCGCGGTTTTAGGCGCTGATGCAGGCGGCTGGCGCTTTTAAAGGCGCCGCGCTCTAGCAAGTGCTCAAAGGTATCGAGTTCCGCGCCATGGGCCTCCAGGGTGGTGCTGTCCTCTGTAGGTTGCGAGGGGGCGGTGCTGTCAGCATTACACGCAGCCAGAGCGCGGCCGAGCAGCGCCGGGGGGGTTAAGGTGTCTGGCCACTGGCAGTCGCTAATCAAGGTGGACAGGGTCGCATGGTCGCCACTGGCCAGGGCGGTTTCGATGGGCGCGCTTACCGCGCACCAGCGCTGCCATGCCTCTAAGCACTGGTCGTAGTGCTGAATCGCCAGCGTGTAGCGCTGGCGCATAGCCTCGCTGGGCGGGTGGATATCGGAAAGTGCCTGCCAGCGTTGGCCGAGTAGCTGACGCTGGGCGCGCAGACTGTCGATATCCTGTACGGTCATGGCGGAAGCGTGGCGCAAGCCGTCAAGGGTCTCTTCTATGCCTTCAAGCAGCTGCTCTCGGGTGTTTTCAGCTTCTTCACGGCGCTCGTCGCTCTGCTGGCGAGCCTGCTCCTGGGTCTCGTGGTCGTGAAGCGTTTTGCGGCAATTGAGTACGGCTTGATGAAAGCGCTGCTCCTGTTCCACGCTGGGCGGCTGGGTCAACTGCTCCCACTGCCGTTCAAGGTGGCGAAAACGGCCACCGTAAAGGGGCTCCCAGGGCGCACGGGCATGCTGCTCTAGCTGATTCAAAAGTGTTTCGCGCTGCTGCTCTTCCGCTTCCAGCCACTGGGCGTCGCTGCGCAAGCGGTTGAGGCGTTCCCGGGCCAGGCGAACCACCTGCCGGTCTCGGCGTGCCTCTTTCAGCAACCGTTTTAGTCCCTCTTCATCTTCTATGCGCTCAGCCGCCTGATGGCGAACGGCGGCCACCCCATTGTGACAAGCTTGACGAATCAGCTCATCCTCGTCGCTCAGCTTACTCAGTGCGGCCAAACGTAGATTAAGATTGTCCCCCTGCAGGGCTACCGCACTCAGTACCCGCGGCTCATCTATCTGTTCAACCAGTGTCTGGCGCTGGTTCAGGTCGGTATGGCCTTCACGCCCACTAAGCCGTTGGCAAACCGCATTGAACCAGGTTTCCTCCTGCTGATGGTGGGGGTATGCGTTTACCAAGCCTACGCAGTCATCCAGAGCCAACAGAGCGGCAAGGCGAATCTGGCTATCGCTATCTTGAGTGAGCGACTGCAGCGCTTGACGCTGCTCCGCTTGCTCGGGGTTCAGTCGTTGGAGGGCCTGACGGCGCACCTCGGGGTCAGGGTGTTGCCACCGAGGTGCGAACAGGCGTCTTAACAGTCCGTGCATGGATCATCCTGCGATTATGAAATGCGTAGCATGAAAAAAACGGCTCGGTGGTTGCAGTCACCGGCGCTGTCGCTTAGCTTGGCGTTGCTATTGCTGTCTTGTAATAAGCATGGTGTGATAAACGTCTATTTTCTAGGCCACACTGCTTCTAGATCACACTGTTTTTAGACTACAGTGTTTCTAGACGACGAAATGCGTGATAGTACGCTACCTTAATCTTATATGAACATGACGGGGAGTTCGGCCATGAGCCTTAACGTGGATAGTGCCGTAGTGGCCTTTACCTTCAAAGGCGGCATGCTGCCGATGACCGTCATGGAGCTAAGTAGTGCTGACCCGGAGCAAATCCGGCAGCAGTTGGCTGGTAAGTTTTCCCAGTCCCCTGCTTTCTTTCAGCATACACCGGTTGTGCTCAGCGTGGAAAAACTCGATGAACCCCACTTAGCCCTTGAGCGCATTTGTGCCGTGTGCCGTGACCATAAGCTGTTGCCGGTCGCCGTGCGCGGTGGTACTGAGCCGGTTCGCCAATCGGCTTGGGCGCTGGGGTTGGGTTGGTTTCCGCCGGTGGCTGAAGGGCGTGCACGGGTGCTCGAAAGTGTCGGTAGCTCGCCGGTGCAAGAGGTCGCCCGTGAGGAGCCAGTGAGCGAGTCCGAAGCGCCAACGCTGGCCACGCGGCTCTATCGCGGTACCGTTCGCTCTGGCCAGCAAGTGAGCGCCTCTGATGGTGATTTAGTGGTCATCGGGGCGGTGAATGCCGGGGCGGAAGTGCTGGCTGCCGGCAGTATTCATGTCTACGGTGCACTACGAGGCCGGGCACTGGCAGGTATTCATGGTAATACCCAGGCGGGTATTTATTGCCGCGAACTGGAGGCTGAGCTGCTTTCAGTGGCCGGCAATTATAAACGTTCGGAAGATATCGACGCACAGCTTCTGGGGTGTCCCGCAGAAGTTCACTTTACAAAAGAACAGCTTGAAATTAAGCCACTGGGCTAAGGTATTTGTATGAGGCTGCGTTGGTGCTTCATGCCTAGCGACGCCGAAGACGCTATCCGTTACAGTATGGCATGTTGATGACATTGACGTTCCCGTTATGCGCTGAGCGCCAACTGACTCGCGCTCGCGACGAACGACTTCAAGAAGGAAGTGACTCTTGGCCAAGATAATTGTAGTGACCTCCGGTAAAGGGGGGGTCGGTAAAACCACTAGCGCGGCAGCCATCTCCACAGGGCTTGCGCTGCGCGGTAAAAAAACAGTCGTCATTGATTTTGATGTGGGCCTGCGTAATCTCGACCTGATCATGGGCTGCGAACGACGCGTGGTGTATGACTTAGTCAACGTGATTCAAGGCGAAGCGGGGCTGAATCAGGCGCTGATTCGCGACAAGCGGGTTGAGAATTTGTTCATTCTGCCAGCTTCCCAGACCCGCGATAAAGATGCCCTGACCCAAGAGGGCGTTGCAGAGATTTTGGAGAAGCTGAAAGAGGATTTCGACTTCATTCTTTGTGATTCACCCGCCGGTATCGAACGCGGTGCGCAGTTGGCCATGTACTTCGCCGACGAGGCGATTGTGGTTACCAATCCTGAAGTTTCATCGGTGCGTGACTCTGACCGTATTTTGGGGCTGTTGGCCTCGAAAACCCGGCGTGCAGAGCAGGGCAATGACCCTATCAAAGAGCACCTGCTGGTGACCCGCTATAACCCCGAGCGCGTGACCTCCGGCGATATGCTGACACTCGACGATATTCGTGAAATTTTGGCGATTAACTTATTGGGCTTGATTCCTGAGTCTGAGGCCGTGCTGCGTGCTTCCAACCAGGGCGTGCCCGTTACCCACGATATCTCCAGCGACGCAGGCCAAGCTTATAGCGATACGGTATCGCGCCTGCTCGGAGAAGACATGCCTTTGCGTTTCCATGAAATGCAACGCAAAGGCCTGCTCAGTCGTATGTTTGGGGGGGCGCGCCGATGAAATTACTTGAGTTCTTGAAGCGTGAGCGCAGGAAATCCGCCTCGGTCGCCAAAGAACGTTTGCAAATTATTGTCGCGCATCAGCGTAGCCAACGCGGTCAGCCCGACTATATGCCGATGCTTGAGCGCGAACTGCTTGAGGTGATCCGCCGCTACGTGCACGTGGATGACGACGCCATTCAAATTTCTATGGACAGCGAAGACAACTGCTCTGTGTTGGAGCTGAACGTTACGCTTCCAAAGAGCTGAGCTCTTTAGCTGAGTTCAGGAACTGAAGACGGGGCGAAAGGGGCGGCGGGTGTGCTAGGCTTGGGCTTTTAACTGCCCAGCGGAGTGATTGTTCATGGCGCCACCCAATGCTGCCCCTTCCAGTTTTCTATGGCACGACTATGAAACCTTCGGGGCGGATCCGCGTCGTGATCGGCCTGCCCAATTCGCAGCCCTGCGCACGGATGCCGATCTGAACGAGATTGGCGAACCGATCGAACTCTACTGCAAGCCCGCCGATGATTACTTGCCTCATCCTGCAGCCTGTTTGATCACCGGTATTACCCCTCAAAAAGCTCAGCGCCATGGTCTTCCCGAAGCAGAGTTCGCGGGCGAGATTCAGCGCCATATGAGTGAGCCGGGTACCTGCGTGGTGGGTTACAACAGCCTGCGTTTTGATGATGAAGTCTCCCGCCATCTGTTTTACCGCAATTTACTCGATCCTTATGCCCGCGAGTGGCAAAACGGCAATTCCCGCTGGGATTTGATCGACATTGTGCGCGCCTTTTATGCGCTGCGCCCGGATGGCATTGAGTGGCCGCAGCGCGAAGACGGCGCGCCCAGCTTCAAGCTAGAGCACTTAACCGCAGCAAACGGTATTGCCCATGAGGGTGCCCATGATGCGGTAGCCGATGTGCGCGCCACGATCGCCTTGGCCCGCTTACTTAAAACGCGCAATGCCAAGCTGTTCGACTATCTGCTTGGTCTGCGTGGTAAGCGTGCGGTGGCTAAACAGCTTGACTTGCCCAACGCCAAGCCGCTGCTGCATATCTCCCGCCGCTATCCTGCCAGCCGGGGCTGCAGTGCCCTGGTGATGCCGTTGGCCGAGCACCCGACAAACCCTAATGGGGTGATTGTTTACGATTTGAGCGTTGACCCTAGCGATATGTTGAGCATGCCAGCGGAGCAGATTCGTGAGCGCGTGTTTGTCAGTCAGCAGGATTTGTCTGAAGGCGAGGCGCGTATCCCGCTGAAGGTCATTCATATCAACCGTTGCCCAGTGGTGTTCCCCGCCACTGCTTTGAAAGACATTGAGGGCCCTCAAAAGGGCGAATATGGCACCATCGTTGCGCGTTTAGGCCTGGACGTGGCGGCCTGTCGGCAGCACTGGAAAGCCCTGCGCGATACCCGCGGTGTCGCCGCTAAGGTCGCAGAGGTGTTTAGTGCGGGTTATGACGAGGCGCCTCAGGATCCTGACCTAATGCTCTATTCAGGCAGCTTCTTCTCCGCTGCTGACCGTCAGCAGATGGAGCGGGTGCGAGAGATGGATCCCTGGGATCTAGTAGGGCAGCGCTTTGCGTTTCAGGATCCGCGTTTGGAAGATATGCTGTTTCGCTTTCGTGCGCGCAGTTACCCCGATACGTTGGAGGGCGAAGAGCGCGAGCAGTGGGAGGCGTTTCGCTGGATGCGGATCAATGACCCGGCCTTGGCGGGCTTTACGCTTAAGGCGTTTGCGCGGGAAATCGAGCAGTACAATCAGCAAACCCTCACTGATCGCGAGCGGCAGATTCTGGAAGAGCTGGTGATGTTCGTGGAGGCGATGATGCCGGCCCAGGCGTTTGATGCCTGAGCCGGTGCCGATGGTCTAATAGCGCTGTTTATTCACGCACTTTAGGCAGCGCTGAGCGTGCTTCCCGATAAGTACTGACATCGCTGGGTTCGTCGCCTGGGTTAAAGCGTATGTCCAGCGTGTGCTCGCGCAGCGATGGCCAGAGAGCCTTAATATCCTCAAGGCTAACGTTCAGCACTAGCTCGGCCAACTTATCACGGCGGTCAAAGCGAACGTCTTCAAGCGCCGTGGCTTGCCAATAGCGGTTAGCCATGCCTGAAAGGCTGGTATCGCGCTGGCGTAATTGGTCGTGAACCGCCTGGCGATAAGGCACTAAGTCATCGTCGCTAAGTTGCTCAAGACGTTGGTTCGCCTCGTCAAGAAACGCATCCATACGCTCGGCAATGGTGCCGCTGTCTACGTCGGGGGATTGCACCATAAGGGCAATGCCTGGTGCTTCGAGCAGCGGTGAATAACCTGCGTTGACGATGTAGCCGAGCTGCTGCTCGGTGCGCAGCTGCTGGTAGAACGGTGTTTCCAGCCACTGGGCGATCACAGCAGTGGTGGCTTGCTCCTCTGGGGTCTGGTCGCGACCTTGCAAATAGCGCAGTACCAAGGACTCATCCCGCGTGCTGTGAGGGTGTAGTACGCGGTGCTCATCACTGGCCGCAAGGGGCGTTAAGTTAGCAATGGCGTCGCGGGTTAGTCGTGGCTTGAGCTTGGCGCGCATCAGCTGAGTTTGCTCACGGGCCAGGTCAGCATCCAGGTTGCCCACTGCCATAGCATCGACGTACAGGTCATCTAGAAAGCGTTGGCGAAAATCTTCCAGGTGGCCACGGTCAAAGCGCTCGCTGGCAGCGAGCAGTTCAGCGGTAGACCATTGTGGTGTGAGCAAAGCTTCGCCCAGCGTGCGGCTAGCCTGACCGTAGAGCGACGCTTGGGGCGCGTTACGCCACTCCCGCTGTAGCTGATAACGCACGCGCTCGAAAGCACTGTCGGTGATTTCTGCGTGCGCTAACTGCTCAAGGGCTTGTTCAATCAGTGGGGTTTGGCCATCACGCCAGCCCGAGAACGATAGTGTCATGCCCCTGGCGTGGGGGTAGGCGCTAAATGATTGCCCTGCCAGCCACGCTGGGTAGAGGGACTCATTCAAACTGTCGTTGAGCCAACTGGCGAGCAGCCGAGTGAGCACTGCTTCATGGGCGGAGTAGCTGGCGGTGGGGCTTTGTAGGCTGACCCGCCACTCAACTTTAGGAGTGTTAAAGCGCTCATCCTGCATATGCCAGGCGCTAAACGATGGCGTATCGACCAGCAGGCTAGGGCGCTCATCCTGTCCTTCCAGCAGCGTTAGGTCGCTGGCGATAAAGGGGTTGGGGCCCGGGAGTGCCAAACCGCTCAGGGGCTGGCCCGACGCTTCGGGCACTTGCTCGTCCCATTGGGTATTGAACCAAGGCGAGACAGTGTCGCTTTCGATATCCGGCGCTGAGTAGAAGCGCAGCATATTATCCGGCGTTAGCGCGTCAAGATAAACCTGCTGGCGCTCTACATCGGGGCCATCCATACGGTAGGCTGCGTACTGCACGTCCTCTACCGGGTAGCGCGAAAGGCTCATCGAGAGCCGTGTGGCTTCCTGCTGCGGTGCGCCATGCTGCTGGAAGCGGAAGGCCTGCTCATTGAGGTCTGCCTGTTCCTGGTAGCGCCACTCAGATAGGCCATCGTTGCGTAGTTGCTCAATGGCGGCAAACAGGGTGGCTTCAATATCGTCCAGGCGTTCGGCGCCTGCGGGCGTCAGGCTGATGGAGATAGTGAATAGCGCTTCGTTGCCATCGCCGCGACCCACACCGGCGGAAAGCCCATCGGCCAGTCCAGCATCGCGCAGTACCGCTAACAGGCTGCCTTCACCTTCATCGCCAAGCAGGTGGGCGATTACCTGGGTCGGTTTGGTACGGTAGTCGTCAGTGGGGTCAGGCACTGGGAAGTAGAAGCGTAATTGACGACGATCCTGCAGGGACTGGCGCTCGATATAGCGGGGGAGTGTGTCTGAATCAACCAGCGGTGCGTCAATCGTTGGCACGCTTACGTCGTTGTCGGGAATATCGGCAAAGCGTTCGGCGACCCACTCCTCCAGCGTATCGAGCGGCTGAGGCGCTACAATTGCCAAGTTCATCACATTGGCATCGTAGTGCTGATGATAGAAGTCGATCACCCGCTCGCGTAGCGTTGCTTCGCCTTCAGGTGGGCTGGCTAAGGTTTCCCGGCTACCCACGGCAAACCCGGTGGTGGGGTTGTCAGGGTTGAGCAGTTGGTTGAGTACATCGTTTTCGCGCCGGGACTCATCACGAATACGCGCCATGTACTCCGAGTGAACGATATTGCGCTCACTCTCCAGGTGGTCGGCGTTAAACAGCGGTGAGAGGAAAAATTCGCTGAAACGGTCAAGGGCGCCTGGCAGCGCTGACGGCTCAATATCGAAGAAGTAGTTGGTATCCTGCTGCGCCGTAAAGGCGTTATGGGAACCCGCATTATTGGAAATATAGCGTTGGTAGGCATCCGATTCCGGGTAGGGTTCGGTGCCTAAAAACAGCATATGCTCCAGAAAATGCGCTAACCCCTGGAGGTCGTCGGGATCTTGGGCGCTGCCGACACGCACATTCATCGAGGCTGCTGCCTTGTCAGCTTCCGGGTCGCTGACAAGTAACACATTGAGGCCATTTTCAAGGGTCAGTACGCGGTAGTCGCGGCTGTCATAAGGGCTAATGATTGGGGTGACAGTTTCGGCAATGGCGTCGGCAACGTCATCACCGTTATCAGCCAAAGCGGTGGGGGACACCGCGAGGCTGGCAATGATGCCAAACAGTGCGCACTGGGGGAAAAGTGGCCAGCGGATTAAGCTAGAGGATCGCAACATTACAGCTCCTGTGACACAGTCCAACGTAGCATCGACCCGTTGGGATGGGCGCAGGCCGATGACTGGTAGGCGGGATTATTGACATGTTTAGATACCGGAAAAGCGCCCAACAGTTCCAATGGTGCGGGTGCTAGCAGTGAATTAAGCGTTTCGGTATCGGTGTCTGGGTTGAGCCAGGCGGATAACGCATGGCTGGGTATAGTGACCGGCAGGCGGTCGGTTAACGGCGATAACAACAGGTTGGCGGGCACGGTGATCAGTGCGGCAGAGTCGGTAAACGCCGTTAACGTGGTGTGGTAGCGGCACCATAGTGCGCCCAATAGCAACGGCGCCCGGGATACCTGGGTCACTAAATAGGGTTGCTTGCTGCGGGGCTGGGTTTTCCATACATAGAAACCGCTCACCGGGATAACGCAGCGGCGCGCGCTAAAGGCATCGCGAAACATCGCCCGTGATTCAAGGGTTTCTGCCCGTGCGCAGTGGGGGGCGTGATCCAGCACCTCCAGCCAGGGCGGCGTCAGGCCCCAGAAAAGCGACGAGAGCCGGTACTGCCCCTGCTCTATGCGAATAGCGGAAATTGGCCTACGAGGCGCTAGGTTAGGCGACTCAATCAACGGTTCAGGAGTGGCTAGCGTTGGCAATAAGCGGGTCAGCGGTAAATTTTGCACATGCAATCGCCCCGTCATTAGCTATCTCCTTAAGCAGAATCGTCGTGGAAGTGTACCTGGATGGCGGGGGACTGCGCGCAATAAAGCACGAAATGTAGCGTTTTAGTGTCGAAAACAGTGTTCGATGTAAGGTATCCTATCTTATCCCTTGCTCCCGCTAAAGCGCAGTGAGGCTTCCTTCTTGTTTGCCGTTGACCTTAAGAGATTGCCATGGCCCGTCCTAGACAGCATGCGCCCGATGCCCTCCATGCGCAGGTCATGCACGCTTGTGATGAGTGGTTGGCTGAGCAGCCAGTCCATGGTCTCTCACTGCGTGCCCTGGCCAGAGAGGTCGGCTGTGCCCCCAGCACCCTATTGAAGCTATATGGCAGCTTCAATAACTTATTGCAGCACGTCAATGTGGAAACATTGGCACGTTTACAGCACACCATTACCAGCTTGGTCGATGATGACCCTGAGCCATGGCTGCGCTCCCTGGCGCGTGCCTATTGGCGGTTCGCCGAGCAGGATTGTTACCGCTGGCAGTTGCTGTTCGATTACCCGCTGGCCCAGGAGGGTGAGCTTGATCAGCGCCAAAGCGATTTGATCGAAGCGCTATTTACCCAAGTGGAGGCCTCGCTTAAAGCCTACCAGCCCGCGCTGGATGATCTCGAAGCCCGCCGTTTGGGGCGCACGCTGTGGGGTAGCGTTCACGGCTTGGTTCAGCTAGGGCTTAATGAACGATTGGGCTACTGGCAGGGCCAGCAGTTGAAAGTGGATGAATTGTTGGATCAACTGATGAGCACCATTCTGGCTGGCTTACGTCACCGTGAGGCGTCGACGTGACTTGGTGGGTCAATGCGGCTCGCCAGGTACTACGCTGGCTGATTTTTGTCTCGATGCGCCTCTGCTATCGGCTACAGGTGCATGGGCGTGAGCATATCCCCAAGCAGGGCGCTGCGTTGGTGGTGTGTAATCACGTCAGTTTTATGGATGCCCTGGTGCTCGGTGGCGCTAGCCCCCGGCCGCTGCGTTTTGTGATGGATCAGCCGATCTTCGACTCACCCTGGCTTAAGTGGTGGTTTCAGTTGGTCGGTGCCATTCCCATTGAGTCTGAGCGGCGCAGCCCCGGCGCCCTCAGGCGTGCCCTGGATGACGTGAGCACAGCGCTGCGCCAGGGACAGGTCGTGATGGTATTTCCTGAAGGGCGACTGACTCCGGATGGCGAAATTCACGCCTTTCGGCGCGGTTTGGAAGCCATTCTCGCTCGGGATGATGTGCCGGTGATACCCGCTGGGCTGGCAGGCTTATGGGGGTCGTGGACATCCCACCATAACGGCAAAGCACTCAAAAAGTGCCCAAGGCGCTTTCGGGCGCCGGTGAGCCTACACTTTGGGCCTCCACTCAACCGCCTGGACGCCGATGATATAGCGCTGCGGCGGTTTTTAGAGGCGCGGGTCAGGGCCTTAAAAGCGGCGGCTGATCAGGAGCTATCCCGCCGCCGTTAGCTCGCTTGCTAGCGGCGAGCCGCCCGCTGCTTTTGCCAGCAGCGCGCAGAGGTGATGAGGTTGTCTCGAATCTCCAAAATCTCCATGCGCATATTGCCAATTTGCAGACACGCAGGCCCTTCCGGAAAGGCTTCCAGATGCTCAAGGATTAGTCCGTTGAGCGTCTTGGGGCCATCGGTCGGCAACTGCCAGCCGAGCATCTTGTTAATCTCGCGGATGTTGGCAGTGCCTTCAATCACATGACTGCCATCGTCCTGTTGATGAATCTCTTCATCCTCAGAGACATCGGTGGTGAATTCACCCACGATCTCTTCCAGAATATCTTCCAGAGTGACGAGACCTTCTACGTCGCCATACTCATCCACCACAATGCCGATACGCCGCTTCTGCTTCTGAAAGTTGAGCAGCTGGGTATGGAGCGGTGTGGATTCAGGAATGAAGTAGGGTTCGCGAGCCTCCTGCACAATCGACGCTTTGGTGACTTCGTCTCGGGAGAGAAAACGAGCCGCGTTGCGTAGATGCAGCATGCCGATAATATTATTAATGTCGCCCTTATAAACCGGTAGCCGGGTATGCTGGCTGGTGCGAATCTGGGTCAAGATCTCCTCGAGCGAATCATCCAGATCGATACCCAGCACCTCGTGTCGCGGCACCATGATGTCGTTCACAGTGACATTCTCAAGGTCGAGGATCGATAGCAGCATCGCTCGGTGGCGGTAGGGGATCAGCGTGCCCGCCTCGTGAACCACCGTGCGCAGCTCATCGCGAGTCAGGCTATCCCCGCCATTATCAACGCTTTTAACGCCCACCAGTCGGAGCAAGCCGTTAGACATCACGTTAACTAGCCATACCAGCGGGTAAAGTAGCTTCAGCAACGGCTCAAGGGCGAAGGAGGTCGGGTAAGCGATCCGCTCAGGTTTAATCGCGGCGTAGGTTTTTGGCGTTACTTCGGCAAAAATAAGAATCGTGATGGTCAGAAGGGCGGTAGAGATGGCCGGCCCAGATACGTCGCCGAAGAAGTGAATGGCGATAATAGTGGCAATGGATGCCGCCAGGTTGTTAACGAAGTTGTTGCCGATCAGGATAACGCCGATAAGGCGGTCTGGGCGGGTGAGCAGGCGCATGACCCGTTTGGCTCTGCGGTCACCGCTGTTGGCTTGATGGCTCAAGCGGTAGCGGTTAATCGACATCATGCCGGTTTCAGAGCTGGAGAAAAACGCAGAAAGCAGTATCAGTAAGGCTAGCAGGCCGAACAGTAACCCCAGGGGGAAGTCGTCGCTCAAGTCGAAAAGTCCTTTGTGGCGGATTAGGCTCGATTTGTAGAAGGTAGCGAGTGGTGTGTCAAGACAACCAAAGGCGTGAACACACCCCGTCAGCGGTTGAGTAACACCTCAAGCACGAACTTGCTGCCAAAGTAGGCCAGTACCAGCAGGCCGCAGCCGCCCAGTGTCCAGCGTACGGCACGCATGCCGCGCCAGCCAAAGCGATAACGGCCAATCAGAAGCGTTGTAAAGATTATCCAAGCGAGCAGTGACAGCACGGTTTTATGCGCCAAATGCTGGGCAAAGAAGTTGTCTAAGAAAATAAGTCCGCTGGCGATGGAGAGCGTCAGCAAAATGATGCCAGCCCACACCAGTTCAAACAGCACTCGTTCCATGGTGGTGAGCGGTGGGAGCGACTGCACAATGCCACGGATGTGGTGGTGGCGCAGTGCCTGGTTCTGTAGGCCGACCAGCACTGCTTGAACGGCGGCGATCGCCAGCACGGCAAACGCCAACGCTGAACTTATCGCATGCAATAAAATGCCCGGTGTCAGTCCGGTGTGGCCGCCTTGATTGGGTAGCCAAGTGGCAGCGAGTAGCGCAATACCCGCCAGTGGAAACAGCGCAATGCCCGCGTTCAGTACCGGTTTAAACAGGCTGGCTACCAGCACAACATTGACTGCCACCGCCATCAGCAGCGTGGCGCTAGTGGTAAAGCCAGGCAGCAGGCCAGGCGATTGGCCGACTAGTTTGACCACCACAGGGATGTGCAGCAGTAAGCCCAGTACGGCGAGCAGGCGTACCATGCCCTGGCGAGGCGGCACGCGCCGGAACAGCGTCATGCCCTGCCAAATGGCAGCGGCAACATAAAGAACAAAAGCAATCGTGGCGAAAGGGAGCGCCTGCATGATGCTATCCGTGCGCCTTGCAGCGCGTTGCTGTGAATAAATAAACGAATTAAGTGTGATTACGACGAGAATCTATCCAGCTACTATAACGAATCCAAGCGGCGTCGCCCAGCGGGGCAAACGCATGAAAATAGCTAAAGATTCGGAGTCAGTATGTATGAACGCCAGGGAAAGCTGTTAGCAAGGGTCTTTCGCCATGGATGGCGAAAGTAGCGCCCATGGATGGGTTCACAGCGCCCTTGCGTCAGCTTGCCCTGGCAGGATCCTGGCACTCGCCCATGGAGACTCAAAGCGTGAGCGCGTATAATCTTTTTACTAATTAGTCCAGGGCGTGCGCGCCGACGGCAGTGACGGAGGCAGAGAGGCCCCATGTTCCAGAATCTAAGTGAGCGTCTTTCCCAGACGTTGAAGTCGATTAAGGGTCAGGCTCGCCTGACCGACGACAACATTAAAGATACCCTGCGCGAAGTACGCCGCGCACTGCTTGAGGCCGACGTAGCACTCCCGGTCATCAAGGCGTTTATCGAGCGTGTACGCGAGCGGGCGGTAGGCCAGGAAGTATCCAAAAGCCTGTCACCAGGCCAGCAGTTCGTCAAAATCGTCCAGCAAGAGCTGGAAGCGATCATGGGCGAAGCCAACGACGGCTTTGTGCTTAAAGGCTCCCCTGCCGTTGTATTGATGGCCGGCTTACAGGGTGCGGGTAAAACCACCTCGGTGGCCAAGCTGGCCCGCTACCTACGCGAGCGCGAGAAGAAGAAAGTCTTGGTAGTGTCCGCCGACGTTTATCGTCCGGCAGCCATCGACCAGCTCGAAACCCTGGCTAAAGAAGTCGAAGTGGACTTTTTTTCTTCGCGCTCTGACCAGCAGCCGGTGGCGATTGCCGAAGCGGCCATCAAGCACGCCAAGATCCAGTTTCACGATGTGGTGTTGATTGATACCGCCGGTCGTCTGGCGATTGACGAAGCCATGATGGCAGAGATCCAGGCGCTGCATAAAGCGGTCTCGCCTCAGGAAACGCTGTTTGTCGTCGATGCCATGACCGGCCAGGATGCTGCCAATACCGCCAAGGCGTTCAGCGAAGCGCTGCCGCTAACCGGTGTGATCCTGACCAAAGCGGACGGTGATGCCCGCGGCGGTGCGGCGCTTTCAGTACGTCACATTACCGGTAAGCCAATCAAGTTCATGGGTGTCGGCGAGAAAGTCGATGCCCTGGAGCCCTTCCACCCAGACCGGGTCGCCTCGCGCATCTTGGGCATGGGCGACATGCTGTCGCTGATCGAGGAAGCCGAGCGCACCGTCGATAAGTCCAAAGCCGAGAAGTTGGCCAAAAAGGTCAAGAAGGGTGATGGCTTTGACCTGGAAGATTTTCGCGATCAGCTCCAGCAGCTCAAGAAGATGGGCGGTATGGGTGGCCTAATGGGCAAGTTGCCGGGTATGGGGCAGATGGCTGAGATGGCTCAAGGCCCTGGTCCCGAGAAAGAGCTGGGCAAGTTGGAAGCACTAATTAATTCCATGACGCCTAAAGAGCGCCGCAAGCCCGACATTATCAATGGCTCGCGCAAGCGCCGCATTGCCTCGGGGGCCGGTCTGCAAGTGCCTGACCTCAATCGCCTGCTTAAGCAGCATAAGCAGATGCAGAAAATGATGAAGAAAGCAGGCCAGAAGGGCGGCATGCAGAAAATGATGCGTGGCATGTCCGGCATGATGGGTGGCGGCGGCCCAGGTGGGCCCGGTGGAATGGGCGGCCCCGGTGGATTGCCGCGGCGCTAAGACGCCAATAGTAACGTACTGATGCGCTTGGTGAGGTTGACGACCTATCAGTTTTCTGGCTGTCAGGCTTTCCAAGCCGGGCGCATTTGCGTAGAATGCGGCCTCTTCATGCGTGGGTGCTGCCCAAATACGTCAAAACGTAGCAGTAGCAGCGCTCAATGAAGGCCTTAATGGTGTTAAAAAAGGTCATGCAAGCCGCTTTATGTGGTCGTGTGCCAGTTTAGCGCCAAGAAAACAGCACGACGAGTGTTCCGATAGCGGTTAGCGCTATAAACACACTCTCGTAACCTCAACCGAAGGATAGTTATCGTATGGTTACCATTCGTTTGGCCCGTGGTGGCGCCAAGAAGCGTCCCTTTTACCACCTGACCGTTACCGACTCGCGTAACGCTCGCGACGGTCGTTTCATCGAGCGTATCGGCTTCTTCAACCCGGTTGCCCGTGGTCAGGAAGAGCGTCTGCGCGTTGACCTAGACCGCGTTGTTCACTGGCAGAGCCAAGGCGCCCAGCTGTCTGGTCGTGTTGCTGAGCTGGTAAAAGAAGCACGCAAACAGGCCTAAGCCTGCTTTTGAGTCTTGATGTCTGGGACTTTTTGCGTGAGAAAGAATGTGAGTGCTGGGTAGCTGAGGTCGTCGATGACGCGTTTTGAAATAAGCCAAACTGACGACACGCATGTGGTGCTAGGCAAGCTGACTAGCCCTTATGGGGTGAAAGGTTGGCTCAAGGTGTACTCCTACACTAGCCCAATGGACAGCATTCTTGAGTACCCGGAATGGTGGGTGCGCCAAGGTGAAACCCTGAAGCGCATTAGCATTGTTCAGGGACGTCGGCAGGGCAAAGGACTAGTGGTGCAGCTTGAAGGGGTCGATGACCGTAGTGCGGCGGAAGCATTAGCCCAAACGGATATTTTGATGCCCAAAGAGTCGCTGCCTGAGCTTTCCGACGATGAGTATTATTGGCATGAGCTTGAAGGCATGGCGGTCTTCACTCAGGCCGGCGAACGGCTAGGACGGGTAAGCTACCTGTTTGAAACCGGCGCCAACGATGTCATGGTGGTTCGCGGCGATTCAGAGTCAATCGACAAGCGCGAGCGACTGCTGCCATTTTTGCCAGACGACGTCATTATCGAAATCAGTTCCCAAGAGGGCCGTATGGTCGTCGATTGGGATCCTGAGTTTTGACCAAACTTATGAACAGTTTGAGCAATGATGCATCTACCGACTCAACCGAGTTGGATAGTGGCAACGCGCCGGAAACGGCGAGCGAAGCAGCAGTGCCTGCAATGTGGATTGGTGTAGTGTCGTTGTTTCCCGAGATGTTTGACGCGCTCACGCAACAGGGTGTGGTCGGCAGAGCGGTAGAAAAACAGCGTATTGCACTGGAGTTTTGGAACCCGCGGGATTATGCCACTGACCGCCACCGCAGCGTCGATGACCGCCCCTATGGTGGTGGTCCAGGCATGTTGATGAAAGTCGACACCCTGCGCGCAGCGATCTTTGCCGCCCGGGAACGGGCGCAGAAAGCCACCGGCTTGGTGCCGACGGTGATCTACCTCTCGCCCCAGGGGCGTAAGCTGGATCAGCAGGGCGTTCAAGCACTGGCTTCCGCCGGGCCTTTAGTGGTCGTGGCAGGGCGCTATGAAGGCATTGATGAACGCGTGGTGGAGAGTGACATCGATGAAGAGTGGTCGATTGGCGACTATGTGTTGAGCGGCGGTGAGCTGCCAGCGATGGTGCTGATTGATGCAGCGGCAAGGCTGATTCCCGGTGTACTGGGTCATCAGGATTCCGCTATCGAAGACTCGTTTAATGACGGTCTTTTAGACTGCCCGCACTATACCCGTCCAGAAGTCATCGACGGGCGCCAAGTGCCGGATGTGCTGTTAAGCGGTAATCATGCAGCCATCAAGCGCTGGCGGTTAAAGCAGTCACTCGGGCGTACATGGCAGCGTCGTCCAGACCTGTTGGAAGGGCGGCCGTTAGATGCCGAACAGCGTAAGCTGTTGAACGAGTTTATCGAAGAACACGCTCTGTCAGCTAAAACTGAGTAGGCCAGAGCGGCGGTGCAGGGCGTATGCGCACCTGTGTCACCCATAACGACTCCCGCGTAGCTCGTTTCGAGCGCCGGGATCACGGCTTCCGCCACCCATGATTGAGCGGTCAAGCCAACACGTTATTCAGGAGTATGATGATGAGCAGTAAAAGCAAAGTGATCCAGGCGATCGAATCTGAGCAAATGGGCAAAGAAATTCCTCCCTTTGCCCCCGGCGACACCATTGTCGTTCAGGTAAAAGTAAAAGAAGGTACTCGGGAGCGTCTGCAGGCGTTTGAAGGTGTAGTCATCGGTAAGCGTAACCGTGGCCTGAACTCCGCTTTCACCGTGCGTAAAATTTCTCACGGCGTTGGCGTTGAGCGTACCTTCCAGACCTACAGCCCGCTGGTTGACTCTATCGAAGTCAAGCGTCGCGGTGACGTGCGTCAAGCCAAGCTTTACTACCTGCGCGAGCGCAGTGGTCGTTCTGCACGTATCAAGGAAAAGCTGGCTTAAACGCCACTGTTCCTCGGGCGCACGCTGTTCTCGAACAGGCGTCGCGCCCGGATACCAAGACCCCGTCACCGCTTTGCGGGGCGGGGTTTTGTTTATCCGCTCAACAAAAGCGGCTTGAGGTGACTAACGTATGAGCGTTATCGATGCATTTTTAGATGCTCTCTGGCTTGAGCAGGGCGCCAGCGATCATACGTTAGCCGCCTATCGGCGTGATTTAACCGCCTGGCAGAGCCACCTGGAGAGCCACGGTGAAGCCCTTCTGGCGCCGCCGCCGGAGCGCCTCAGTGAGTGGCTGGCCAGTCGCCGGGAGGAGGGGTATCAACTGCGCAGTAATGCCCGGCTGCTGTCGACGCTGCGCAGCTTCTACCGTTGGGGGCGTTTAAACAACCAAGTGGAAAGTGACCCACTGACTGATATCAAACTACCGCGGGTCATACCCGGCTTGCCTAATACCTTGGAAGAGGACGAGGTTGAGCGCCTACTCTTGGCGCCGGATACGGAGACTCCTTTGGGGGTTCGTGACCGTGCCATGCTGGAGCTGCTGTACGCCTGTGGCTTACGGGTATCAGAGCTGGTAGGGCTCACTGGTGATGCGGTCAATCTGCGCCAAAACGTGGTTAGGGTGCGTGGTAAAGGCGATAAAGACCGCTTGGTTCCCATGGGCGAAGAGGCCGCAGATTGGCTGGCGCACTATATGCAGACTGCACGGTTGGCGCTGATGAGCGACCCAACACGCCCCGCGCTGTTTCCTGGGCGGGGTGACAAAGCGATGACCCGGCAAACGTTTTGGCACCGGATTAAGGTGCATGCCATAACGGCAGGGATTACCCGGCCACTGTCGCCCCATACGCTTCGCCATGCATTTGCCACCCATTTATTGAATCATGGGGCCAATTTGCGGGTCGTACAGCTGCTGCTGGGTCATAGCGATCTGTCGACGACCCAAATTTATACCCATGTAGCCCAGGCGCGCTTGGAAAGCCTACATGCTGAACATCACCCACGAGGTTGAATTGATGATGCGTCAACGCCGTTTTGTAACACTACCTTTACTGACACCTTCCTCGATGCTGGCGTGTTTGCTAACTGCCAGCCTGCTACCTTCCGCTGCACAGGCTGACGACGTGGCAGATCGTTTGGCTGAAACACTTAGCGTCAATGGCCAGTCGATGCCCGTGGAAGCGGTCACCGAAACGCCTATGGATGGCGTTTATCACGTGCGGTTGGAGAACGGCGAATCTTTCTACTCCAATGCAGACGGCAGCCACTTCCTGGTCGGCGACCTATATGAAAACGCACCCGACGGGTTGGTCAACTTGACCGAGCAAGAGCAGAACCAAGAGCGTGCAGATGCGCTGGCGGCAGTGCCTGAGAGTGAGCTAGTGATCTTCCGCGGTGCCGATGAACCGAAAGCAACAGTGACGGTATTTACCGATCCTACTTGCCCCTATTGCGCGCGGTTACACGACACCATTCCGGAGTTGAATGAGCGTGGTATCGCCGTTCACTATATGGCCTTTCCCCGTGCGGGCATGGGCAGCCAGGCTGCCACCATGCTGCAGCAGGTGTGGTGCTCGGATAATCGCAGCGAAGCGATGACTCAAGCCAAAGAAGGCGAGACTATTTCCAGTGCAGCAGACTGCGACAATCCTGTGGCGGGGCAGTATGATCTGGGTAAGGCACTGGGCGTACAAGGCACGCCAGCAATTATTTTGCCCAATGGGCAACTGGTGCCGGGCTTTGTGCCCCCCGAGCGGCTCTTTGCCATGTTAGGCTTAGATGACGAATGACGTCACATTGAAAGATAATACAAAGCGCTGAGGCACGGTCTTTAAGATCGAATTCAAAACCGTAATTAAGGCCAGCACCACCAGGTGCACAACACGAAAGGGGAAGTATTTTGAAACCGGTAAGAGTAGGTATTTGTGGTCTAGGTACTGTCGGTGGCGGCACCTTTAACGTATTGACTCGCAACGCTGATGATATTGCGCGTCGTGCTGGCCGCC
Source organism: Halomonas sp. IOP_14 (assembly GCF_021021315.1). NCBI lineage: Bacteria > Pseudomonadati > Pseudomonadota > Gammaproteobacteria > Oceanospirillales > Halomonadaceae > Halomonas > Halomonas sp. IOP_14. Next base: position 238,543 of record NZ_JAINWD010000006.1, on the reverse strand, counting down.
CTATTGTGATTGAGCAGGTTGCTCACCGCAGTATTCATCCTGACTGCGATATTACCGGCATCAATGCCACCTCCGATGTGTTTGAAGTCGCGACCAACCCCAATGTGGATGTCCTGGTGGAGCTCGTTGGCGGTTACGATATCGCCCGCGAGCTGGTGCTCACCGCCATTGAAAACGGCAAGCACGTGGTCACCGCCAACAAGGCGCTGATTGCGGTGCACGGCAACGAAATCTTCAAAGCCGCTCACGAAAAGGGCGTCATCGTAGCATTCGAAGCTGCAGTCGCAGGCGGCATCCCGGTGATCAAATCGCTGCGCGAAGGCTTGGGTGCCAACCGCATTGAATGGGTAGCGGGGATTATCAACGGCACCGGCAACTATATTCTTACCCATATGCGCGATGAAGGCCGCGCCTTTGAGGACGTGCTCGCGGAAGCTCAAGCGCTAGGCTACGCCGAATCTGACCCCACCTTTGACGTGGAAGGTATCGATGCGGCACACAAACTGACGATTTTGGCCTCGATTGCCTACGGCGTGCCGCTGCAGTTCGAGAAAGCCTTCACCGAAGGCATTTCACGGATTACTGCGGAAGACGTCGAGCAAGCCGACAACCTTGGCTACGTGATCAAGCACCTGGGTATCTCCAAGCGTACCGATCAAGGCCTGGAACTGCGGGTTCACCCCACGCTGATTCCTAAAGAGCGCCTGCTGGCCAATGTTCATGGCGTAAAAAATGCTATTGCAGTAATGGGCGACGCGGTAGGGCCGACGCTCTACTACGGCGCTGGCGCCGGCGCCGAGCCGACTGCATCAGCGGTGGTGGCCGATTTACTCGACGTGGCGCGGGATATCTCCACCGAGCACCGCTACCGGGTGCCGTACCTGGCGTTTAGCGGCATCGACGAAGATGTCAGCCAACTGCCCATCATGCCGATGGAAGATATCATCACGGCCTACTACCTGCGCCTGCTGGCGGTGGATCGCCCCGGCGTGTTGGCGCGGGTGGCCACGATTCTATCTGAGCAGGGCATCTCGATCGAGGCACTGATTCAGAAAGAGGCGACCGAAGGCGAGCTGGTGCCGATCATTCTGCTCACACACCGTACTAAAGAGAAGCAGATGAACGCAGCGATTCGCGAAATCGAATCCATGGCCGATATTGCGGGCCCCGTCACGCGTATTCGCGTGGAAAGCTTGAGTGAAGGGGAGTAAGCCTAGATGCGCTATATCAGCACGCGCGGGCAGGCGCCCGCGCTCTCCTTTGAAGAAGTGGTGCTCACCGGTATGGCCAGCGACGGCGGCCTCTATGTGCCGGAAACAATGCCTGAGTTCTCCCGGGGAGAGCTGGCCGACATGGCCGGGCTCTCCTATGCGGAAATCGCCTTTAGGGTGATGAAGCCGTTTGTGAACGGTGAGATCGACGACGAGACCTTCCGCAACATCGTGACCGAGGCCTACGCGACCTTTAATCACGACGCCGTGCTGCCGCTCAAACAGCTGGATGCCAATCACTTCCTGCTTGAGCAGTTCCACGGCCCGACCCTGGCATTTAAAGACGTAGCGCTACAGCTGCTCGGCCGCCTGCTCGACCACTTCCTGAAAAAGCGTGGCGAGCGTGCGGTGATCATGGGTGCGACCTCTGGCGATACCGGCTCGGCGGCGATTGAAGGCTGTCGCCACTGCGACAACCTGGATATCTTTATCCTGCACCCGCACAACCGGGTCTCGGAAGTACAGCGCCGACAAATGACCTCGGTGCTGGCCAATAACGTCTTCAATATTGCCATCGAAGGCAATTTCGATGACGCCCAGGCGATGGTCAAGGCCAGCTTTGCCGATCAGTCGTTCCTCAACGGTACTCGCTTGGTCGCGGTGAACTCGATCAACTGGGCGCGCATTATGGCGCAGATCGTTTACTACATCGCCTCCGGCGTTGCGCTGGGTGCGCCGCACCGTGAAGTGAGCTTCTGCGTGCCGTCGGCTAACTTCGGCAACGTGTTTGCCGGTTATATGGCCTACAAAATGGGCCTGCCGGTGAAGCAGTTCATCATCGCCACCAACGCCAACGACATTCTGCACCGCACGCTGGCCGCCAACGACTTCTCCAAAAAAGAGCTAGCGGCTACTTTAGCGCCCTCCATGGATATCGTTGTGTCATCTAACTTTGAGCGCCTGTTGTTTGACGCCTACGACCGCGATGGCTTGGCCGTGGCGGCGCTGCTTGAGCGCTTCCAGCAGGAACCCACGGCGCTGGCCGATGCGCCGCTGGCCAAGCTGCGCGAGAAGTTCTCCAGCTACAGCGTGGACGATGCGACGATTCTGGAAGTGATCCGCGACGCCCATAAACGCACTGGTGAAATGCTCGACCCGCACACCGCCACCGGCTATCGTGCTGCCGAGCGTGCCCGGGCAGATCAGTCAACGCCAATGATTACCCTCGCCACTGCGCACCCGGCTAAATTCGCCGAGGCCGTTGTGAAGGCGGGCTTCCTGGGCGTGCCACTGCCGCCGCATATGGAAGACCTGATTGAGCGCGAAGAGCGCTACACAGTGCTCCCTGCGGAACTTGCCGCCGTGCAGCAGTACGTTGCGGAAAACCGGCGTTGACGTATTAATGGCCTCAGTGACTGATTTACCCCATCGCACGCTGTCGTCTAGCAAGGCCGGGCCGCGCTTAGAGCCTCGTCCAGTGGATGAGGCGCTTTATGCCCGCGCTCAGGCGGAAGGCCTAAGCGAACTGCAGGCGCGTTTGCTGGCCTCGCGCTTGCCGGGCTACAGCGGTGAGTTGCTACCGTTAATAGCACCTAGCCTGCGTTATTTGGCCCACCCGGAGAAACTGGCCGACGGTCGCCGCGCCGCCGAACGTATCGCTCAGGCGGTGGCAGAGGGTGAGGCCATCGGCATTCTCACCGACTACGACGTGGATGGCATTACCTCCCACGTGGTGATTAGGCGCACGCTGGTGGAGCTGTTTGGGGTGCCAGAGGGCAAGCTACATAGCCTGATTGGCCACCGTATTCACGACGGCTATGGGATTAGCCTACCGCTGGTAGAGCGCACCTTGGCTCAAAAGCCGTTTCCCACCCTGGTGATTACCGCCGATTGTGGTAGCTCTGATGAGCCGCGTATCGCGCGATTAAAAGCGGCAGGTATCGACGTGGTAGTCAGCGACCACCACGCCCTGCCCAGTGAGGGGCCGCCAAGCTCGGCATTCGCCTGTGTTAACCCTACCCGTGATGACTGTGAGTATCCCGACAAAACCATCGCTGGCTGTATGGTGGCGTGGCTGTTGATGTCACTCGCCCGCGGCGTGCTGATTGAGTGGGGGGCGCTATCAGAGTCGACGCCCAAGCTGTCGCCCTGGCTCTCCTACGTAGCTTTGGGCACCGTGGCTGACTGTGTCTCCCTAGGCGGTAGCCCCGCCAACCGCGCGGTGGTCAATCAAGGGTTAAAACTGATCAATCGTATGGATGCGGCGTGCTGGCGCGCTATGGCCACGCGCTTAGGCGCTGACAGTGTGCCGTTTAACGCCGAGACGTTAGCGTTTCAGATGGGGCCGCGTATCAATGCCCGCTCGCGGCTGGACGACCCCTACGCGGCGCTGCACTTTATGCTGGCCGAGAACGATGGGGTCGCCAATCGCCAGCTCGACGTGCTGGATCAGGATAACCAGTCCCGCAAAGCGATTGAGGCCGATATGGCCGCCGAGGCGCGCACTCTTGCCACAGCAGCTCTGGACGCCGATGAGCCCGCCGTGGTGGTGCTGCTTGAAGACGGGCACCCCGGCGTACAGGGTATCGTCGCCTCGCGATTGGTGCAGGCCTACGGGCGCCCGGCGCTGGTGCTAACACAAGCCTCGGCACCTGGCATGCTAACCGGCTCCGGCCGCTCGATTGATGGACTGCACCTGCGCGATGCCCTACAGCGTACCTTTGAGCTTGCTCCCCAGGCGCTGCCACGCTTTGGCGGTCATAGTGGTGCGGCAGGGGTGGGCGTGCCACGGGATCAGCTTGACGTCTTTAAAGCGGCTTTCTTGAGGGCCGTAGGCGAACAGCTGGAGGGACGAACGCTCTATCCGCGCCTATGGACGGATGGCGAGCTCTCCACGGCACAGCTTTCGCTGACCACCTTGCAAGAGATAGAAACCCTTGGGCCCTACGGGCGGGAGTTTGATCCGCCGCTGTTTGAAGGCCGCTTTATTGTCGAGGCGCTGCGCCCGGTGGGTGCTGACGGCGCGCACCTGATGCTGGAACTCTCCTCTGGCCCGGTGACCTGCAAAGCCATCTGGTTTCGTGCCTTAACGCCAGGGGAACTGCCTGGGTTTAACGTGGGGGATACACTGCACTGTGCTTATAAGCTTAACCGTAACCGCTGGCGCGGCCGCGAGACGCTGCAGTTGATGGTCGAGCACGCCAGCCCAATTTAAGCTGTACATCGCATCATCTACTGGCAACTTAAGTAAGGACGCCCCATGCGCGTGGAAGATTTACCCAAGGATCAGCATCGCCCCTATGAAGATATGATGGCGATGCTGCTGGGCACGTTCTTTGTTGCGCTGGGGGTAACCTTTTACACCCATGCGGTGCTATTGACCGGTAGTACGGCAGGCTTGGCGCTGCTGTTGAGCTACATCACCAGCAGCATTACCGGCTGGGGTTTTGGAGTGTACTTTTTTGCCATTAACCTGCCGTTTTACTACTTGGCGGTGAAGCGGATGGGGTGGAGTTTTACCCTACGCACCTTTGCCGCCATCGGCTTAGTATCGCTGTTTTCTGAGTTAACCCAAGGCTGGGTGCAATTTGCCAACGTGCCCTCGATCTACGCCGCCTTGATGGGCGGCGCGCTGATGGGCATTGGTATGCTGATGCTGTTTCGCCACCGTACCAGCCTGGGCGGTATCAATATCCTTGCGCTCTACTTACAGGATAAACACGGCCTGCGCGCAGGCTACGTTCAACTCGCCATCGATGGCGTTATTCTGTTGATTGCGTTAACGCAGCTACCGCTGGATCGTGTGGGTTATTCAGTGCTGGGAGCATTGACGCTAAACCTGATTATCGCCCTGAACCATAAGCCAGGGCGCTATATTGGGGTGAGCTAAAAACGTTTAGCCAAGCCAGAACCACCACACTATCAGTGCGATAAGCCCCAGGCCTGCCAAGTTGATCAATAAGCTCATGAGGCGTCCTCCTGACTGGCTTTCCATAGCCGCAAGCGATTGGCGTTACTCACCACGGTGATGGAAGAGAGTGACATGGCAGCGCCCGCTATCATCGGTGAGAGCAGCATGCCGGTGAGTGGGTAGAGCACCCCCGCCGCGATGGGAATACACAGCAGGTTGTAGCCAAAGGCACCCACCAGGTTCTGTTTGATATTGCGCAGCGTGGCGCGGCTGATCTCAATTGCTGACGCTACCCCGTGCAGCGAGCCGCGCATGAGCGTGATGCCCGCGCTCTCAATCGCCACATCGGTGCCTTGGCCAATGGCAAAGCCCACGTTCGCTCGGGCCAGCGCCGGGGCATCATTGATGCCATCGCCCACCATGCCAACGATTTCTCCCGCCTTCTGACGACGCTCTATCTCGGCGTGCTTGTCCTCGGGTAACAGCCCTGCCCGAAACTCATCAATGCCTACTTCCTGGGCAATGGCCCTGGCGGTGTGCTCGTTATCGCCGGTTAACATAACGATGGTTAAGCCGTCTTTTTGCAGGCGCTTGATTGCGGCCACGGTGTCGTGGCGAAGCGGGTCGCTGATGCCAAACAGGGCGGCCAATTTGCCATCTACCGCCAAGTACACCAGCGTGCGGGCCTGCTCCTCCAGAGCGCGGGCTTGCTCTTCACCTGCCTTGAGATCCACACCGGCTTCACTTAACAGACGCGCATTGCCCAGCAGCAGCGCTTTGCCGTCGGCGGTTTGGGCTTTTACCCCGCCACCAGTCACGCTGTCGAAACCATTAATCTCGGCAGGGTTAGCCTCGTGTTCATCCGCGTAGGTCATTAACGCCGCCGCCAATGGGTGCTCGGAGCTGCGTTCCAGCGCGTGCACCAACGCCAGCGCGGTGGATTGCTCTACGCCAAACATCTGCGCATCGGTGACGCTGGGCTTGCCCTGGGTGAGCGTGCCGGTTTTATCGACGACTAGCGTGGTCAGCTTGCTAGCGGTTTGCAGCGCCTCGCCGCTGCGTACCAGCACCCCATGCTCTGCCGCTTTACCGACGCCGATCATGGTCGAGATTGGCGTCGCCAGACCCAGCGCGCAGGGGCAGGCAATAATCAGTACGGTAGTCGCCGTCACCAACATATGGATCACCTGGGGAGCGGGCCCTAGGTTGAACCACACCAGGGTCGTCAATACGGCAATGATCATTACCGCAGGTACAAAAACGCTGGAGACTTGGTCGGCTAGCTCGCCAATCGGTGGGCGCGAGTTTTGGGCGCTCGCTACCTGTTCGGTAATCTGCCCCAGGCGCGTGTCGGTGCCCACCCGCGTGGCGCGATAGATCAAGCCACCTTTGCCATTCACCGTGCCAGCGCTGACTTCATCCCCCGCGCTTTTGGTGATGGGGAGTGGCTCGCCGGTAAGCATCGACTCATCGATATGGCTTTGGCCTTCAACGACGTCTCCATCCACCGGTAAACGCTCGCCGGGGCGTACTCGTACGTGGTCGCCAGCGCGCACCGCATCAATATCAATCTCCTGCTCGTGACCGTCGCGAATCACCCGCGCTGTTCGGCTCTGTAGGTCAAGCAGGCGCTTTAGCGCATTGCTGGTGCGGCCCCGGGCACGTAGCTCCATGGCATTGCCGAGTAGAATCAGCCCGATCACCATGGCTGAGGCTTCAAAATAGATCCCCTGAGCGACTTCTGGCAGCCATGGCGCAAACAGCACCACGGCCATGGAGTAGAGCCAGGCGGTGCCGGTGCCCATGGCCACCAGGGTATCCATATTGGCTTGGCGATGCTTAAACTGCTTCCAGGCGTTGACGAAAAAGTGGCGTCCTGGGAAGGCCAAAATACCCAAGGTTAACAAGCCGATCACCAGCCAGTAGAGACGCCCCATGCCCATCGGGTGGGGATGGAAAAAAAGCATGCTGAGCATCAGCGGAATCGCCAGTGCCAGCGAGATCGCGCTGCCGCGCAGCCGTTTTTGGTAAGTCTTGGCATCCTGCTCTGCACGAGTGCGTTCTGCTTCCCGCATATCCACAATCGGTTCGGCGCCATAGCCGGCTGACTCAACGGCGGCGATTAACGCTTGGGTCTCGGCACTGCCAAACACCTGGGCGGAGTGGGTGCCAAAATTGACGCTGGCGGTGTCGACTCCCTCAGTTCGCTCTAGTGCTTTCTGCACGCTGTTGACGCAGCTGGCGCAGGTCATCCCACTAATCGCCAAGCGCTGTTTCTTGCCTTGCCCTTGAGACTGGGAGTGAGCACTTGCGGTTTTTTCAGCTTCGGCATCAGCGGGTGCCGCGGTTTCTGGCTGATTATCAACATCGTCTGGGGCTGCTTCCTCCAGAGCTGCTTCGCCTGGCGGGTAGCCCGCCGCGGTCAAGCGTTGATCAAGCTCGGCGTCGGTTAGAGTCGAAACAACCTCGAGGCGTTTTTCGCTAGGAATGCCGGTGACGTCTGCTTCAGGGTCACCACTTTGAATCGCCTCGCGCATACGCTTGACGCAGCCCTGGCAATTCATGCCGGGGATGGTTCGCGTGGTGGCTCCATTGGCAGGGCTTACGCTTGAGGCGGCTTCGGTAGAGGCGTCGCTCATGGGGTCTCCTTAATAGACGGGGCGTCAGGAAAGCTCTCAATCAGGCGACACACGCTGTGGCCGTCGGGGGAGCCGTCGGGCATTTGCTGCCAGCTCTCCATGGCCTGTTCCATTCGTTCGGCTAGCGCTTCCAACTCGGCAATACGTGCTCGAATTTGCGGCAAGCGGCTGGCGAGTAAGTCGCGTACCAAGGGGCAGGGAGAGTCGCCTTGGTCGGCGTGGGTCAGAATGTCGCGAATCTCAGCCACGCTAAAACCTAATTTGCGCGCCCGCTGAATAAACCGCAGACGTTCTAGGTCGGTATCTGAAAATAGCTGATAGCCGTTATCTGGATGGCGCTGGGGGGCAAGTAGCTGCTCACGAGCGTAGTGGCGCACGGTCTCAGCGGTAACGCCGCCCCGTTTGGCAAGCTCGTTAACTTTCATGGCCTGTTCTCCCGACCGGTTAAATAGTGGTTATTTAGTGTAGAACCTATGGGTAACCCATAGGTCAAGGCCTCTTGGCTCAGTAAGCTGAAATGACTAAAACACTGATTTAAAACGACCGTGCGACTAATGTATAAGCCAAAAATAAAATAAAACGAACGTTTGCCCTTGAACCTTTGGCTCAGTTGCGAGAAAACAGTCATGTAAAAATAAAGAGGGTGGATCGTCGGTATCCACTGGATCATCGGGAAGAGAGGCCCACTATGAATAATAAATTTAATAAGCTCACCCTGGCTGCTGCCATTACGGCCGCTTTTGCCAGCCAAGCCCACGCGGGCGGGTATCAAATTAACGAGCAGAGCGTGAGTGGGCAGGGCTATGGCCATGCCGGGCGAAGCTCTAACATCCATGATGCAACCATTGTGTACGGTAACCCAGCGGGTATGTCGTTTTTAGACCGTGCCCAGGTGACCGTTGGTGGCACGTATCTAAACGTGAATACTGACATCTCTAATGTCGAAGCTTCTCGCTATATCGACTCCGGGGTCGCGCTTGGTGGCGCGCCAAATGGCAATCAGATCCCCGTCGGTAGCATTCCCGGAGGGAATGATGGCGATATGGTGCCAGGTACGCCGATCCCCTTTGCTTTCTATGCGCACCCAGTGACCGATCAACTGGCGTTCGGGTTTGGGGTGTATGCACCCTTTGGCTCAAAAACCGATTATGAAGATGATTTTCAAGGGCGCTATTTTGGCGACTACACCGAAGTCAAAGTGGTCAGTGCGCAGCCGACGGTTTCTTACCGTTTTAATGATCAGTGGTCAGTAGGCGCGGGGATTACTTACAACCGTGTGGAAGGCGAACTACGCCGACAAGTACCCAGTGAGGCCACCTTTAACCCAGATGCCGACATCGACTCGCGGGTTGATGGTGACGACGAAGCGTGGGGCTATAACTTAGGCGTAATCTATCGTCCAGTACCTGAAACCACCCTGGGGCTGACTTACCGCTCGAAAGTAGACTACACCTTGGAAGGTGATTTTAGCGCTACTGATCCTCTGGGTAATGTCGTTCGCTCAGATACTGCTAGCCTGGATTTGACCACCCCTGAGACGGTTAACTTCTCGCTTACCCAGCAAATGACTGACCGTCTCAAGCTGATGTTCGGTGCATCCTGGGTGCGTTGGAGCCACTTTGATCAAATTTTGGTTACCGGCAGCCAAGGCGATACGATTACCCAAGAGTTTCAGAACTACTCAAACGCCTGGGCGTTTGCCACTGGCGGCGAGTACCAGTTAACCAAGACATTGGCGCTTCGTGCTGGGGTTACGTTAGACATGACGCCGACCAATGATGAGGATCGTAGCGTACGTATTCCTTCCGATGATCGGCGTATTTTCTCGCTGGGGGCAGGATGGAGCCCAACGCCTGACCTGACTGTCGATATTGCCTACTCATATCTAACAGAGCGCGGCACCTTTGTTGAGCAGGATCGTAGCGACCTGCTGGCCAGCCAGGCCACGGGTGGCCAGCCGGTTGGCGGGGCCTCCTACTCAGCCGACTACAAAAACGAAGCTCACGGTTTTGGTGCTCAGTTAACCTATCGCTTTTAAACCCTAAAGAGCCAAACCCCAATGAAACCCGGCGCATGCCGGGTTTTTTATTGCCTAGTGGCAGGCCATTGGATGCGGGGCGTGTCGGCTTTCGTTACACTATGCGCTTTTCTGATCGATACACCTCTGTACGATCCGAGTAGACCAAGCTAGGGCGATCCCATGTTGGAAACCAATCCGATTCACAACCAGCTCAAGGACCTGTCTGAGCGGACAGACGTTCTTAGGGGGTATCTTTGACTATGCCGAGAAGAAAGATCGGCTAGAAGAGGTCACCCGCGAACTGGAAGACCCCAATGTCTGGAACGATCCAGACTACGCGCAGAAGTTAGGCAAAGAGCGCGCCTCCCTCGAAGCCATAGTGGCCACCATTGATGAACTTGAGCAGGGCCTTGGCGATAGCCGGGATCTGCTGGAGCTTGCAGAAATGGAAGAGGATGAAGGCACCGTCGAAGAAGTGTGCAAAGAGCTGGACAGCATGCAGGCGGCGTTAGAAAAGCTTGAGTTTCGGCGCATGTTCTCCGGTGAAATGGATCAGAACAACGCCTACCTGGAAATTCAGTCCGGCTCTGGTGGCACCGAAGCCCAGGATTGGGCCAATATTTTATTGCGCATGTACCTGCGCTGGGCAGAGAGCCACGGCTTCAAAGCCGATATCACTGAAATCTCTGCTGGCGAAGTGGCGGGCATTAAGTCGGCCACGGTGCATATCCAAGGCGATTACGCTTTCGGCTGGCTGCGTACTGAAACCGGCGTGCACCGCCTAGTGCGTAAAAGCCCGTTTGATTCCGGTGGTCGTCGGCATACCTCGTTTGCCTCGGTATTCCTGTCCCCGGAAATTGACGACAGTTTCGAGGTAGAGATTAATCCCTCGGACTTGCGCGTCGATACCTACCGTTCCAGCGGCGCGGGCGGTCAGCACGTAAACACCACCGATTCGGCCGTGCGGATTACCCACGAGCCGACCGGGATCGTCGTGGCCTGCCAGGGGCAACGCAGCCAGCACGCCAACCGCGATTTTGCCATGAAGCAGTTGAAAGCGCGGTTGTGGGAACACGAGATGCAAAAGCGCAACGCCGCCAAGCAGGAGGCCGAGGACTCCAAGGCTGACATCGGCTGGGGCAGCCAGATTCGCTCTTACGTGCTGGATGACCAGCGCATCAAGGATTTGCGCACCAGCGTGCAGTCCAGCAACTGCGATAAAGTGCTCGACGGGGATATTGATCAATTTATCGTCGCCAGCTTGAAGCAAGGTTTGTAATTTTTTTAGCGTTTGAACTTGAACAGGGTGCCCCATGGCTAACCAAGACGCGTCTCCTGCAGACAACGAAAACCACCTGATCGCCGAGCGCCGTGCCAAGTTGACTGCTCGCCGTGAGCGCGCCGCTGAGCAGGGAAAGAGTGCGTTTCCCAATGATTTTCGCCGCGACAGCCTAACCGTCGAGCTGCAAAATGCCTTCGGCGATAAAGACAAGGCCGAGCTTGAAGCGCTGGATCACCACGCCGCTGTGGCGGGTCGTGTGATGCGTCAACGTGGCCCCTTCATCGTCATTCAGGATGTGGCCGGGCAAATCCAGCTCTACGTGGATAAAAAGGGCCTGCCCGCCGACGTGCTGGAAGACGTTAAAAGCTGGGATATCGGTGACATCGTCGCTGCCCACGGGCCGGTGCATAAATCCGGCAAGGGCGATCTGTACGTGATGATGAAAGAGGCGCAGCTGCTCACCAAGAGCCTGCGCCCGCTGCCGGACAAGTTTCACGGTCTCACCGATATGGAAGCCCGCTATCGCCAGCGCTATGTGGATCTGATCATGAATCCGCAGTCGCGCAAAGTGTTTGAAACCCGCGCAGCGGTCATCAGCTCCATGCGCCGCTTCTTTGAAGCCCGTGGTTTTATGGAAGTAGAGACGCCGATGCTCCAACCGATCCCCGGCGGCGCGGCGGCACGGCCGTTCATTACCCACCACAATGCGCTGGATATCGACATGTATCTGCGTATTGCGCCAGAGCTTTATCTCAAGCGTCTGGTGGTGGGCGGCTTTGAAAAGGTGTTCGAGATTAATCGCAACTTCCGCAACGAAGGGTTATCAACGCGCCACAACCCAGAATTCACCATGGTGGAGTTCTACTGGGCCTATGCGGATTACCGCGACCTGCTCGATATGACCGAAGCGATGCTGCGCACCGCCGCTGAAGAAGTGCTCGGTAATGCAGTGATTGAGTATCAGGGCGCGAGCTACGATTTCGGCAAACCTTTTGCCCGCTTAACGCTACGTCAGGCGATTCTCGATCATGGTGACGGCATTGCCGACAGCGATTTGGATTCGTTGGAGGCGGCGCGGGCAACCGCCGAGAAACTGGGCATCAAGGTCAAAGAGAGCTGGGGCCTGGGCAAGGTGCAAACGGAGATATTCGAAGAGGTTGCCGAGCATAAGCTCGACCAGCCGACCTTTATCACCGAATACCCGGCTGAAGTGAGTCCGCTTGCCCGGCGTAATGACGCCAATCCCTTCGTCACTGACCGCTTTGAGTTCTTTGTCGGTGGTCGCGAAATCGCCAATGGTTTCTCGGAGCTTAACGACGCAGAAGATCAGGCGGAGCGCTTCCGTGCCCAGTCCGCGGAAAAAGATGCCGGTGACCTGGAAGCAATGTACTACGATGCAGATTACGTGCGTGCTTTGGAGTACGGCATGCCGCCCACCGCGGGCGAAGGCATCGGTATTGACCGCTTGGTGATGCTGTTCACCGACAGCGCATCGATTCGCGATGTGTTGCTGTTCCCGGCGATGCGCCCTGAAGTGGACTAACACGCTACGATAACGGATGAAAAGTTGGTAAGGGCGCGTTATAGCGCCCATAATGGTCAACGTTTCGACGGCGAGGAGAATCCCATGAAACTGCTTAACCGCTCCGCACTGAGCGTCAGGCCGACCCAGCCCTTTGTGGACTGGATCAACGCGCTGGAACCCACCATGGGAGACGACGACCTGACCCTGGACGACGTCGAACGTGAAAGTACCATTTACCTGATTCCAGAGATGGATACCCCGGAAGCGCTGGAAACTTTTGTGCGCGACCGCTACGTGGAAATTCTCGAGACTGAGCTGCGCGCTTGGGAAGAGGACGAACGGCAGTGGCCGGATAAACTCGACTGGGCATTGTTCCAGGAGTTTGTGCGCGTTGAGCACAGCTACCTGGCCATTGATCTAGACGACGAAACGGCGCTGGAAATCTCAGAAGTCGATGATGCGTTACTGCTCGATAGTGAGCAGGACTAGCCGTTAGCGTGCTAGTATTTAGGCAAGCCTAGTATTACGTAAGCCCAGTGTTTGCCTGCGCGTTTGGCTGGTAACAGCCCGCTAGTGCACTGTGAAATGACACACTGTTAATTAGCGCACTTCGAAACCGGCTTAGGCCGGTTTCATCGTTTTTAACGCTGTGTCTTTAGACGCAGTGTCTTTAATCGTTTCGCGTTGGCCGTTTCGTTTAAGATTTCTCCTGCCTAGGAACGCTTGCATGCGACTGTTTGAAACCCGCCCCGGCGACGATGGCCTGCCTGGGCCTGAACGCGCCCTTGCTGTGCTGGCGCTGGTAACCGGTACCTTGATGGCGGTGGTCGATACCACCATGATCAACCTGGCGCTGCCCACTATTGCCGCCGACTTGAATGTGTCGGCATCCCGAGCGGTATGGATTACCAACCTGTTTCAGGTTGTTTGTGCGGCTTTTTTGCTCGTGTTTGCGGGCATTAGTGAATTGATCACACGTCGCAGGCTCTACCTGTTTGGGCTGGCCACCTTTGTTGCTGCCGCGCTAGGGGCAGCGCTATCGCGCAATTTAGAAACGTTGCTGGTGTTTCGTGCCTTTCAGGGGCTAGGCGCTGCGGCCACGCTATCGATTGGCCCATCGCTTTATCGAGCCATTTTCCCCTCGCGGCTGTTGGGCAGCGCCCTTGGCTTAAGTGCCTTGGTGGTAGCCGGTGGCTACGCGGCAGGGCCCACGCTGAGTGGGGTAATCCTGTCCTTTGCCGACTGGCCTTGGCTATTTGCGCTGAATGTGCCGCTGGGTCTCTGCTCGCTGTGGCTCGCCAAGCGTGCGTTGCCCCAAGAAGAGCCACGCAAAGGTAGTTTTGATGTGGCTGGGGCACTGCTCTCGATCGTTATGCTGGCCAGCTTCTTTATTGCCATGGACGCCGTGAGCCACGCCGCGCCGATTTGGCAAAGCGGTGGCTGGGCGCTGTTGGCGGTATTGGCCTGTGCTGGGTTTATTGCGCGTCAGCGTCGCGCACCATATCCATTGCTGCCGCTTAGCGTGTTTGCCGAGCTGCGCTTTACACTGGCGGTATCGGCCTCTGGGCTTGCCTTTATAGGTCAGGGCCTTACGTTTGTAGCGCTGTCGTTTTTCTACCAGGAGCAGATGGGTTTTTCGCCACTGGAAACCGCTTGGCTGTTCACTCCTTGGCCACTGGCTATCATGTTCGTTGGCCCTGTAGCGGGGCGCTTAGCCGACCGTATTAATCCCAGTATTCTCTCCAGCGCGGGGCTTGGCCTACTTATCATTGGCCTGATTGCGCTGGCGCTGGTCGATGAATCGACCGGCGTGGTGGGAAGTCTATGGCGCACTGCGCTATGCGGTATTGGTTTTGGCCTGTTCCAGCCACCCAACAACCGCGAAATGATGGGCAGCCTGCCACCGGAGCGCAGTTCCAACGTCTCTGGCGTCATGAGCACCACGCGTACCGTTGGGCAGTCGTTTGGCGTGGCCTTAGTCGGTGCTGCATTGGCGCTAGGCTGGCCGGTACAGGTAACGCTCTGGCTGGGGGCGGCAACCACGCTGCTGGCGCTCTTGGCAAGCGTGGCGCGTATGCCGCTGGCCAGGCGTGCGTTACACGCCCGACGGGCATCGTCTGCGGGCCAGTAAGCGCGTACAATAAAATGGTTTGTGATCTCTCAAGGAGAACCTTATGACGCTGCAGACACAGATTGAGCAGAAGTTAACGGCACTCGCGCCGGACGTGCTGCAGGTTGAAAACGAAAGCCACATGCACAACGTGCCCGCGAACTCTGAAACCCACTTCAAAGTGACGCTAGTGAGTGACTCCTTCGACGGCATGATGCCGGTGAAGCGTCACCAGCAAATTTATGCGCTGTTGGCCGATGAGCTTTCCGGACCGGTGCACGCCTTAGCGCTGCATCTTTATACCCCCAGCGAGTGGCAGGCACGCGGCGGTGAACGCCCGAGCTCACCCAACTGTCGCGGCGGCGGGAAGTGAATCAAGAAGTTACTCGGCGCCACTACCTGGACGCCATGGGTATTACCGCCTGGGCCGCGAAGTACCAGTTGCCTAATGCGCTGCCCACCGAGGCCTGCGAGTGGGAGGATTCGACGCCTGCCCCTACGCCACCTCGGGAGCGGCTACAGGCATTGCTGGACGACGCCCCTGCGCCCAAGCGGCAAACGTCCAAACCTCAACCGTCCGAACTTCAATCTTCCGACCCCCAGGCCTCAGGCGAAGCCATTGCCTCACCCTCGGCGGTGCGGGCACTGCTGGGTCAAGACAAGCAGCGTGCGGACAAGTCGGGCCAAAATAAGCCGGCGATTGCCAACCCGGAGACGGCGACTTCCAGCGCGGAAACCGTGCCAGCCAAACCGCTTAAGTTCGCGCTCTCCTGCGTTTGTCTTCAGGGCCGCTGGATGGTGCTGCAGGCGGGGGACATGAGTCCGCTTGAGCAGCAGCTACTGGCCAACCTGTTACAGGCCGCGGGCATTCAGCGTGGAGCGTTGCCGGAAGTGAGCCACTTCACCTGGCCGCAAATGGCCAACGCCTTTGCGGTGGAGGATCCCCTGGACGAAGCCCGCGAGGGCTTGGCGGCGTTTATCGCTGGAAGCGCGAGCCGACAGGGGTGGCGGTTAGAGCGATTACTCTGGTGGGGTGAGTTGGAAGCCGAGCCTGATACCGAATCTGGAGCTGAACAAGCGCCGCTGGAGCGCATACTGAACGTGGCTGAAGGTCACAGCCAAACGCTTTCGCTGCCCTTATGGCAGGGCCCCTCACTTGGGGCGCTCCTCGACGGTAGCCATAGTAAGCGCGACCTCTGGCCAGCGCTGCAGGCGTTAGGCCAGCAGTGGGAAGCCGATAAGGCGACTGGCGCTCAGGCAGTGGGCACTCAGTTAGAAAGTGCTCAGCAGGCAACGGATGATCACTGAACTCAACGTTGAGCACCTAGCCCTACTGATTGCGCTTGAGTACCGGGCGCAGAGCGGTACTTCTGAGACGCAAATGCTGGCAGCGTTGGGCAGCCAGGATACCTGTGTACTGGGCTGGTGGCAGGATGAGCAGTTGTTAGGGTACGCCATTGTGGCGCGACTGCCGTTTGAGGCGGAACTACAAGCCATTGGGGTACACCCAGAGCAGCGACGCAGTGGAGCAGGTCGGGCGTTGATGGAGGTCGTGCTGTCCACCGCACGCGGCTGGCTGAGCGAGCGGCTGCTGCTAGAGGTGCGGGCGAGTAATCTTAGCGCTATCCGGCTCTACCAGCGCTGCGGGTTTAGCGAAGACGGACGGCGCAAAGGCTACTACCCACCGCTATCGTCGCAAGCCGCCGCCGGGCGTGAGGATGCGCTGCTGATGTCCCTGGTGCTTTAGGGCAGCAGCGCACTTATCCTGAGCCTAAGGCGTGCTGGAGGTTTCGAGACTGTCGAACTTGCTGAGCAGGCTGTTGAGGCGACGCTCCCACTCTTCGCGCTCCTCTTTCAGCTTGGCGTTTTCGCCGCGCAGCTCTTCATTTTCCAGTTTCATCATCTCCAGTGCATCAACAGTGTCGGTGACTTTCTGCTCAAGTTGATTAAATAGCTCCAGACTCATGTATCTCTCCCTAGCGTAAAAACGAAAACCCAAAATAGGTCATAAAAAGGCACCCAAATAAACAAGCACAAAGCTTGTCAGTAGGGACGAATGAGGCGAGCGTAACGCCACCGCCGCGTGGCGGCAAGCGCTGTTTACGGTGCTTGACGTTGATAGAGCCGCGCAGTGCTTTCGCCCGCCTGGGTTTCGCGGTGCAATAGCCAGTTGGCGGGCACCTTGGGAGCCAGCGATGTCTCGGTTTCCAGGTAAATCATTGCCTCGTTATCCAGCCAGCCACTAGTTTCCAATGTCGAACAGCAGGGCGCGGCCAGCTGCTGATGGAAAGGCGGGTCAAGAAAGACCAGCGTATAGGGCTTGGCTGGGCGCGTCAGATAAGTCTGAACATCGTTAACATGCACCGCGCTTGCGGTAATATTGAGCGATGCCAGATTGGTCGACAGCTGCGCCGCTACCCGCGGGTCGCGCTCGACAAAATCGACCCAGGAGGCGCCGCGAGACACCGCTTCAATGCCTAGCGCACCGGTACCTGCGAACAGGTCGAGTACCTGCTGGCCGTAAAGCTGTTGGCCGAGCCAATTGAACAGCGTTTCACGCACGCGGTCTGGGGTTGGACGCAAGCCTGGGCTATCCAGCACCGGCAACTGACGGCGGCGGAACTCACCGCCGATGATGCGTAACTTACCAAGTGGCTTACCAACGGGTTTGCCAAGTTGTTGACCACCCCGCTGAGCAGGTGTGCGGCGGGATGTAGAGGATCGAGGGGGGCGTTGTCGTGTCATAAAGCGGATTGTAGCGGGCTGTTTATCCAAAGTCTTGGGTTACGGTGTTAGCATAACCTTAATGTCCACTATTTATGTCGGGTAACACTCATGTTTGGTTTTTTTAAACGCAAGAATAAGCAAGATCCGCAACAGGCGCCTCAAGACAAGCAGGCGCAGGAGGAGCAGTTAAAGGAGCAGCCTCAAGAGCAAGCCGATGAGATGGACATTGCAACGCCCGAGACTTCCACTGACGTTGTTGAAGAGACCTCAGAAGCGCCGGAAACTTTGCCAGAGCCAGAGCCAGAGCCAGAGCCAGAGCCAGAGCCAGAGCCAGAGCCAGAGCCAGAGCCAGAGCCAGAGCCAGAGCCAGAGCCAGAGCCAGAGCCAGAGCCAGAGCTGACGCCCGCGCCCGCCTTGCAAGAGAAACCGGTGGCTGACAAAAGCGACCAGAAAGGCTGGTTTGCGCGTATCAAGTCAGGCCTGGGGAAAACCCGTGCCAATTTAACCGATGGCATCGCCGATCTGTTTTTAGGTAAAAAACAGATTGATGACGAACTGCTGGAAGATCTGGAAACGCAGCTGTTAATGGCCGATGTGGGCATTGATGCGACGACCGAGATTATTGGTCGCCTGGAAGCGCGGGTCTCGCGCAAAGAGTTGAACAACCCAGAAGCCCTCTACCGTGGCCTGCAAGAAGAGTTGTCCGCCATGCTGGCGCCGGTCGCCAAACCGCTTGTACTGGAAAAGGCGGGCAAGGGGCCGTTTGTTATTTTAGTGGTGGGTGTTAATGGCGTAGGTAAAACCACCACCATTGGTAAGCTCACCCAGCGTTTTCAGCGCGAAGGCAAAAGCGTTATGTTGGCGGCCGGTGACACTTTCCGTGCCGCCGCTGTCGAACAGCTCAAAGTCTGGGGCGAGCGCAACAAGGTGCCGGTCATCGCCCAACACACCGGCGCGGACAGCGCCTCGGTGATTTATGACGCGGTAGCGGCCGCCACTGCGCGAGGTGTTGATGTACTGATCGCCGATACCGCCGGACGGCTACATAACAAAAGCCACCTGATGGAAGAGCTGAAAAAAGTCCACCGGGTGATGCAGAAGCTAGATGACACCGCGCCTCATGAAGTGATGCTGGTGCTGGATGCGGGCACCGGGCAAAACGCGATTTCCCAGGCCAGCACCTTTAACGACGCCGTGCCGGTCAGCGGGATCACGCTAACCAAACTGGACGGCACCGCCAAAGGCGGGATTATTTTCGCGCTGGCTAAACAGCTGGAAACGCCGATTCGTTTTATTGGTGTGGGGGAGGGTATCGACGATCTGCGCCCCTTCGAGGCCAATGATTTTGTCCAAGCGCTATTTGACCGCCAAGGGGACGATGCCAGCGCATGATCGCCTTTGAGCATGTGGGAAAACGCTACGGTGGACGCTTTGAAGCGCTGGCACATCTTAACTTTCGGGTTGCCCGGGGCGAAATGGTGTTTCTTACCGGTCACTCCGGGGCGGGGAAAAGCTCGCTACTACGCTTAATCATGCGCCTTGAGAAACCTAGCCGTGGGCGCGTCGTCGTAGCGGGGCACGACATTGCCCAGCTGCATGCCAGCCAAGTGCCGTTCTATCGGCGCCAAATTGGCGTGGTTTTCCAGGATCATCAGCTGCTCTTTGATCGCAGCATTTTTCACAATGTTTCTCTACCGCTGGAGATTCAAGGGGTTGAACCTCGGGAAGCCGCCCGCCGTGTGCGTGCCGCGTTAGATAAAGTGGGGCTGCTGCATCGTGAAAAGGCGTTGCCCATAGAGCTCTCCGGCGGCGAGCAGCAGCGGGTCGGCATTGCCCGGGCGGTGGTTAATAAGCCCGCGCTACTGCTTGCCGATGAACCGACGGGCAATCTGGATCCCCAGCTTTCGGCGGATATCATGGCGCTATTTGAGGACTTTAATCGGATTGGTACCACCGTGATGATCGCCAGTCACGATTTGGCCCTAATTGCCCGACTGCGCCACCGCATCCTGCGCTTAAGCGACGGCAGGTTGGTAGCCGATGAGGGGGCGGTATGAGGTCATCCGCGACACCCAAGCGTCGTCAGGGAGCAGCATTAAAAACGCCGCGCAAAGCCGCTGTTAAACCAGCGGTTGAGAAAGCCCAAGCGCCACAGCGGGGCGCCAGGTCGCAGCAAACGCGCTTTTCCAGCCGCCTGCGGGCATGGGGGCGCCATCACCGCAGTATGGGGTGGGATAGCTTTCAGCGCTTGATACGCTATCCGCTGGGTAATCTCCTGACCATGCTGGCGATCGCTATTGCACTGGTACTGCCTGCGGCGCTGTGGCTAACCCTGGATAGTGCCCGCCTGCTGGATGCAGAGCTTGATGAGAGCGCCACCCTAACGGTCTACCTGGAGTTGAGTGCTGATGATGCCCAGTCGCTGCGTATCGAGGAGGCGGTCAACGCGGAACCGGGCGTGCTCGAAACCCAGCTGATCAGCGCCGAGCAGGGTATGGCGGAGTTCCAGCAGTCGCTGGGGCTCGATGATGCCTTGGCAGGGCTGGAGAGTAACCCGCTGCCTATCAGTATGGTGGTACGCCCAGAAAGCGTTGATCCAGTTGCCATGCAGCAGTTGGCCGCCCGTCTTGAAGCGCTCGCTGGGGTGGATGAGGTGCGTCTTGACCTGGCCTGGGTAGAGCGGCTGAGAAACTTAGCCGAGCTAGGTCGCCGTGTAGCGCTGGCGCTAGGGGTGCTGTTTGGTTTAGGCGTGCTGCTGGTGGTCGGTAATACCATTCGTCTCTCGGTGGAGAGTCGTCGCCGGGAAATTGAAGTCGTGATGCTCATTGGCGCCACGCATGCCTTTGTGCGACGGCCTTTCCTGTACAGCGGTGCTTGGTACGGCTTAGGCGGTGGGCTGTTGGCACTAGGTTTGTTAGGTCTGGGCAATCACTGGCTTTCCCTGCCGGTATCCGCTCTGGCGGCAAGTTACGGGGCGAGTTTTTCTTTACCCCAACTCGACGTGACAGGCTCTACAATTCTGCTATCTTGCAGTACACTACTAGGTTGGTTGGGTGCCTGGTTGGCGGTGACTCGTCACCTTTCGAGTATTCGGCCAAGATAATTGATGAATTCTAAGCAGCTAATGCGATACTGCTGGTAATGCTTAACCTGCGAACTTTATGCTTGCGTTAAGGTCTCAGTATCGCAGACATTCGTATGACTGAATGTGTATGACTGAATTAGTATCACGGTTTTGTAATAGGTTATTGATAACGTGCTACGTCAACCACGATGGGTTACAGGGGAGACCACCTGCACATGAGCACTAGTCTTCTACCGGTGGGGCAGCTTTCGCCCGGCGGCGATCTGGGCGGTTATATCCGCGCAGTCAATGGAATTTCGGTATTAACGGCCGATGAAGAGCGTGAGCTCGCTTATCGCCTCTATGATGAAGGCGATCTGGAAGCCGCTCGTCGTTTGGTACTGTCGCATTTGCGCTTTGTGGTGCATATCGCGCGTAGCTATTCGGGCTATGGGTTGCCCCAAGCGGATTTGATTCAAGAAGGTAACGTTGGCTTGATGAAAGCCGTCAAGCGCTTCGATCCGAACCAGGGCGTTCGTCTGGTTTCGTTTGCCGTGCACTGGATTAAAGCAGAAATTCACGAATTTGTGTTGCGCAACTGGCGGATCGTTAAGATTGCCACGACCAAAGCCCAGCGCAAGCTGTTCTTTAACCTGCGCGGTGCGAAGAAGCGTTTGGCGTGGTTGAACAACGACGAAGTGGACGCCATCGCCAAAGATCTCGACGTTAAGCCCGAGATCGTGCGCGATATGGAAGGGCGCTTGTCGTCTTACGATGCAGGCTATGATGCTCCGGCAGGCGATGATGAAGAGAGCACCTATCAAGCGCCGGTGCACTTCCTGGATGATTCCGCTTCCGACCCTGCCACGCAGTTGGAAGATAGCAACTTCGAGGAAGACTCGACGCGCCGTTTGCAGCTTGCCCTCGAAGGGCTTGATGAGCGCTCGCGGGATATTCTTCAGCGCCGCTGGTTAGCCGATAGCAAAGAGACGCTGCATGATCTGGCCGACGTCTACGGCGTCAGCGCGGAGCGTATTCGCCAGCTCGAAAAAAATGCCATGAAAAAGCTGCGTCAGAAAATGGGTGAGGAAATGGTCGCCTAAGACCACGCTGAATGCACAATTTGTGGCTTTTCAGCATTAAAAAAACCGGCTCCCGTTAAAGGAGCCGGCTTTTTGTGCAGCCAGCACGCGAGCCTAAGCAGGCTGTGCCGTGGCGCGCAGTAAGTGGGCCGACAGCAGCGACCACTGATCTTCCCAATGTTCGGTGGGCAAGCGCTTAAAGTCGCTGCGCACATACTGTGAAATTCGCCCCTCCGCCTGGGCCGCTAACAAATTGGCAGCGGCAGAGGCAGGAATCGTGGGGCGTAGGCCTTCACGCAGTTCGGCTTCGCGCAGAATCTGCTTAAGCTGCATTTCCAGGCGTTCAAACAGCTGGTTGACCCGCTGGCGTAGCCGTGCGGTTTCGCCGGTGAGTACGTCGCCGCCCATCACTCGTGCCAGGCCAGGATTTTTCTCAGCAAAGCCCAGCAGCAGCGCGAGTATGGTGCCGCAGCGGGAGGTGGCGTCGGGAACGTCTTCTAAAATACGCGTGATGCGGGCAAAAATACTCTCTTCGATAAAGTCAATCAGCCCCTCAAACATACGCGCTTTGCTGGGAAAGTGGCGGTAGAGCGCCGCTTCTGAAACTCCTACCTGGCGGGCGAGGGCGGCTGTGGTAATGCGCTTGCCGCTATCTTCCTCGAGCATCAATGCCAGGGCTTGGAGAATTTGCTCGCGGCGGCGAGGTTTTTGATCTTCGCTCATAATGTGGCCTCCGTCGCGGTTAGCTCGCGTCCTTGATTTGAGTACCTACCCCAGCATTGGTGAAAATTTCCAGTAACACCGCGTGGGGGACACGGCCATCAATAATGTGCGAGCTGTTCACGCCGCCCTTCACTGCATCCAGCGCGCAGCGGATTTTGGGCAGCATGCCGCCATAAATCGTGCCATCGGCGATCAGGTCATCCACCTGAGCGGTGCTTAAACCGGTGAGCACTTCACCTTCGGTATTCATTAACCCGGCGACATTGGTGAGTAGCATCAGCTTTTCTGCATTGAGCGCTTCGGCGATCTTTCCCGCTACCAGGTCAGCGTTGATATTGTAGCTGTGGCCTGCGGCGTCGACGCCAATCGGTGCAATCACCGGAATAAAATCACGCGCTGCCAGCATCTCGATAAGCTCGGTTGAGATCGACTCCACTTCGCCCACATGGCCAATATCGATGATCTCGGGCGCCGTCATTTCGGGACTTTGGTGCTCAACTTTGAGCTGGCGGGCACGAATTTGTGAGCCATCTTTACCGGTCAAGCCAATCGCTTTACCGCCGCTTTGATTGATCAGGTTGACGATGCTTTTGTTGACCAAGCCGCCCAGTACCATCTCGACCACGTCCATGGTTTGTGAGTCGGTAACGCGCATGCCGTTGACGAAGCGAGATTCAATGTTGAGCTTTTTGAGCAGGTCTCCGATCTGCGGCCCGCCGCCATGCACCACCACCGGGTTGATGCCGACTTCCTTCATTAACACGATATCGCGGGCAAAGGAGTCGATCAGGGTGCTTTCGGTCATGGCGTTACCGCCATATTTGACCACCACGGTTTTGCCGGAGAACTGCTGAATATACGGGAGGGCTTCGGAAAGCACCTCCACAACGACCTGGGGATCGCGACTGGCTGAACTCATGAGGTTGTCCCTTGCGAACGTTTATTATGCTGCTAACGTTTATGCTGATTAAGTGATGAGGGTCGCGCTTTCTAGGTGGTCGCGATCCCTCCAGCCCCGAGCTATTTAAAGAGCTATCTGTCTACTGGGGGAGCTCAATGTCTGGCGCGACGCGCCGAAGCGCGTCGTTAAAAATTGCTTTGATGCGTGCTAGCGCGGCCTCGTCTTTCCCTTCAAAGCGCATGACCAGTGCAGGCGTGGTGTTCGAGGGGCGGCACAGCCCCCAGCCATCCTGGTAGTCAACGCGAATGCCGTCCAAAGTTGTTTTTATACCTTCGCCGAAGTCGCCCTCGCGAGCAAGCTTATCCACCAGAGAAAATTTGTTATCGTCGGTAACCGCTATATTAATTTCCGGTGTGGCAACGTCTTGAGGGAAGTTGGCAAAAAAAGTATCGGCGTCGTCGGCTTGATTGGCGAGAATCTCTACCAGCCGAGCGGCGGCGTAGAGGCCATCGTCAAAACCATACCAGCGCTCTTGGAAAAAAATATGCCCACTCATCTCGCCACCAAGCTGAGCGCCGGTTTCCTGCATACGCGCCTTGATCATCGAGTGCCCGGTACGCCACATTTCCGGTTCGCCGCCGGCCTTGCTGATCACTTTGACCAGGTTGCCAGTGCACTTAATATCGAAAATAACCTTGGCCCCAGGTTGGCGCGCGAGCATATCGGTGGCAAACACCATCAGCAGGTGGTCGGGATAAATCAGCTTGCCAGTGGGTGTGACAACGCCCAGACGGTCGCCATCACCATCGAAAGCAAGGCCAATGTCGGCCCCGGTTTCGTGCACTTTGCGGATCAGATCCTGGACATTTTCCGGCTTGCCCGGATCAGGGTGGTGATTGGGGAAATGGCCGTCAATTTCCGCAAACAGCGGGATGGTCTCAATACCTAACCGTGCCAGCAGCTGCGGACCGAGTTCCCCGGCAACGCCGTTGCCGCAGTCGACCACGGCTTTTATCGGTCGGTTGATCTTAACGTCGCCTAGAATGCGCGTTAAATAGCGTTCACGAACATCCTGCTGGGTGATACTGCCTTGAGCATTGTCTAAGCTACTGTCTAGGTTGCCGGACTGGATACGTTCAAACAGGGCTGTAATCGCATCACCAGAGAGCGTTTCGCCGCTCAGCACAATTTTAAAGCCGTTATAGTCAGGCGGATTGTGGCTACCGGTGACCATTACGCCTGATTGGGTGCCTTCCAGTATGTGAGTGGCGAAGTAGAGCACCGGGGT
This sequence comes from Halomonas sp. IOP_14, assembly GCF_021021315.1. Classification (NCBI taxonomy): domain Bacteria; kingdom Pseudomonadati; phylum Pseudomonadota; class Gammaproteobacteria; order Oceanospirillales; family Halomonadaceae; genus Halomonas; species Halomonas sp. IOP_14. The sequence goes on along the minus strand of NZ_JAINWD010000006.1, from coordinate 214,061 downwards.
GGGCACCATGCCGATATCGATCACATCGCGCCCTGCGGCGTTCAGGCCACGCATCAGCGCTGCCTGCAGCCGAGCGCCTGAAAGGCGACCGTCGCGGGCGACTACCACGCTGGATTCGCCCCGCGCGGCGGCCTCAGAGCCGACAGCACGCCCGATCATTTCTACCGTCTCTTCAGTGAGCGTGTCGTCAACGATACCGCGAATATCGTAGGCGCGAAAAATCGAAGCGGGTACAGACTGTGCGTTCATAGGGCTTCCCAGCTAAATAGACGTTTCCTTAAAAGGGTTCCTAAACAGGCGCGACCACTCGTTACTGACTGCCCGTACTGCCAAACCCGGCGCCGCCCCTTGAGGAGTCTTCAAACGCGTCCACCAAGGAGAGTTCGGCCTGTACCACAGGCACAAGCACGTACTGTGCCAGCCGATCGAAGGGGGTTAGCGTAAACGAGCTCTGACCACGGTTCCAGACCGAAATCATTAGTTCGCCCTGGTAATCTGAGTCGATTAAACCCACTAAATTGCCTAGCACGATGCCATGTTTATGCCCCAAACCGGAGCGCGGTAGGATCATGCCTGCCAAACCCGGATCTTCAATATAGATGGCAAGGCCGGTGCGTACGAGCTGGCAATCGCCGGGCGCTAATATTAACGGCTCATCCAGCAGGGCGCGCAGATCCATTCCCGCCGAGCCAGCTGTCGCGTAGGCAGGGAGGTAGTCGTGCAAACGCTCATCTAATACTTTGCACTGCAGGCGGGGGCGGGCACTCATGGGGATTCTCCAGATGTTTTCGTAGCGGCTGTTGTGGGTAGTAGGGCGAGCGCTTGACGGATGATGGTGGTGGCCAGCTGTGTCTTCGGCTGTGCAACTTCTGAGCGGCTCTCGACGCCTTGAGGGGTGCGCCAGAGTATCCAGGCGGCGTTCTGGTCGCTGCCAAAGCCCAGGCCAGCCTGGGAGACGTCGTTGGCGACGATCATATCCAGCCCTTTGCGCTGTAATTTATCCCGTGCGTAACGCTCAACCTCCTGGGTTTCGGCGGCAAAGCCGATCACCAGCGGGCGCTGTTTGGCGGGCAGTGCCGCGACGCCGGCGATGATATCGGGATTTTTAACCAGGGTCAGGGTGAGTGTGTCGCTATCATCCTGCTTTTTGAGCTTATGCTCGGCAGGGGCTGCCGCGCGATAGTCGGCGACAGCCGCGCAGCCGATAAACAGCGCCGCTTGAGGCGCTAGCCGCTGAGCTTCAGCGTGCATCTGCTCGGCTGACTCAACGTCAATTCGCGTCACGCCCTGGGGAGTGGGTAGGTCAACCGGCCCACTGATCAGCGTCACCTTGGCCCCTTCAGCTACCGCGGCTGCGGCCAGGGAAAAGCCCATTTTCCCCGAGCTGTGATTGGAGATGTAGCGCACGGGATCCAGTGGCTCACGGGTAGGGCCAGCGGTGATCACAATATGGGGTGCATGTGAGTGAGGCGCTGTGGTGATAGGGGCAGCAAACAGCGCCGTAACCGCGCTAAAAATCTCTTCAGGCTCGCTCATGCGGCCTGGCCCCACATCGCCACAGGCCTGGTCACCGGCGGCGGGGCCTATGAGCTGCCAACCGTCATGCTCAAGCTGCGCTACGTTACGCTGGGTGGCGGGGTGGCGCCACATAGCCTGGTTCATCGCCGGGGCAATCAGTTTGGGCGCTTCTGAGGCCAGGCAGAGCGTAGTGAGCAGGTCGTCGGCCATACCGTGCACCAAACGAGCGATAAGGTCGGCAGTCGCCGGAGCGATCAGCACTATATCCGCCCAGCGGGCCAGCTCAATATGGCCCATGCCCGCCTCGGCTTCGGGGTCGAGTAAAGAGGTGCGCACAGGCTCGCCGGAGAGCGCCTGCAGCGTGAGCGGGGTAATAAAGGCCTGGGCCCCGTCGGTCATCACCACGCGCACCTCGCAGCCCACCTGCTTGAGCAGGCGCACAAGCAACGCGCTTTTGTAGGCAGCGATACCCGCACTAACGCCGAGCAGTACGCGTTTGCCGGCGAGCGTCGACGCGCTTGTCGAGTTAACAGCAGAGGCCATGGTCAGTGATCCATATCCGCGTTCGTAAGGAGGCTTACCATACCATTGGCACCAACAATTTGGCATATTGAGCACAAACAAGGTTAAGCTAGGTTTAATGAGGCTTATGGCTGTAAAGCTATGCGTGTTGAGGCTGGCTTCGATCGACAAAGATGGGCAGCGCGGGTGAGGTGCGATGGGAATTAATCACTGGCCGGAAGGTGAGCGGCCCCGGGAAAAGCTATTAAATACTGGCGCCCAGGCGCTCTCAGATGCCGAGTTGCTGGCAATTTTTTTGCGTGTTGGCGTACAGGGTCGTTCGGCGGTCGATTTAGCGCGGGATTTACTCAGCAGTTTCGGTGGTTTGCGCCAACTGCTAGAGGCCGATCAGGAAAGCTTCTGTGCTGCCCGTGGGTTAGGTAGCGCCAAGTACGCTCAGCTCCAGGCGACGCTTGAGCTGTCGCGGCGCCATTTAGCCAGCCAGTTGGCGCGGGGCAATGCGCTGACATCACCTGCCTTGGTGCGCCACTACCTGAGTTCGCAGCTACGCCATTTAGGGCATGAGGAGTTTGCGGTGCTTTTTTTGGATACTCAGCACCGAATTATTCGCTATGAATCGCTGTTTCGCGGTACCCTAGACAGCGCATCCGTTTACCCCCGCGAAGTTGCCAAGCGCGCATTAGAGCTGAGCGCTGGCGCCGTTATCCTGGCGCATAACCACCCTTCTGGTGTGGCAGAGCCAAGCGATGCTGATCGACGTATCACGGAACGCCTCAAAGAGGCGCTGGTACTTTTTGACGTGCGCGTGCTGGATCATTTCGTGGTGGGGGATGGAGAAGTGATCTCTTTTGCCGAGCGCGGCTGGCTATAAGCAGTATAAGAATGCACTGTTCTATGCCGTTTTGATTAAGTAAAATGAGCAAAAAAGTGCTTTTCCAGCCTTTTTTGTGGGTTTTGCTTGCTGTAAGTCGGGTGCTCTGGTATAAAGTGCCACCTTTAAACTTGGGTTGAATAACGGATTTGGATAAAGCTTGGCGGTTAACGGCGTCGACACCTTCCCTGCTCCGGTTTGCCCGACAGTTTTGAACACTCAGGTTATTATATCCTGGCCAAGCAGTTGGAGGCTCTAATGTCCAAAGTATGTCAGGTTACCGGCAAGCGTCCGGTAACTGGAAATAACGTTTCACACTCCCAGCGTAAGACACGTCGTCGTTTCTTGCCGAACCTGCACACCCATCGTTTTTGGGTTGAGTCTGAGAACCGCTTCGTCAAGCTGCGCGTTTCCACTAAAGGAATGCGCATCATCGACAAGAAAGGTATCGACACAGTTTTGGTTGCTATTCGTAAGCGTGGCGACGCTATCTAAGCCAGCTTTATTATACAAAGCCCTTTGGGCCAGGTATTTTGGGCCAAGCATTTTGGGAGAGTTAAACCATGCGCGATAAAATCAAGTTGGTGTCCAGTGCCGGTACAGGCCACTTCTACACCACTGATAAGAACAAGCGGAACACTCCGGATAAATTCGAATTCAAGAAATTCGACCCGGTCATCCGTAAGCACGTGATCTACAAGGAAGCGAAGATCAAGTAATCGCTTTTGCGATGTTGATCGGCTTCCACTGCAGGCGAGCGCCTGTTCAAAAACCCGGCCTCAAGCCGGGTTTTTGCATGCATGTCTTTCGTGTGTCGCATGCTTCGCTAAACCACCTTCATTAGGCTGTCACTACAGGCAGGTACGATGTCTAAATATGCCCGAACTTCCTGAAGTTGAAACCACCCGACGCGGGATTGCTCCCTATATTGAAGGCCAGGAAGTCACCGAAGTGCTGGTGCGTCAGCCGCGGCTGCGTGTGCCTGTGCCCGATGATCTGGCCGAGCGGTTGGTAGGTGCGCGCATTGGGGTGTTGATGCGGCGGGCAAAATACCTGCAGATTCCTATCCAGGCTGGCGGCGCGCTTGAAGGTGACGCTAGCGCGACGCTGCTCTGGCACTTGGGTATGTCGGGCAGTCTGCGGATTGCCCGGGTGGGGGATTTGCCTAAAAAGCATGACCACGTGGACGTGGTGACTGCCAGCGGCTATGTGCTGCGCTATCACGATCCCCGTCGGTTTGGCTTTGTGGATTGGCAGGTCGCAGACGCAGCGCAGGATAAACGGCTTGCTCACTTGGGCCCTGAGCCGCTGTCTGATGCGTTTAACGGCAAATGGCTCTACACGCTCTCGCGTAACAAGCGCGTGGCAGTAAAACCGTTTCTGATGGATAACCAGGTGGTTGTTGGTGCCGGGAATATCTACGCGGCAGAGGCGCTATTTATGGCCGGCATTGATCCCCGCCGCGCGGCGGGAAGAGTTTCCCGTGCTCGCTATGACGCCTTGGCCCTGGCCGTGAAAGAAGTGCTGGCGGCGGCAATTACCCAAGGTGGCACCACGCTGCGGGACTTTGTCAGTGGCCAGGGTGAGCCCGGCTACTTTGCCCAACGCCTTAATGTTTATGGCCGCCACGGCCAACCCTGTTTGCGCTGTGGCGCTGAGCTTCGGCGCATTACGCTTGGCCAGCGTGCTAGTGTGTTCTGCCCCGGCTGCCAGCGCTAATGGCTACCTATCAGTGCTACTGTTTTATTTAAGTATTGCTTTGCCTCATCTTTTGCCTTGTCTGAGTTTTTAAAACACGGGTTTTTAAGCCCAGGTTTTAAGACACAGGTTTTTAAGGCAAGGTTTTAAAGACAAAATTTTTGGAGATTGCTGTGACCCAACGCCTGCGCCTGAATAAAAATGCCGACCGCCGTCTTAAAGCGGGCCATCTTTGGATCTACTCCAATGAGGTGGATATCAAAGAGACGCCGCTGAAAAACTTTGCGGCAGGCGAAACCGCACTGGTAGAAGCCTCCAATGGCAAAGTAATGGCCGTCGCGTATGTAAACCCTCATTCGTTAATTGCTGCCCGGATAATGTCTCGTGACCCCGAGATGCGCTTGGATCGTTCGCTGTTTGTACACCGCTTTAATCAAGCGTTGGCACTGCGTCAGCGCCTTTATGCGCAGCCGTTCTACCGCTTGATCCACGGCGAAGGCGACCTGTTGCCAGGTTTGGTGATCGATCGTTTTGGTGATGTCCTCGTCGTGCAACTCAATACCGCGGGTATGCAGGCGCTGGCGGATGAGATTGTCGATGCGCTGGAAAAAGTCATCAAACCGGAGGTGATCGTCTTCCGTAACGATACTGGCGGCCGTCGTCAGGAAGGTCTTGAGGCCCACGTTGACGTCATCAAAGGCACGCTGCCTGACGAAGTGGTGCTCGAAGAGAACGGCGCTCGCTTTGTGGTGCCGGTGCTGAACGGTCAGAAGACCGGCTGGTTCTTTGATCACCGGGTTAATCGCGAGTGGATCAATCGCAATGTGGAAGGTAAGCGCGTGCTGGACGTATTCAGCTACGTAGGCGGTTGGGGCGTGCAGGCGGCTGTTCATGGCGCGAAAGAGGTGATGTGCCTGGACTCTTCAGGCCCGGCGCTGGCTCAAGTGGCGCGCAACGCCGAGCTGAATGGCGTGCAGGAGAAGGTAGCGGTTAGTGAGGGAGATGCATTTGAAGCGTTAGCAGCGTTGAAGGCAGAGGGCGAGGAGTTTGACGTGGTCATTCTTGACCCGCCAGCGTTTATCAAAAAGCGCAAGGACATTCCCAACGGTGAGCGTGCCTACGCCCGCTTGAACCGCGAGGCCATGCGCCTGCTGGGTCGCGATGGTCTGCTGTTGTCTGCGTCCTGCTCCATGCACCTGGCGCCCGAGCGGCTAATGGACGTAGTGCGTGGTGCGGTTCGCCACCAGGATCGTCACGGGCAGGTGATTTTCCAAGGCCACCAAGGGCCTGATCACCCGGTGCATCCGGCTATCCCTGAAACGTCTTACCTGAAGGCGCTGGGTGTGCGTGTGTTCCGCGACTAGTTCAGGTAGCTAGAGTTCAGAGAAGTCAGCGTGTAGGGGAGTAAAGGTACACAGGAGTTAGCCGATGGAGTGGGCGCTGCCCGATCCTTTTGTGATCGATATCTGCGTAGCTGATGAGGCGATCGATGCTTATCAGCACGTCAACAACAGTGAATACCTGCGCTGGGTTGAGCAGATTAGCTGGGCTCACTCGGTCGCGCTCGGCCTCTCTCTTGAGCGTTACCGAGAGCTTGATCGGGCCATGGTGGTTCACCGCCACGAGCTGGATTACCTGGCGCCTGCCTTTGCAGGTGATGAGCTACAGCTGGCTACCTGGATTGTCGATTGTGACGAGCGCTTTAGTTTGACCCGCCGTTTTCAGCTGGTGCGAGTCAAAGACGCTAAAACGTTGCTTTACGCCCGTACACGCTTTGCCTGCGTGGCGCTTTCAACAGGGCGGCCCAAGCGCCTGCCCGAGGAGTATCGGCGTATCTACGGCGGCGCAGTTATTGTGGAGTGACGTAGAACGAAGTGGATTTTTTCGTGTAGAACCGGCAATCGCTAGATTTTTCTCCTAAAAAACGCCTTAACCGGCGTTTTTTTTGTTTTTTGTTTCTGGGGTGGTGGTCAACGTTAGCTGTGCTGTAATTTGCTTAACAACATGACTGACCTTTAAAAGCACAGGAAAAATCCAATGAAAATTGCTGTCCCCAAAGAGATCAAAAATCACGAGTATCGCGTGGCCTTAACCCCTACCGGCGCACGGGAATTAGCCGGGCGCGGCCATCAGGTGAGCATTCAGGCCGGAGCCGGTGAAGGTGCAGGCTTTAGCGATGCTGATTTCCAAGCCGCCGGTGCGCACATAGAAGCAGATGTGGACACTTTGTGGCGCAACGCTGAGTTAATCCTCAAGGTGAAAGAGCCGCAGCCGGACGAGGTAGCGCGACTCGCCCCACAGCATACACTGTTCACCTATCTGCACCTGGCCGCCGAAGAGCCCCTTACCCGTGGGCTGATGGAGAGCGGTGCCACCTGTATCGCCTACGAAACCATTACCGATGCCCGCGGTGGCCTACCGCTGCTGGCGCCTATGAGCACCGTAGCGGGACGAATGGCGGTGCAGGCTGGGGCCCATAGCCTGGAGAAGGCCCAGGGCGGTGCGGGCGTGCTGCTGCCCGGTGTGCCGGGTGTGGCGCCAGGTAAGGTAACCGTGATTGGGGGTGGCGTGGTAGGTGAAAACGCTGCGCGCATGGCGTTAGGGTTAGGCGCGGAAGTTACCATTCTGGATAAGTCGTTAGCGCGGCTTGAAGTGCTGGATGACCGTTACCAGGGGCGCATTAAAACCGTTTACTCCACCGCAGACGCGCTGGAAACGGCCACCCGTGAGTCTGACATGATCATTGGCGCGGTGCTGGTGCCCGGCGCCGCTGCGCCAAAACTAATCACTCGCAGTATGCTGGCTGATATGAAGCCTGGCAGTGTACTGGTCGATGTTGCCATCGATCAGGGCGGCTGTTTTGAAACCAGCAAGCCCACCACCCATGCCGAACCGACCTATATCGTCGATGGGGTGGTTCACTACTGTGTGGCCAATATGCCCGGCGCGGTAGCACGTACGTCCACCCAGGGGCTGACCAACGCCACGCTGCCCTTTGTACTCGCCCTGGCAGATAAGGGCTGGCAGCAGGCGCTGCATGACGACCCACACTTTCTCCCGGGCCTTAACGTGCACGCGGGGCAAGTCACCTACCAGGCCGTAGCGGATGCCTTTGGGCTGGAAAGTATCGACCCTGCGAGCGTTGTTGGCAGCTAAACTGTTGAAAGCTAGCTGTCGGCGGCTAATTAATTAGTCGCATCCGGGGCTGGCGTTAGTTCAGTAGTGGGGCGGAGGTTCATCCTCGGGGCGCTGGCCGCCCTGGGGTTCGCTTGCCTGGAGTGCCTGGTGCTGCTCACGCAGGCGTTCGCGCATTAGGCCGCTGAGCTGCTCCAGTTTCTCCAGGCGGCGCTCCTGTTGTACCACCGCTTGATCCAGGGTATCCAGCCAATGCTCTTGATGGGCTATGCGACTCTCTAAAGATTCAAGACGTTGAGCTAGGTCAACAGGCGATAATTCATGTGTCATGATAACATTGCAGCCTTATGTAGTAGTATGCCGGTGCTATTGGGAATGGGCCTGATAGTGCGGGTATTGTCCTTCGTCTGTTACCCATACAACAAGAGAGCTTTTTTTTTCTATGAACCCAAAAGTTGTGTTTCGCTGTTTCTTAATCAGTGTATTACTTGCCGCCCCCACGCCACTTTTGCTGGCGGGGATTGTTCATTTAACCGATAGTGCCCTCGCCGAGCTGTGGATGGCCGAGTTGGCAATCAGTGGAGTTAGCGGTGTCTATATCGCCGTTGCGATAGGTAGTTTTATTGTTCTGTGTATTGGCACATTAGCGTCTGCCGCTTTTGCGCCCTCGATCGTGGTGGCGTCCGATGCTGTGGTTCGTCCCAAGCCAGCAACGCGCCAACCCCAAGCGGCTGCACCGTTGGACGATGATGAGGAGGAAGACATCATCGATCCTAACGATGGCCGCGAAGAGGGTGAAGTAAAGTGGTTCAATACCAACAAAGGCTACGGTTTTATTACCCGCGATAATGGCGAAGATGTGTTTGTACACTTCCGTGCCATTCGTGGTCGTGGCCCGCGTATGTTGGCAGAAGGCCAAATCGTGCGTTATCACGTGATTAAAAATGAGCGTGGTTTGCAGGCCGACGATGTCAGTATTATTGAGTGAGCCCAACGGCTAGTTAAATTGATCGTTGGATAGTAACGACCCCGCTTCGGCGGGGTCGTTTACGTTTAAAGCGCTCGATTAACGCCCTGAATCGGGCCACTCTATTGCCCCTTCTTTGCCACCGGGCAACACTTGCCAGAAGCGGTCAGGGTCATCACCGGGGTGCCAGCCACCCAGTGAGCAACGTATTTCGGTTTGCAACGCTTCCGCGGCCTGTTGGGCACACTCTTGGTCGGTCATCCACGGCGTGTGGTTGCTATCAAACCATAGGCTGGCAAAGCCATCAGCGGCTTTGTCTACCAGCAATACCGGCACGCAGTCACCCTGGTATTGGCCGCGGGTTTGCCATTTACCTTTGCCTGCGGGGCTCAGCGGTGGCGCGATTAGTGCACTTTTCAACCACTCATTGAGCGCATCAAGCGACACGCTGGCTAGGTAAATCTCTATATCGGGGTAACGCTCCATCATAGGTTTACCTCACCGGAGGAGAGTAGCGCTTGCAGCGTCGCTTCGTAAATCCGGCTTAAGTCGTCCAGATCGCTGGCGCGAACGCGCTCATTGACCTTGTGGATGGTGTCGTTGAGCGGGCCTAGCTCGACCACCTGAGCGCCAAGGGTGGCGATAAAGCGGCCATCCGAGGTGCCGCCGCTGGTAGAGAGCGCCGGGCGCTCGCCGGTCACCGCTTCAACGCCTTTAATGGCGGCGTCAACCAGCGCGCCTTCCGCGGTTAAAAACGGCTCGCCGTTGAGCGTCCAGTCTATCTGATATTCCAATCCATGCTGGTCGAGAATGGTTTCCGTGCGCGCTTTGAGCTCATCAGAGGTCACCTCGGTGGAGAAGCGAAAGTTAAACACCACTTCCACGTCGCCAGGGATCACGTTGGTCGCCCCGGTGCCTGCGCGCAAATTGGAAATCTGAAAGCTGGTGGCGGGAAAAAAGTCGTTGCCCGCGTCCCAGTGCTCGTTGACCAGCGCATCCAGCGCTGGCATGGCCTGGTGGATGGGATTGCGCGCTAAATGCGGATAGGCCACGTGACCCTGCACGCCTTTAATGTGCAGCGTGGCGCCCAGTGAGCCGCGACGACCGTTTTTGATCACATCGCCCAGGCGCGTGGTCGAGGATGGTTCGCCGACAATGCAGTAGTCGAGCCGTTCATTACGCTCGCGCAGGTGCTCGACCACCGCGCGAGTGCCGTCGACTGCCGGGCCCTCTTCATCGGAGGTAATCAGAAAGGCAATACGGCCATCGTGATTCGGGTGGTTGGCCACAAAGCGCTCAACGGCGGTCAGCATTGAGGCCAAGCTGCCTTTCATATCCGCCGCGCCACGTCCGCACAGCATACCCTCATCATCAATGCAGGGCTCAAACGGTGGGTACTGCCAGTTGGTATAGGGGCCGCTGGGCACCACGTCGGTGTGGCCGGCAAAGGCCACCACCGGGCCGTGATGGCCGCGAACCGCCCAGAAATTCTTTACGTCGCCAAACGGTAGCCGCTCAATATGAAAACCGAGCGCTGCTAAGCGCTCGATCATGAGTTCCTGGCAGCCCTCGTCGTCCGGCGTTACCGAGGCCCGGCTGAGCAGCTCAAAGGCGAGCGTGAGCGTCGGCGACAGTCCTTCAGATTCAGTTGTGGGCATGCAGCGCCTCGTTCAGGGCGATAGCACTTTTATTGGTCAAGCACTCAATGCGGCCATTCTGGGAGTTGCGGCGCCATAGCTGATCGTCTTGCCCGGCCAGCTCGCGGGCGGCAACGGTGTTCACTTCCTGGCCCTGATCATCCAGTAAGGTCACTTTGGAGCCAGCGGTGATATACAGCCCTGCTTCTACCGTGCAGCGGTCACCCAGGGGAATGCCGATGCCTGCGTTGGCGCCGATCAAGCAGCCTTCCCCGACCTTAATGACGATATTGCCACCGCCAGAGAGAGTGCCCATGGTGGAGCAGCCGCCGCCCAAGTCGGAGCCTTTGCCGACCATCACGCCGGCTGAGATGCGACCTTCGATCATGCCGGGGCCTTCGGCGCCCGCATTGAAGTTGACAAAGCCTTCGTGCATGACGGTAGTGCCTTCGCCTAGGTAAGCGCCCAGACGTACGCGGGCGGTGTCGGCAATGCGGATACCGGTAGGCACCACGTAGTCAGTCATTTTGGGGAATTTATCGACACAGTCGACGGACAGCGCGCGGCCCGCCATACGTGCCTTCAAGCGGCGCGTAGGCAGCTCTTCAATGTCGATGGCGCCTTCGTTGGTCCAGGCAATATTGCGCAGAAGGCCAAACATGCCGGTGAGATCAAGACCGTGAGGTTTGACCAAGCGGTGGGACAGCAGATGCAGCTTTAAATACACCTCTGGCGCGGTTTGTGGCGCTTCGTCGCTCTCCAGGAACATCGCGACCAGGGGGCGCTGGCTGGCAGAGAGCGCTTCGGCAAGCTCTGCCTGGGCGGAGTGCCCCGCGGCTTCTAACGCTTTAGCCAGGCGTGTGCAGTCTTCGGGCAAAAAGCTGATGGCGGCGTTGCCTTGGGGGGCATCCAGAGCTTGTTTGGCGGCTTCCACCAGGCTGGCGGGTGGGTTGAGCAGCGGCGCCGGGTAGTAGATTTCCAGCCAGTCGCCCTGGGTGTTTTGGGTGCCGATTCCAAGCGCAAAGCTCAGCATAAGAAGGTGTCCTGTAGTGATAAATAGTGAAGAAAAGCAGGCAAAGCCAAGGTGCCTAGTTGCTTAAGTGCTTAGTTTCTCAAGTATCTAGTTGCTGAAGCACTTAGCCACTTGAGTACTTAGCCGAGCTTGTCGTAATCGCCCTCGCGGTAGCCGACTAAGATAGTGGAGTCGTCTACTTCGAGCAGCGGCCGCTTCAGCAGTGTGGGGTATTTCATCAGTAGCTGGCGGGCCGAGTTGGCGTCGTAATCTTTTTCCTCATCGGAAAGTTCGCGCCAGGTTTTGCTGCGTTTGTTAATGACTTCCACAAGCGGCACGCGATGTAAAATGTGTTCTAGTAGCGCAGCAGATAGACCATCTTTGCGCAGATCGTGGGTTTTATACAGCAGCGCTTTCTCATCCAACGCTTTACGCGCTTTGCGGCAGGTATCGCAGTTATCGATGATATACAGCGTCAGCATACGACCTCCTGAGAATGTTGAACCAGAGAATGTGGAATAAGTTAACCTCGCTCGACGAGATGGCGAATTCGTTGGGCGGCTTCAAGAGTGGGCGCTAGCTCAGCCACCAGCGCTAGGCGCAAGCGCCCCGCGCCGGGGTTAACGCCATTTTCACCCCTGCGTCCCATTAGGCTGCCGGGCAGTACGCTAACGTGCTGTTCGGCAAACAGCCTCTGCGTGAAGGCGATATCGTCGCCACCGGGCACCGCAGGCCATAGGTAAAAGCTAGCTTGTGGCGCGGGAAAATCCATGACTGGGGCAAGCACCTGGGTGACCGCGCTAAATTTTTCGCGGTAGGCGTCGCGGTTGGCGCGTACGTGCTGCTCGTCCTGCCAGGCGGCGATAGAGGCGTGCTGCAACGGCAGCGACATGGCACAGCCATGGTAAGTGCGGTAGCGCTTAAACGGAGTGAGCAGTGTCGCATCCCCCGCGACAAAGCCCGAGCGCAGGCCCGGCAAGTTGGAGCGCTTGGAGAGCGAGTGAAACACCACGCAGCGCCGGTAATCATCACGACCCAGCTCGGCGCAGGCTTGCAGCAACCCCGGTGGTGGGGCTGTTTCGTCAAGGTAGAGCTCCGAGTAACACTCGTCCGAGGCGATAATAAAGTCGTGTTCGTCGGCGAGGGCAATCAGCTGCTTAAATTCATCAAGGGACGTGACTGCACCGGTGGGGTTGCCCGGCGAGCAGATAAAAACGATTTGCACGTTGCGCCACGTCGCGGCGGGCACGGCGTTAACGTCAGGTCGAAAATTGTTCTCAGCGGTACAGTCTAAATAGAGCGGCTCACCGCCTGCCAGCAGCGTCGCACCTTCGTAGATTTGATAAAACGGATTGGGCACCGCGACTTTCGCCGGGCGGGTGCGATCCAGCGCCGCCTGCACAAAGGCAAAAATGGCTTCCCGAGTGCCGTTAACGGGCACCACGTGCCGTTCGCTGTCGAGTTCGCGCAGTTGAAAGCGTTGGCTTGCCCAGTTGGCGATGGTTTGGCGGAGCGCTGGCAGGCCATTGGTCGCGGGATAACGGGCCATTTCCAGCTGGTGCGCCACCAGCGCTTCAAGCGCCGCAGGAAAGGGCGCGTGCTGGGGTTCGCCAATGGTCAGCGGAATATGCGCCAAGTCAGCTGGGGGCGTTAATGCGGCCTTCAGCGCGGCCAGCTTTTCAAACGGGTAAGGATGCAGGGCGTCGAGGTCGGCGTTCATGATGTGTCCGTTGATGGCTGGCGGCGTAAACCGTCGATTATAGGCAAGGCCCGGTGCAGGCTCAAACCTAACGAGGGTGTGATTTTGCAATGAATACTTTTACAGACACTCGATAGACGGGAGCGAGGGTAGGTTGGAGCGAGGGTCTTTCGCCATGGCCGGAAAAAATTCCTGACAATTCCGGCATTTCCGCCATCCCTGGCGGTCAGATGGCGAAAGTAGCGCCCATGGAGGGGTTCACAGCGCCCTCGCGGAAACCTACCCTCGCCCCCAGGCTTGGCACTACAATCTCTGCATCAGCCTCGGGGTTCGGTGAATTATCTTTTAAACGCCCAACACTTCAATCAGACGTTCGCGCAGCTGCTGCTGGCGCTCGGGGTCAGTCAGCGGTTCGCCTGCCTTGGTGGTGATGAAAAAGACGTCCTCTACCCGCTCGCCCAGGGTGGCGATTTTTGCCGCCGAAAGCGAGATATCCTGCTCCATAAAAATCCGTCCCACCCGGGCCAGCAGGCCGGGGCGGTCGGGAGCCGTTAGCTCCAGCAGCGTGCGCTCATTGGCCGGATCCTGCTCAATCAGCACCTCCGTGGGTACCTTGAAATGCTTGAGCTGGCGCGGCGTGTGGCGGGTGACGATATCCGGGTAGTCATCAGGGTCATCAAGCTCTTCCACCAGGTGTCGGCGCATCTCTTCGATGTGGCCTGGGTCACGTATAGGCTGACCATGGTTGTCGAGCACGATAAAGGTGTTTAGCGTCCAATCGTTGTGGGAGGTCGCAATGCGCGCATCGTGAATCGACAGGCCCAACTGCTCCATGGCCGCGGCGGTAGCAGCGAAAAGGTCGTCCACCGAACGGGTGTGGATAAACACTTTGGTGCCGCCTTCGGACATGTCCGCAGTAGGTGCGCTGATCAACACCAACGGCAGCGGCGACTGGTTGTGATTGAGAATGCCCTGGGTCTGCCAAACGATTTCGCTGGGGGCGTACTGCAGGAAGTAGTCTTCCCCTAGCGATTCCCAAAGATGATCGATTTGCTCACGATTAACGCCGATGGTTTGCAGCAAAGAGCGTGCTTCGGTGCGCGTTTCCCGCACCCAGTCGTCGCGGTCGGGCGGATTATTCAGGCCGCGGCGCAGGGCACGCTTGGTTTCGGCGTACAGCTGGCGCAGCAGCGACGCCCGCCAGCCGTTCCACAGTGTGGGGTTGGTGGCATTGATGTCGGCCACGGTGAGCACGTAAAGGTAGTCCAGGCGCGTTTCGTTACGCACGATCAAGGCAAAATCACGAATCACATCGGGGTCGCTGATATCGCGCTTTTGCGCCGTCATCGACATCAATAGATGGTGCTCAACCAGCCAACTGACCAGGTTCGTGTCGTGGGGCGAGACGTGGTGGCGCTGACAAAAATGCTCAACGTCCCGGGCGCCGATTTCCGAGTGGTCGCCGCCGCGGCCCTTGCCAATGTCGTGAAACAGCCCGGCGATCCACAACAGGTCGAGCTTGGGCAACTGCTGCATCAATGCCACCGCCACTGGAAAGTCACCCTTCGCTTCCGGTTTGCGAAAATTGTGCAGAAATTTGAGCAGCAGCAGGGTGTGGGCATCGACCGTGTAAATGTGGAAAAGGTCGTGCTGCATCAGCCCTATGGCGCGGCCAAATTCGGGCAGGTATTTGCCCAGAATCCCGTAGCGGTTCATGCGCCGCAACTGGCGGGGCACATTGCCGGGGGCGCGCAGAATAGCCATAAAGAGCCGCTGGTGGCGCGGGTCTTCCCGGTAGTGGTCGTCAATCTGGTGGCGATGATCGCGAATTAGTCGGATGGTATCGGCACGCACTCCTTCGATTTCGGGGTGCTTGGCCATCAGTAGGAATAGCTCCAGCATCGCCGCGGGGCGTTCACGGAAAAGTGTCCGCGAGCGAACCTGGATATAGCCGCCTTTGGTTTCAAAGCGCTCGTTGAGTTTGACGGTTTCCAGCGCTTCTTTGCCGCGCAGGATGACCTCGTCAAAGTGCTGCAGCAGCATATCGTTGAGTCCCGCCAGCGCGGTGACGTGCCGGTAATAGCGCTTCATGAACTGCTCAACCGCCAGACGTTCCGGCGTATCGCGAAAGCCAAACATTTCGGCGATGGTGCGCTGGTGGTCAAACAGCAGGCGGTCTTCGGCGCGGTCGGTAAGCATATGCAGGGCATAGCGCACCTGCCACAAGAACGCCTGCCCCTGGCTTAAAATGCGCAGTTCGGCGTCGTTCATAAAGCCGTTGGCGACGATATCGGTGTACTGTTCGGTACCGAAGTGGCGCTTGGCCACCCAGCCGATCATCTGGATGTCGCGCAGCCCGCCGGGGGAGCTTTTGAGGTTCGGCTCTAAGTGGTACTCGGAGTTGTTATAGCGGTAGTGGCGGGAAATCTGCTCCTGCCACTTGGCTTCAAAAAAGCGGTCGGCGGGCCAAATATGTTCGGCGCTGAGGCGTTCGCGCATCGCTTCGCGCAGGCTTTCTGGCCCCGCAATCAGGCGAGATTCGAGTAGGTTGGTAATCACCGTGACATCCGCTTCGGCTTCCCGCTCGCAGTCGCTAAGCGAGCGAACGCTATGACCAATTTCCAGGCCAATATCCCACAAGAAGGTGATAAAGGCGGTCAGCGGTTCACGATAGGCGGTGTCATCGTCCTGCTCCAGTAGCAGCAGCAGATCGATATCCGAGTGGGGGTGTAGCTCACCACGGCCATAGCCGCCTACCGCCACCAGTGCAATACCATCGTCGGGCCACTCATGCTGTGCCCAGGCAATCGCCAGCAACTGATCCAGGTACCAGGCGCGGCCGCGCACAAGGTCGCGAATGTCTGCACCGGCGCGAAACTGGTCGTCCAGGCGCGCCTGTAGCTCGCGCAGCGCGGCCTTGAAGGGTGCCACCGGCGAGCGTGAACCGGCAAGCTCAGTGCGGAAAAGATCCAGGTCGTAAAGCGTGGTGTCCGGCTCAAACCGGTGGTGGTGTAATAGCATCAGTTGGTTAGAAAACTGAAGTCTTCATCGCCACGCGCGGTCAGCACTTCAACGCCGCCCTCGGTCACCAGCAGCGTATGTTCCCACTGCGCTGAAAGGCTGCGGTCTTTAGTGACGGCGGTCCAGCCATCGCGTAGCACCTTGGTTTTATACCCGCCGACGTTAATCATCGGCTCGATGGTAAAGCACATGCCTGCGGCGAGCTTAATGTCGGCATCCGGTGCGTAGCCGTCGTAGTGTAAAAACTGCGGCTCTTCGTGGAATTCGGCGCCGATGCCGTGGCCACAGAAGTCGCGAACGACGGAGTAGCCGTTGCTTTCGGCATGTTTTTGAATCACGCGGGCAAGCTCCGAGAGGCGTACGCCAGGCCTCACCAGCTCGATGCTTTTATACAGGCATTCCTGAGTAATGCGACACAGCCGTTCGCCCTGAATCGTCTCACCCACTACGAACATCACGCTGGAGTCGCCGTGATAGCCGTCGGTGGTCTTAACGGTGATATCCAGGTTCATTATATCGCCATTTTTGAGCTTCTTGGCGTCGTCGGGGATGCCGTGGCACACCACATGGTTGATCGACGTGCAGGTCGCCTTGGGAAAACCATGGTAATTCAGCGGTGCAGGGGTCGAGCCTAGCTCGTTAACAATATACTCATGGCAGAGACGGTCAATTTCCCCCGTGCTAATGCCTGCCTGGATATGGGGGGTGATCATTTCAATCACGCTAGCCGCTTGGCGCCCGGCTTCGCGCATGTGTTCGATTTCAGAAGGCGTCTTGATAGGAACGTTCATGAATGCTCGATATGAATGCAGAATGGAAAATTGAATGGCGCAATTTAAGACCGTCAAACGGGGTGCGACTTCATCTTGGCAATGATCTATGGTATAAAGCCGCGCGCTTTCCTGCAATCGTGATTCCGAGCTTCTTGGCTGGGAAGTACGCAGTAGGGCAGGGCGATGAATCCGCAGCGTGCTCGACTTACGGGCGCGATGCTTACTATCAAGCCTTAAAAACACACATGCACCGGCACATGGTCCCGGGTGCCGCTGGCAGCGTCTAACGTGGTCAACGGTCGGATCCATGGGGTGCGTGGAGGCCTAACCCGAGTTTTAGGAGTTCTACCATGTCTCACGTTAATATGCGTGACCTGCTTAAAGCAGGTGCTCACTTCGGCCACCAGACCAAGTACTGGAACCCGAAGATGAGCAAATTTATCTTCGGCGCGCGCAACAAGATTCACATCATCAACCTTGAGCACACCCTTCCGGCGCTGAACGAAGCGATCGATGTGGTCGAGAAGATGGCGGCATCCAACAACAAAATTTTGTTTGTTGGCACCAAGCGCAGCGCTAGCAAGGTAATTAAAGAAGAAGCTAACCGTGCTGGTCAGCCTTTCGTCAACCATCGCTGGTTGGGCGGCATGTTGACTAACTTCAAGACCATCCGTCAGTCCATTAAGCGTCTGCGTGATCTTGAAACCATGCGCGAAGACGGCACGTTCGAGAAGCTGACCAAGAAAGAAGTCTTGATGGCGACTCGCGAGCAGGACAAACTTGAGCGTTCTATCGGCGGTATCAAGAACATGGGCGGCCTACCGGACGCACTGTTCGTGATCGACGTTGACCACGAGCGCATCGCGATCAACGAAGCCAACAAGCTGGGCATCCCGGTTATCGGCGTGGTGGATACTAACTCCAACCCCGATGGCGTTGACTACGTAATTCCCGGCAACGATGACTCTATCCGCGCTATCCAGATCTACGTAAAAGCGATTGCGGATGCGTGTGGCCGTGCCAAAGAAGCCAACGCTCAAGAGTTTGTTGAAGTGACCGAAGAGGCCGCTGCAGCTGAAGACAACACTGCCGCTGAGTAATCGCAGCAGTGGGTGCGGTGAGCAGGTGTGCCGCATCAAGATAAAGGGGGCTTTGCCCCCTTTTTCCCGCTACAGATGAACTGTCTGAGCGGACGAATTTGCCGGCACTCAATACCGGCCCCGTAATACAGAGAGACATAGGGCAGCGTGATACATGATGGTCATTTATCATGCCTATACTCTGTGTTGCGTCTAACTCTCATAGAACCATTTCAGAGGTGAATTCTCATGGCAGCTATCAGCGCCTCTCAGGTCAAGGAACTTCGCGAACGTACCGGTCTCGGCATGATGGAGTGTAAAAAAGCACTCACCGAAGCCGACGGTGATATCGAAGTTGCGATTGAAAACCTGCGCAAAAGCTCCGGCCTAAAAGCAGCGAAGAAAGCCGATCGTATCGCCGCAGAAGGTGTAGTGGTTACGCGTGTAGCGGAAGACGGCAGCTACGGCGTAATGGTTGAAATCAACTCCGAGACTGACTTTGTTGCTCGTGATGACAACTTCATCGCGTTTGCTGACAAAATCGCCGGTGCTTTCTTCACCGCGAAAAGCGAAGATGTTGCCGCCGTTATGGCTGGCGAACTGGAAACTGCCCGCGAGCAGTTGGTTCAGAAAATCGGTGAGAATATCGGTGTGCGTCGTGCCATCGTAGTGAACGCTGTTGACGGTGGTCTGGTAGGCGAGTACGTCCACGGTGGCCGCATTGGCGTTCTGACCGTGCTAACAGGCGGCAATTCGCAAGTCGCGAAAGACGTTGCAATGCACGTGGCGGCGATCAACCCTGCGGTTGCGCATCCTGCCGATATGCCCCAAGAGCAGTTGGATCAGGAAAAAGCGATTATTCTGGCGCAGCCGGATATGGCCGGTAAGCCGGAGCAGATCGCAGAGAAAATGGTTCAGGGCCGCTTGAAAAAGTACTTGGCAGAAAACAGCCTGACCGAGCAGCCGTTTGTTAAAGACCCGAACCAGACTGTGGCTGAGTACGTGAAAGCCGCAGGCGGCGAAGTGGTAAGCTTCACACGCTTTGAAGTTGGTGAAGGTATCGAGAAAGAAGAAGTCGACTTCGCTAAAGAAGTTATGGAACAGGCTGGCCGTCGCTGAGGTCAGAGGTTTCAGAAAAAAGATGGCGTGCGCGTGAGCGCACGCCTTCGCGTATCCGGCCCCTGTATAACCGGTGTTAGTTAGCCGACCCTGATAACGGGTTTATACAGCGGGGCTGCCCCGCCTGCCTGTTTACAGGTCTGCCTCAGGAGAGATGCCATGTCGCGTGATGTTCAAGAACCTACCCCCCATGTAGCACCCAGCAAGGCTGAGGGTTCGAAGTCAAAATACAAACGTATTTTGCTCAAGCTTTCTGGCGAAGCGCTGATGGGTGAACACGATTTTGGTATTGACCCTAAAGTGCTTGACCGGATGGCGTTGGAGATCGGCCAGCTCGTCGGTATTGGGGTACAGGTAGGCATCGTGATTGGCGGTGGTAACTTGTTTCGCGGTGCGGCGCTCAATGAGGCTGGCATGGATCGCGTCACCGGTGACCATATGGGCATGCTGGCGACCGTAATGAATGCGCTGGCAATGCGTGATGCGCTAGAGCGCTCCAATATCCGCTCGCGCGTGATGTCGGCTATCCCAATGAGCGGCGTTGTAGAGCACTACGACCGTCGCACGGCCATTCGCTACTTAACCTCCGGGGACGTAGTGCTGTTCTCTGCAGGCACAGGCAACCCCTTCTTCACCACCGATTCTGCAGCTTGTTTGCGCGGCATTGAGGTGGACGCCGACGTAGTGATCAAGGCGACCAAAGTCGATGGCGTCTACAATAAAGACCCGGTAAAACATCCGGATGCGGTGAAGTACGACCAGCTCTCTTACGACGACGCCCTGGATCAAAAATTGGGCGTTATGGATTTGACCGCTATCTGCCTGGTACGTGACCATAATATGCCGGTGCGGGTATTTGATATGAATAAGCCTGGCGCCCTACTGAATATGGTCGTAGGGGGCAAGGAAGGCACGCTGATATACAGAGGGTAATGACGTGATCAACGATATTAAGAAAGATGCCGATTCGCGCATGCAAAAAAGCGTTGAGGCGCTGCATAGCAACTTCAATAAAATTCGTACCGGTCGTGCTCACCCGAGCATTTTAGACGCCGTTACCGTGGACTATTACGGCAGCCAGGTACCGCTTAGCCAAGTGGCATCGGTCAACGTTGAGGACGCTCGCACGCTGACGATTGCGCCGTGGGAGCAGGGCATGGTGCAGAAGATCGAAAAGGCCATCATGACCTCTGATCTTGGCTTGAACCCGGCCAGTGCAGGCAACGTGATCCGTGTGCCAATGCCGATGCTCACCGAAGAGACCCGCAAAGGTTATATCAAGCAGGCGCGTAGCGAAGCTGAAAACGCTCGCGTTGCCGTGCGTAACGTACGTCGTGATGCTAACGGTGATTTCAAGTCGTTGTTAAAAGATAAAGAGATTACCGAAGACGATCAGCGTGAAGGCGAAGATGCGATTCAAAAGCTGACCGACAAGTATATTGCTGAGATCGATAAAGCGCTGACTGCAAAAGAGCAGGATCTCATGCAGGTATAAACCTGTGCTTTATTCAGCCGCGGGCAGCTTTGGCTGCCCGTTTTGCCACACTCTGGCTGGTTTTTTTATGACTGACCTTTGGTGCGAGAATCCATGACGTCACCGCAGCTTCCTGAAAAACAGCCGGACGACGCCAGCGCGTCTTCTCTGGCCGGGGAGGCCCCGCCGTCTCACGTTGCCATCATTATGGATGGCAATAACCGCTGGGCGCGCGCGCGCGGGCTTTCGGGGGTGCGTGGGCACCGGGCTGGGGTGGAAACCGTTCGTGCGGTGATTCAGCGGGCCGCCGAGCGCGAGGTGCAAACCCTCAGCCTGTTTGCTTTCTCCAGCGAAAACTGGAAGCGTCCGGCCGCAGAGGTCAACGCCTTGATGGAGCTGTTTTTGATGGCGCTTAAGCGTGAAGTCAAAAAGCTCAATGAGCGTAATGTGCGCCTCTCGATCATTGGCGAACAGCGGGGTTTTTCCCACGCCATCCAAAAGCATATTCAGCGTGCTGAAGCGTTAACCGCGGACAATACAGGGATGCATCTGGTGATTGCCGCCAACTATGGGGGGCAGTGGGATATCGCACGGGCGGCGCGCACCTTAGCCGAGCAGGTGGCGGCTGGGGAGTTATCGCCTGAGCAAATCGATGAAGCGTGCTTCGACACTGCAATGGGGACTGATGACGTGCCGCCGGTGGATCTGTGTATACGTACCAGTGGTGAGCAGCGGCTATCCAACTTTATGCTTTGGCAGTTGGCCTATGCTGAGCTGCACTTTTCCCCGCTGCTATGGCCCGATTTCGGTGCGGATGCGTTTGATGCGGCATTAAACGACTTCTGCCAGCGCCGTCGTCGCTTTGGCATGACGGACGAACAAATAGAGGCGCAGGGTGCTTAAACAGCGGATTATCACCGCAGCCTGGCTAGCACCCCTGGTGCTGGCTGGCCTGTTTGGTTTAGACGGCGGCGCTTTTGCGCTATTTACGGCGTTGATGGTGCTACTCGCCACTTGGGAGTGGGCCAATCTGGCGGGCGTTACCCGTACCGCACAGCGTGCTCAGCTAGTGGCCGTGATGGCGGTGTTGATGCTGGTCATGTGGCTGGCCGGAGCCGCCACATCAATATGGCCGCTTTGGTTCTCTGCTGCCGGTTGGCTGGTGAATCTCTACTGGGTAACCCGCTACCCTGCGGCGGGTGAGCAGTGGCAGTCCACCGTGCGGCGCCTGGCGATGGGCCTGTGGGTGCTATTGCCCTGCTGGGTGGGCTTTAACGTTCTGCGTGACATCGGTATGGCTTGGCTGCTGTTTGTGCTGCTGCTGGTTTGGTGCGCGGATATCGGCGCCTACTTTGTGGGGCGACACTGGGGCAAGCGCAAATTGGCTCCCCACGTGAGCCCTGGCAAATCATGGGAGGGCGTATACGGCGGCTTAGCGGCGACCACTATTCTGGCTATTCTCTTTGCGCTGTGGTTGCCGCTGGGCCTGGTGGGTGGAATTACCCTGATACTCATCACCGCCGTGGTCACTTTGGCCTCTGTGCTAGGGGATCTACTGGAAAGCATGCTCAAGCGCCATCGTAATATCAAAGATTCGAGCCAGTTGCTGCCCGGCCATGGCGGTGTGCTGGATCGCATTGATAGCCTCACCGCGGCGATACCGCTGTTTGCACTGTTCTATGTGGAAGTACTGGTTGAGGTGTTTGCTCGGGTGCCGCCGCTATGAGCCAACTCGCTAATAGGCAACGTGTGACCGTGCTTGGCTCGACAGGCTCTGTGGGCACTAGCACGCTGGATGTGATTAGTCGCCACCCAGACCGCTATTGCGTGCATGCCCTGACCGCGCACACCTCAAAAGAGGCTCTGCTAGCGCAGTGCTTGGCGCATCGCCCTGCGGTCGCCGTGTTGGATAATGAGGCCGATGCCGCTTGGCTGCGCCAAGAGCTTAAGCGGGCTGGGCAGTCAACTGACGTGAGCGCAGGCCCAGAGGCGCTGTGCGATGTTGCCCGGGACGCCAGCGTCGACTGCGTAATGGCGGCCATTGTCGGCTCGGCGGGCTTACTGCCTGCCCTAGCCGCTGCGGAAGCAGGCAAGCGCGTGCTACTGGCCAATAAAGAGGCGCTGGTGATGAGCGGCGCGCTGTTTATGGAGGCCGTTTCCCGCTCTGGCGCAACATTACTACCGATTGATTCCGAACATAATGCCATTTACCAGTGTCTACCTGCGGAGCACCGCGGCGGACTTGCCAAGCACGGCGTTCGTCAACTGCTGCTAACGGCCTCTGGCGGGCCGTTTCGTACATGGAGCCAGGCGGAAATCAACAATGTCACTCCCGAACAGGCCTGCGCTCACCCGAACTGGTCAATGGGACGTAAAATATCGGTGGATAGCGCCACACTGATGAATAAAGGGCTAGAGCTTATTGAAGCCTGCTGGCTGTTTGATGCCACGCCCGAACAAATCCAGGTGGTGGTGCACCCTCAAAGCGTGATTCACTCCATGGCGGCGTATCAAGATGGTTCGGTGATTGCACAGTTGGGTAATCCTGATATGCGCATCCCCATCGCCTACGGGCTAGCGTGGCCGGAGCGCATTGATGCCGGGGTTGAGACACTGGATCTTTTTCAGGTGGCGCGGCTTGATTTTGAAGCCCCCGATGAAACTCGCTTCCCCTGTTTAGGGCTTGCCCGTGAAGCGATGCGGCAAGGTGGCATGGCACCCGTTGTGCTCAACGCTGCCAATGAGGTTGCAGTTGAAGCATTCCTACAGCGTCGAATCGGCTTTACAGCCATTGGGCAACTGGTCGCCGACGTCTTGTCGCGCCCCTATCAAGGCCGTGTTGATAGCCTTGATAGCGTATTAGCAACGGATCAGTGGGCGCGACAGCAGGCGCTGGAACTGGTAACAAAATGATACGCTTAAGCATTCGCTGGGCTGGTCGTTAGAGCGGGGCATTAAGGAGTTCAGTGTGGGCCTTATACAGAATATTTTAGCGGTCATTGTGGTGTTGGGCCTGTTAGTGACCTTCCACGAGTTTGGCCATTTTTGGGTGGCGAGGCGCTGTGGGGTCAAAGTGCTACGGTTTTCTGTAGGCTTTGGTAAGCCGCTATGGTCGCGGGTTGACCGCCACGGCACCGAGTTCGCGATAGCCGCCATTCCGCTGGGTGGCTATGTCAAAATGCTCGATGAGCGTGAGGCGCCGGTTCCGGAAGAGCAGCTTGATCAGGCATTTAACCGCAAAACCGTGTGGCAGCGCATTGCGATTGTGGCGGCAGGGCCAATCGCCAACTTCTTGTTAGCGATTGTGGCTTACTGGGCACTGTTCGTGGCGGGTACCACGGTGGTGTCGCCAATGGTAGGTAGCGTTGCGCCTGACTCGCCCGCCGCCGAAGCCGGACTTGCCAATGGCGATGAAATTGTCGCCATTCAGGGCGATGAGATGCGCTCTTGGGAAGATGTTAACCTCAAACTGGTATCGATTATTGGTTTCAGCGGTGAGCTGGATATAGACGCCCGCCCCGAAGGCGCGAGCGACCCTCAACGTTTTGGCTTATCGGTGACTGATTATTTGGTTCGCCAAGATCCGCCACAGCCGCTGCAATCGCTGGGTATTACTCCTTGGCAGCCGGAATTTCCGGCCGTTTTAGGCCAAGTAGTGAGCGGAGAGGCCGCCGAGCAAGCAGGCCTTGAGGCGGGCGATAGGATGGCGGCGATTAATGGCGAACCAGTGGATGATTGGATGCACTTCGTTAATATGGTGCGAGGTAATCCAGGTGAAACGCTGCAGCTCACCTATGAACGTAATGGCGAGCAGTCGAGTGTTGATTTAACCCCCGGGCGTAACCGCTTGGACACTGGGGTTGAAATTGGTTATATCGGTGCAGGCGCCGAGCAGGTCGAGTGGCCAGCAGCGTTTCAGCGTGAAATCCGTTACGGCCCTATCGAAGCGGTAGGCCAGGCTGTTTCGCGCACTGGAGAGATGACGCTCTTAACCTTAGATGCCATACGCAAAATGTTTGTCGGGCTTATCTCGCCTTCCAATTTGTCCGGGCCAATCACCATTGCACAGATCTCTGGTGATTCGGCCCGTGCAGGGATGGAAGCGTTTATTGGCTTTCTAGCGTATCTTTCTATCAGCCTTGGGGTACTAAACTTACTACCTATCCCGGTGCTCGATGGTGGCCACTTGCTCTATTATTTTATGGAGGTCGTGCGTGGACGGCCAGTATCCGAAAGAACCCAAGCCGTAGGACTGCGCATTGGGCTTGCCATGGTCGGCACCCTGATGTTGATGGCCCTCTATTTTGATCTGATGCGCCTGTGGTAATGACGCGTGTAGCGCGCAGGATGCCTTGTCATCTGCCTGCACAAATGTATATGGTGCCTTTCTGGAATGATAGGCAGACCAACGCGAGCGAATTGACTGCATGAAAATCAAGACCCTTGGAATGGCGGCACTCTTGCTGGCAGGCGCCAGCGGCGCCCAAGCACAATCCTTTGATGTTTCAGACATTCGAGTGGAAGGACTGCAGCGGGTATCCGCCGCCTCGGTCTTCAATGCATTTCCGGTGAGTGCCAATGAGCGCGTCAGCGAAGAGCAATTAGCTGCTGCTGCCCGTGACTTATTTGCCACAGGGCTATTTGACGATGTCTCCCTGGCACGCGAAGGCGATGTACTGGTTATTCAGGTCGTCGAGCGTCCGACTATTGCGCGGCTACAGATCAGCGGCAACGATCAAATCTCCGAAGAGGACTTGCGCAATGGTTTGCGTGAATCAGGGCTCTCGGAAGGCCAGGTACTGGAGCTCTCTACGCTGGAAGAGATACAGCGCGAGCTGGAAGGCGTCTACCAGTCTCAAGGTCGCTACAGCGCCAGCATCGATACCGAAGTGGAAGAGGTCGATGAGGGCCGGGTTCAGGTCAATATCAATATCAACGAAGGCGAAGTGGCCAAGATTCGCCAAATCAATATCGTTGGTAACGAAGCCTTTGATGATGAGACGCTGCGTGGCGTGTTTGAGTTAAATGATCGGCCAGGACGCTTTTTCGGCTGGTTCTCTAGCGACGAGTACTCCCGTGAAGCGCTTTCCGGTGATATTGAGCGGCTGCGTTCATTCTACTTGGATCGCGGCTACGTCAACTTCGATGTCACGTCCACTCAGGTATCGATTGGCCCTGAAAAGTCCGAAATCTTTATTACTCTGAACGTCGATGAAGGCGCCCAGTACCGGGTGGGCAATATTCGTTTCGCGGGTGATCTACAGATCAGCGAAAACGAAGCTCGCCAGTTACTCACCGTTAAAGAAGGAGAGATTTTCTCCCGCGGCGATGTGAATGCCTCCACCGAAGCCCTGCGCCAGCGTTTGGGTGCCGAAGGCTTCGCCTTTGCTGATATTCAAGGCGTGCCTGAAATGGCAGGGGACGGTGAAACGGTCGATCTGGTGATTGCTGTCAATCCCGGTGAACGCGCCTACGTGCGTCGTATCGAGTTCTACGGTAATACGACTACTCAGGATGAAGTACTGCGGCGTGAAATGATTCAGTTGGAGGGCGCACCCGCTTCCACCGAAGCCATTACACAATCGCGTCAGCGCCTTGAACGCCTGGGCTTTTTTAGCCAAGTAGAAGTGGATACCCAGCCTGTACCTGGTGAGCCGGATTTACTCGACGTTACTTATAATGTCGAAGAGCAGCCCTCGGGGTCGGTCTCTGCCAGCGTTGGTTTCTCCCAGAGTGCCGGGGTTATTTACGGTGTCGGCTTGTCACAAAATAACTTCTTGGGTACGGGTAACCGGGTCAATGTAGGGGCTCAGCGCAGCGACACCTTTACCAGTGTGAACTTTGGCTTCACTGATCCCTACTGGACGTTGGATGGCATTTCTCGCGGCTACAATGTTTTTTACCGCGAAACAGATTACGCCGATTCGGATATTTCGACGTTCTCGACGGATGCCTATGGTGCCGGTATCAACTTTGGTTACCCCGTAAGCGAACTGTCGCGTCTTAACTTCGGTGCCAGCGTTGAAGACCTAACGGTGAAAACCTACTTCGACACGGCCTCAGAAATTCGTCGCTATGTGGAAGATCAGGGCGAAGATGCGCAAAGCCTGAAGCTGACCGCTAGTTGGACACGCAACAATCTCAACCGCGGTATTATGCCGACCGATGGCAACTATCAGCGACTGTCGCTGGAAACCGGCGTGCCGGGCAGTGATTCGGAGTACTACAAGCTGCGCGCCCGTGCTCAACAGCTCTTCCCGATTAACGATGACGAGTCCTGGGCGTTCAAATTTACCGGCAATGTCGGCTATGCCGATACGCTGGGCGGCAACGATCCCTTCCCCTTCTATGAAAACTTCTACGCGGGTGGTCTTGGCTCGGTGCGTGGCTTCACGTCGAATACGCTTGGGCAGCGCACCACGCCAGCAACCGAAGGCGGCCGTGACCGCACGCTGGGCGGTAACGTTTCAGTAGAAGGTAGCGCCGAGATCATTTTCCCGCTGCCCTTTGTTGAAGATCAGCGCGCGCTGCAAACATCGCTATTCTTGGATGGCGGTAATACCTTCCTGACCTCTTGCTACGATGTGCTTGCAGAAGACGCAGGGCGTCAGCAGTGTAACTCCGGCGTTGATCTAGGCGATTTGCGCTACAGCGCCGGTATTGGCCTCTCTTGGCTGACACCGGTAGGCCCGCTGACCTTTAGCATTGCTGAGCCATTGAACGATAAGAGCGGTGACGACACTCAGTTCTTCCAGTTCTCATTAGGACAAACGTTCTAAAGGGCAAACGTTCTAATTTTGCTAGACCGCGTGCCATGGTGGCGCGCGCTAGCGTGACCTAAGGAGATAACATGATGCGTAAACTGACAGCGGTGGTATGCCTGTTGGGCGCGATGATTTTGCCCGCTCACGCTGCAGAAGTAGCAGTGTTGGATTGGCGAGCAGCATTGATGAATACCCAGTCCGCACAGGCGTCAATGAGTACTCTGGAAGGGCAAATTGGCAATCAGCAGCGTGAAGCGCAAAACCTGGGTAATGAGTTGCAGCAGCTTCAGCAGCGTTTGCAGAACGAAGGCGAAACGATGGCTCAGTCCCAGCGGGAGTCGCTGATTAGCGAGCTTCAGCAGAAAGGCAGCCGTTTTGAACAGCTTCGCCAGGAAGTAATGCAGGCACAGCAGCGTTCCGAGCAGCAGTTTTTAGAAGGCGCCGAGCCTAAGCTGGAACAAGCGGTAGCAGAAGTGCTGGAACGCCATGGTATTGATGTGCTGGTTGAACCCCAGGGCGTACTGCACTCAGGTGTGGATCTGCCCAATGTGACCGATGAAGTCACCCAGATTTTTGATACCTTGAACTAAATTTAAACGCTAATTGGTGTGGTCAGGCCACACCAACGCTTCCCTGGGCTCCCATGACGCACGCTTCTCATCACTTTACCCTCGCAGACATTGCGCGCCAATTGGGCATTGCCGTCAGCGGTAATGCCCAGCAGCCGATACGCGGCTTGGCGACGCTAAAAGAAGCGCAGCCGGATCAAGTGGCTTTTCTGGCCAATCGTGCCTACCTGAAAGATTTGGCGACGACCAAGGCGGCCGCGGTATTGCTGCACCCTGAGCATGGCAAGCACTGCCCGGTAGCGCGTCTGGAAATCGATAACCCTTACTTGGGCTATGCCAAGCTATCGCAGTTGTTTGACCCACTGCCTGCCCGCGATATCGTCGGTATTCACCCCACCGCCGTCGTGGCGGAAGATGCTCAGCTAGGCGCCGATGTCTGCATTCAAGCTCATGCAGTGATTGAATCAGGCGTGGTGCTGGGCGACCGTGTGGTCATTGGGGCGGGCAGCGTGGTGGGAGCCGATACAATTATCGGCGAAGCAACGCGTCTGCACGCCAATGTCACCCTCTGCCATGGCGTGGTTATCGGTAAACGGGGCATCTTGCAAAGCGGCTGTGTGATTGGCGGCGACGGCTTCGGGTTTGCCCACGATGGCGCTGGCTGGCATAAAATCGCCCAATTGGGGGGCGTAGTGCTTGGCGACGACGTTGAAGTAGGCAGTTGCTCCAGCATCGATCGTGGCGCTTTGGGAGATACGGTGATTGGTGATGACGTCAAAATTGATAGTCAGGTACAAATCGCCCATAACGTCATTATCGGTGACCACAGCGCCTTAGCAGGCTGTGTGGGCATTGCTGGTTCGACCAAGGTCGGTAAGCACTGCATGCTGGGTGGTGGGGTCGGTTTATCCGGTCACCTAACCATTTGCGACGGCGTTCAGGTGACAGGTATGAGCCTTGTCACGAACTCAATCCATGAACCGGGGGTCTACTCATCCGGTACTGGCGCCATGGCTAATGCCCAGTGGCGTAAAAACGCGGTGCGTTTTAAACAGCTTGATGACATCGCTAAGCGCCTGGCTCGATTGGAAAAAAAGCAACGTGAATAGTAACGGCTGCATGACTTTTACCCGCTGCTGGTTTGAGACTAGATAACAGCGGGGTATAATCCACAGCCTTTTAACCAGTGCACGTGCTGGTATTTGCCTGACACTCTTCAGGAGCTGCAGGTTTTTGTTATTTTAGAGGTCGCTACGATGGTTATGGATATCAATGAAATTCGCGAGTACTTGCCCCACCGTTACCCCTTTTTGCTGGTGGATCGAGTAACGCAATTAACCACCGGCGAATCCATCGTTGCGTACAAAAATGTCAGCATTAATGAGCCATTTTTTAACGGCCACTTTCCGCATCACCCGATTATGCCCGGCGTACTGGTGATTGAAGCCCTGGCCCAGGTATGCGGCATTCTCGGTTTTAAAACGGTCAATAAACTGCCTGCCGATGGTTATGTGTACTATCTCGTGGGCAGCGATAAAGTGCGCTTTAAACGCCCGGTAATGCCGGGCGACAAGCTCACCTTAGAGGCCGACGTGATTAGAGGTAAACGGGGTATCTGGAAATTTGCATGCCGTGCCACGGTTGACGGTGAGCTGGCCTGCGAAGCAGAAATTATTTGTGCCGAGAGGAAGGTGGCTTGATACATCCGACTGCACTGGTCGACCCGGCGGCGCGCCTTGCCGACGACGTTGAGGTTGGCCCCTTTAGCATCATTGGCCCCGACGTCACGATCGGCGCGGGCTCCGTGATAGGCCCTCATGTGGTGGTTAAAGGCCCCACCTCGCTAGGCGAACGTACGCGTATCTTTCAGTTTGCCTCGGTAGGTGAAGACTGTCAGGACAAAAAATACGCAGGCGAACCCACGCGGTTAGTGATGGGCGACGATAATGTGATCCGTGAAGGCGCCACGATTCATCGAGGCACCGTTCAGGATCGCAGCGAAACCACCATTGGTTCGCGCAACCTGTTTATGGCCTACGTGCATGTCGGCCATGACTGCGTGATTGGTAACGACTGCATTTTAGCCAATCAGGTTACCTTGGCGGGCCATGTCACCGTCGGTGATCATGCCATTCTGGGTGGGTTGGCGGCAGTACATCAGTTCTGTCACTTTGGCGATCACGCCATGGCCGGTGGTGGCTCGATTATCACCAAGGACACACCCGCCTATATCATGATTAATGGCAACCCTGCCGAAGCGCGTGGCCTCAACCTGGTGGGCTTAAAGCGCCGCGGCTTTAGCCGCGAAGCAATTAGCGCCTTAACCACCGCCTATAAAATGGTCTATCGCCAGGGACTGACTACAGAGCAGGCGCTTGTCGAAATGCGTAGCCGCTTTGATTTGCCCGAAATCGAGCATTTCGCCGCCTCCATTGAGCGTTCTACCCGCGGCATCACCCGTTAACCCATGCTAATCATTTTATGACCCTGCAACGTGTCTATCTCGTGGCTGGGGAACTCTCCGGCGATATCCTTGGCGCTGGGCTGATGCGTGAACTTAAAGCGCGCCACCCCGGCGTCGAGTTTCGTGGCATCGGCGGGCCGCGCATGCAGGCAGAGGGCATGGAGAGCCGCTTCCCTTTAGAGACCCTCGCGGTGATGGGGTTGGTTGAGGTGCTTAAGCACCTCCCCGAACTGATCCGCGTGCGGCGTACGCTGAAAGCCGAAGCGCTGGCCTGGCAGCCGGATATTATGCTCGGCATCGATGCGCCTGACTTCAATTTAGGCCTGGAACGCCAGCTCCGCGAAGCGGGTATTACTACTGCCCATTACGTAAGCCCTTCCGTATGGGCGTGGCGCCAGGGGCGGGTAAAAGGCATCGCTAAATCGGTGGACGGCATGCTGACACTGCTGCCTTTTGAAGCCGCCTTCTATCGCAAACACCGTGTTCCCGTTGCCTTTGTGGGTCACCCTCTGGCCGACGAAATGCCGCTGGAAAATGACCGTATTGCCACCCGTCAGGCGCTGAAGCTGGCGCCGGATAGCCAGGTGTTAGCGCTGCTGCCCGGCTCTCGGGCCAATGAAATTCGCTTTTTGGGTGACACCTTTCTTAACGCTGCCGAACAGCTCTGCCAGCGCCACCCCACGCTGCAAGTGGTGATTCCTGCAGCCACCGCTGATCGCCGCCGGGAAATCAGCGCACTGCTGGCTAGTTACCCGCTGTTGGTGGAGCGTACTGCGCTTTTGGATGGTCAGGCCCGCGAAGCCATGGTGGCGAGCGATGTGGTGCTGCTGGCCTCGGGTACCGCCGCGCTGGAAGCCATGCTGTGTCACCGCACCATGCTAGTGGCCTACAAAATGGCCCCAGCCACCCACTGGCTGGCTAAACGAATGGTGAAAACCCAGTGGGTATCGCTACCCAATTTGATTGCCCAGGAGACGCTGGTGCCCGAGCTGATTCAAGACGCCGCCTCTCCAGAGGCGATTGCCGAGCAACTCAGCGCTATGTTGGCCGACGAGGCAAGTCGACATGCCTTGGAAACACGCTTTGCCGAGATGCACGCTACGCTCCAGCGTAACGCCAGCCGTCGCGCCGCCGAGGCGATTAACCTGTTGGCCGCGGGTCAGCCGCTGGAGAGTGTTGATGGCCATTGAGCACTGGTTGATCGAGCACAAGGATTTTCCAACGCTAGAAATTGCCTACAGCGGCGAGCGGCTGGCGGGGGTCGATGAAGTAGGCCGAGGGCCGCTGATCGGCAGCGTGGTGGCCGCGGCGGTGATTCTCGACCCCGCTCAGCCGATTGACGGTCTTACCGACTCTAAAAAGTTGACGGCGCGCAGGCGTGAAGCGCTGGATAGACAAATTCGCGAACGGGCGCTGGCCTTCGCCGTGGCAGAAGCCAGCGCAGCGGAAGTGGATGCGCTGAATATTTACCACGCCACCCACTTGGCCATGCGCCGAGCCATTGATGCGCTGGCACCGGCGGCGGAATATCTACTCGTGGATGGCAACAAATTACCTGGCCATCTGTTGCCCGGCCAGGCCGTGGTAAAGGGTGATTCACGCCACTGTGCCATTGCCGCGGCGTCGATTTTGGCCAAGGTCGCTCGCGATGCGCAGATGGTCGCCTTGGATGAGTGCTATCCTGAGTATGGTTTTGCGCGCCATAAAGGCTACCCGACCAAAGAGCACCTGACGGCGCTTGCAGCTCACGGGCCACTGGCCGAACATCGTCGTAGCTTCGCGCCTGTGCAGCGTCAGTTGGCGCTGCTTTAACGTATTTTTCTTCACCTAGCGTTTTGCTGAGAGTCTCATGACGGTTCCGTTCGTTCATTTACGTTTGCACAGTGAATATTCCCTGGTCGATGGCTTAGTGAAGCTAAAGTCGCTGGTTAGCACCACGGCTGAACGGGCGATGCCAGCGCTGGCCTTGACCGATGAAACCAACCTGTTCGGCCTGGTGAAGTTCTACAAAGCCGCCCAGGGGGCGGGGTTGAAGCCGATTATTGGCAGCGACTTATGGCTCCATAATCCCCATGACGAGTCCCACCCTTACCGGCTAACGCTGCTGGCGATGAACGATATTGGCTATCGCAACCTGACCGAGTTGATCTCGAAAGGTTGGACGCATGGTCAACGGCAGGGGCGCGCCATTCTCGATAAACAGTGGGTGCTGGAGCAGAGCGAAGGCTTGATTGCGCTTTCCGGCGCGCGGGAGGGTGAGATTGGCCGCCACCTGCTATCTGATCACGAGCAGGATGCACGGGTGCTGCTCGAAGAGTGGCAGGCGGCCTTTCCCGAGCG
Source organism: Halomonas sp. IOP_14 (assembly GCF_021021315.1). NCBI lineage: Bacteria > Pseudomonadati > Pseudomonadota > Gammaproteobacteria > Oceanospirillales > Halomonadaceae > Halomonas > Halomonas sp. IOP_14. The sequence goes on along the minus strand of NZ_JAINWD010000006.1, from coordinate 181,399 downwards.
CTTTTATCTAGAGTTGATTCGCACCGGGCGCCCGCTGGAAGAGGCCTGCGTTCACGCCAGCGTCAAGCTGGCCATTGAAACAGGCACGCCAGTGGTGGCGACCAATGACGTGCGCTTTCTTGAGCGCGAAGATTATTGGGCCCACGAGACCCGCGTCTCCATCGGTGAAGGTAAAGCGCTGGACGACCCACGCCGCGAACGCCGCTACACTGAAGAGCAGTACTTAAAAAGCCCCGACGAGATGGCGGCGCTGTTTGCCGATATCCCCGAAGCGCTGGAAAACAGCGTGATGATCGCCGAGCGCTGCAGCGTGGATGTGCGCCTGGGCGAGATTTTCCTGCCCGAGTTCGGCATTCCCGAAGGGATGACCCAGGATGAGTTCTTCCGCAAAGTATCCCATGACGGTTTAACCGAGCGGTTGGATTTTTTGTTTCCCGCTGAACGCTACCCCCGCGACAGCGAAGAGTACCAGGCGATCGACCAGCGCTACCGCGACCGGCTGGAGTTCGAGCTCAACGTTATTATCCAGATGGGGTTCCCTGGCTACTTCCTGATCGTGATGGACTTCATCCAGTGGGCCAAGGACAACCGCGTACCGGTAGGCCCGGGGCGTGGTTCCGGTGCTGGTTCGCTAGTGGCCTACGCGCAAAAGATCACTGACTTAGACCCGATTGGCTACGACCTGCTGTTCGAGCGCTTTCTTAACCCCGAACGTGTCTCCATGCCCGACTTTGACGTCGACTTCTGCATGGAAAAACGCGACAAGGTGATCGAGTACGTAGCCGAGCGCTACGGGCGCAATGCGGTCTCCCAGATTGTTACTTTTGGCACCATGGCGGCGAAGGCCGTGGTGCGCGACGTCGCCCGTGCCCAAGGCCGTCCGTACTCGCTGGGGGATAAGCTCTCCAAGCTGATTCCCTTTGAAGTAGGCATGACCCTGGCCAAGGCGATTGAGCAGGAGCCTGCGCTGAAAGAGTTTATCGGCAACGATGAAGAGGCCGAAGAGATCTGGGAGATGGCGCTCAAGCTTGAGGGCACCACCCGGGGCACCGGCAAGCACGCCGGTGGCGTGGTCATCGCCCCCACCAAGCTGACCGATTTCTCTCCGCTGCTCTGCGATGAAGATGGCTCTGGCTTGGTGGTACAGTTCGATAAAAACGATATTGAAGAGGCGGGGCTGGTCAAGTTCGACTTCCTGGGCCTGCGGACGCTGACGATTATCGACTGGGCACTAGAAATGGTCGACAAGGTGCGCAGCGTTAACGGCCAGGGGCCGCTCAACATCGACAGCATCCCGCTGGACGACGCGCCAACCTTCGAGATGCTCAAGCGCGCTGAAACCACGGCGGTCTTCCAGCTCGAATCCCGCGGCATGAAGGAGCTGATCAAGCGCCTGCTGCCTGACTCCCTGGACGATATGATCGCCCTGGTGGCACTGTTCCGCCCCGGCCCACTGCAGTCGGGCATGGTCGACGACTTTATCAACCGTAAGCACGGCCGGGCCGAAGTCTCTTATCCACACCCGGATTACCAGCACGAGCTGTTGAAACCTGTCTTGGCGCCCACCTACGGCATCATCCTCTACCAAGAGCAGGTCATGCAGATCGCTCAGGTAATGGCAGGCTACAGCCTCGGCCAGGCCGATATGCTGCGCCGTGCCATGGGTAAGAAAAAGCCCGAAGAGATGGCCAAGCAGCGTGACGGCTTTATGGAGGGGTGTGCCGCCAACGGTATCGATAAAGACCTGGCCGGTAACATCTTTGACCTGGTAGAGAAATTCGCCGGTTACGGCTTTAACAAGTCTCACTCGGCTGCCTACGCGCTGGTGTCTTACCAAACTGCGTGGCTGAAAGCCCACTATCCGGGGCCCTTTATGGCCGCCGTTATGTCCACGGAAATGGACAACCTGGATAAAGTGGTGCCGCTGATTGAGGAGTGTCGGAACCTCAAGCTCACCGTAACGCCGCCGAACGTCAACGTCGGTGGTTACAAGTTCACCGTCGATACCGATGCGCGTGTGGTCTATGGGCTAGGCGCAATTCGCGGCGTGGGCGAAGGGCCCATTGGCGCCATTGTCGAAGCCCGCGAGGCAGATGGCCCCTTTAAAGATATCTTCGATTTCTGCCGCCGCATTGATCCCAAGCGGATGAATAAGCGCACCCTGGAGGCGCTGATTCGCTCCGGCGCGCTGGATACCCTAGGCCCCAATCGTGCGGTGCTGTTCGCAGCGATGGAGGACGCGCTAAAAGCCGCTGCCCAAAACCACGCCAATCAGAATCTGGGCATGCTGGATATGTTTGGTGATGCGTTCGCCGCGGCCGATGAAAGTGACGGTGACAGCAACGTTTACGCCGAATACATCAACGCCCGTGAGTGGACCGATCGCGAACGGCTCTCAGGGGAGAAAGATACCCTGGGGCTTTACCTGACAGGGCACCCGATCGACGAGTACGAGCGGGAGCTAAAACGTTTTGTCTCCACGCGGATCAGCGATTTAAAACCTTCTCGCGACCCCCAGCGCGTTGCTGGGCTAGTGGTCGGCGTGCGCACCATGAAGTCAAAGCGTGGTGATACCATGGCGTTTATCACCCTGGATGACCGCACCGGGCGTATTGAAGCTTCGCTGTTTGGGGAGCTATTCGAGCAACTACGCGGTCAGATTGAGGCTGATCAGGTACTCATCGTTGAGGGCGAAGTCTCCAGCGACGAATACTCTGGTGGCCTGCGCCTACGCGGTAAAGACGTTACACCAATGGTGACGGCGCGCATTCGCTACGGCCAAGCCGTGGAACTGGCATTGGACGCGGGGCAGATCAATGGCCGCTTAATTGAAACCCTGCGCGACAGCCTGACGCCGTATCGCGATCAAGAGGGGTTGCCGGTGCGCCTGCAGTACCGCCACCCAGCGGCAGTGGCTTGGCTGGAACTTGCCGATGAGTGGAAAGTCGCACCGAGCGACGACTTACTGCTGGCGCTGCAGGATGTCCAGGGTCAGACAGGCGTACAGCTACGCTATCGATAGCTGACGATACGTCACTAAACTATCGGAAGAGGGCAGGTTGAAGCGAGGGTCTTTCGGCCAGGGCCGGAAAATGTTCCTGACAATTCCGGCATTTCCGCCATCCATGGCGGTCAGATGGCGAAAGTAGCGCCCAAGGATGGGTTCACAGCGCCCTCGCGGAGACCTGCCCTCGTGAGATTGCACTCTGTGCATAAGTGAGCCCACCTTGCGTGGCAGGGTCAGGGTGCGATAATACTTATTTTGATCAGGCTTGTTTTTGACAGGCAGCTTACAGGCAGAGCCGATGAATCCTAATTATCTCGATTTTGAACAGCCGATTGCCGAACTTCAGGCAAAAATTGAGGAGCTGCGTCTAGTCAGCTCCGATAGCCAAGTCAACCTTTCCGACGAGATCGCTCGGCTGGAAGAGAAGAGCCGCAAGCTGACGGAATCGATCTTCAAGGATTTGACTCCCTGGCAGGTTTCCCAGCTATCACGGCACCCTCAGCGTCCCTACACGTTGGACTACCTCGAACACATCTTCACCGACTTTGACGAGCTGCACGGTGATCGCAACTTCGCCGATGATGCCGCGCTGGTAGGTGGCATTGCGCGGTTGAATGATGCACCAGTGATGGTGATTGGCCATCAAAAAGGCCGCGATGTAAAAGAGAAAGTGCGCCGCAACTTCGGTATGCCGCGCCCAGAAGGCTACCGCAAAGCGTGCCGTCTGATGGAGATGGCCGAGCGCTTTAAAATGCCGATCCTGACCTTTATCGATACCCCCGGTGCCTATCCCGGTATCGACGCCGAAGAGCGCGGTCAGTCAGAGGCTATCGCCTATAATCTGGCCGTTATGTCGCGACTGAAAACACCGATTATCTCCACCGTGGTGGGCGAGGGCGGCTCCGGCGGCGCGCTGGCAATTGGCGTCTGCGACGAACTGCAAATGCTGCAGTATTCGACCTACTCGGTGATCTCACCGGAAGGCTGCGCATCGATCTTATGGAAAAGCGCTGAAAAAGCCTCTGACGCCGCTCAGGCTATGGGCATTACCGCCGAGCGACTGAAAGAGCTGGGTTTCGTCGATTCGCTGATCAAAGAGCCGCTCGGTGGTTCCCACCGTCACCCGCTAACCACTGCTGAGCGGGTCAAAGAGGCGCTTACCGCGAGCTTGGGGCGTCTGCAGTCAATGGACACTGACGCGCTGCTGGAGCGTCGCTACAAGCGTTTAATGAGCTATGGCGCCCCAGCCGCTTAATACGCTGCAACGCTTGCTCAACGACGCCCTGGCGGAAACCCCGCCGGGGCGCTCTATTTGGGTGGCACTCTCAGGTGGTTTGGACTCCTGCCTGCTGCTCGCGTTAGCCGCACGGGCCTGCGAACAAGCAGACCGCCATTTGCGGGCTATCCATATTAACCACGGCCTACAGGCAGCAGCGCAGACATTCGAGGCGCGCTGCCGGGATATGTGTGTGCGTTTGAACGTGCCGCTATCAGTGGTCAATGTGACGGTAGATGCACAAGGTGAAGGCATCGAAGGCGCCGCTCGCAACGCCCGCTATGAGGCTTTTTTGGCCACCATCCCCACTGGCGATACGCTTTGGCTGGCCCAGCACCAGGATGATCAGGCGGAAACCTTTCTGCTCGCCGCTCTGCGTGGCAGCGGGCTACGCGGCCTGGCTGGTATGCCCTATCGCCGGGAGGTCCAAAGTACCACCTTGGTGCGCCCCTGGCTCTCCGTGCGCCGAGCTGAACTTGAAGCTGCGGCTGGGCTGCTTCAGTTGCGCTGGTGCGAAGATCCCACCAATCAAGATATTCGCTTTGATCGCAACCGCCTGCGCCACCGAATATTGCCTGCATTGCGCGAGCGCTGGCCCACAGCCGTCGCTGCTTTAGCCAATAGCGCAACCAACGCCGGTGACGCAGATGCGGTGCTTAGCGAGTATTTAGCAGCCGAGCTAAACGAGCTCGTCACCGGAGAAGGGCAGATAGATGCGAGCGCACTTAGTCAGCGCTCCCGTCCCCGCCAGCGGCTGCTGGTGCGTACTCTTTGCCAACAGCAAGGCTTGCCAACACCGCCCCAGAAGCGTTTAGAGAGCCTGCTGGATCAATTGAATGCCAAGGCGGGTGCCGCGGTATGCGTTGAGTGGCCGGGTGCTCAGGCGCGCCTATGGCGCCAGCGGCTCTATCTGATGGTGCCTTTTGAAGCGTTATCGTCGTGGGAGGTTAGCTGGGATGGTCAAACGCCACTGGAAACGCCTATCGGGCCGCTAGGGTGGCAGGTGGCCTCATTACAAGAGCCGTCTCAACCGCTGAGAGCGACCTGGCGACAAGGTGGGGAGGTTATTCAACTGCCTAAACGAGGGCGGCGCGACCTAAAGCGGTTGCTACAAGAGGCGGATATGCCGCCCTGGGAGCGCCAGCGGCTGGTGGTTATCATGCAGGGGGAGGCGTGTATCGGGGTGGTTTGTCCCCCTGCTCAGCTGTTATGGCAGGCAGAGGGCGTTTGCTTTACCCGTCTGACTTCGCCTGCTTAACGATCAGCTTAAAACCGGCGGCTTCCATAAACGCCTGCTCCTGTTCCAGGTCGGTACTCAGCAGGGTGGGTTCATCGCTGGCAGGCAGCGTGATCGTCAAGCTATCGCTGTCAGCGCTTATTTCCGGTAGCGAGGGCGCGGTTTCCGGGCGGGAATGGTTGAGCAAAACGGCTAAACGCAGCAGTCGGGCGAGCTTCTGGGTCGTCTCCTGTTGCGCTTCCGGCAGGGCCTGCCACTCCTTGAGCGGAAATTTACGCCGGTGCGCGCGCACTAAAAACGCCAGTTGGCGCTGTTCAGGGCGTGAAAAACCCGCGAGATCCGAATGCTCCAGCAGGTAGGCGCCGTGGCGATGAAACTGGCTGTGAGAGATCGCCAGGCCGATTTCATGCACGTGGCTAGCCCACTGCAAATAGCGCCCTTGGTCAAGGTTCAGCGTCCATGCATGGCGTACCTGCTGAAACAGTCGCTCGGCAGTGTCGGCGACGTTAAGCCCTTGACGGGTATCAACATCGTAAGTGCGCTGTAGCGACTCCAGGCTTTTCGAGCGCGAGTCTTCGGCGGTATTGCGCCCGGCCATATCGTAGAGCACGCCTTCGCGCAGCGCCCCATCGGCAAAACGCATTTGGGTTAAATCAAAGGCCTCAAAAATCGCCCCGAGAATAGCAATCCCCGCCGGGAAAACTTTGGCACGGTCAGCCTTGAGGCCCTCCAGCGCGACTTTATCCAGTTGCTTGCACTTCAGCAGCCGTTCGCGCAGCTTCTTTAAACCGGCGCGAGTGATAACACCCTCGTGGGGCGTATCGCCATAGGCATGCAACACGCTGGCGGCGGCCTTGATCGTGCCGCTGGAGCCGACTGGGTCGTCCCAGCCCAGGCGTTGATAGGGGCGCTGAATGTTGGCGAGCTCTGAAAGAGCGGCGAGCTCGGCGCGGCGCATATGTTTTTCGTTCAACTCGCCGTCGGAGAAGAAGCGTCGGGAAAATGTCACGCAGCCCATGCGCAGGCTCTCCAGCGCTTTGGGCTCAAAAGCTTCACCAATAATGAATTCGGTCGAGCCGCCGCCAATATCGACGATTAATCGGCGGCCATTTTCGGCCAGCGCGTGGGCGGCGCCTAAATAAATCAGCCGAGCCTCTTCGCGGCCGGCGATAATTTCGATGGCGTGGCCTAACTGTGCTTCGGCGCGCTCGATAAATGTTTGGCTATTATCGGCATCGCGTAGCGCGTTAGTGCCGACAATGCGCAAATTGGCGTTGGTGATATCGCTTAAAAACGGCGCGAAGCGGCCCAGGCAATCTAGTGCGCGCTGCATTGCCTCTTCGCTGAGCAGGCCATCATCGTCTAGTCCCGCAGCGAGCTGCACCTTTTCGCCCAATCGGGCCACCACCTGGAGGCGTTCATGCTGGTAATTGGCCACCAGTAGATGAAAGCTGTTGGAACCCAGGTCTATAGCGGCGAAGCGCTGCGGCGCACCGCTGTCTACCTCAGCGGGAGCGGTGGCAATGGGGAGCGTAATGTCCTTGGGCATGAGCTTTCCTTCGTGTTGGCTGTGCCAAGGTTGCGGCGACCTTTATCTATTGTCAATTGCTAGACACCTAAAGGCTTGCGTTTGTCGCGGCGCTTGACTACCATCGAGCTACTGGCCTGATCTGACCTGGTTAGTTAGCGTGTCCACAAGTACTTCGCTGCGGAGATGAGTCGCTGTTTAGATAAATCATCTTGCATGCGTCGTGCAAGTACGACACCTTGGTCGCCCCAGACGTTATTCACTGTTTATCCCGTTAGCGTCAGCCAGAATTCCAAGTCGTCAGATAGCCCACTGGTTCAACCACTTTCCTGGGGTAGCCAGATTAAACAAGTGTTAGCACCCTCGAGTTGAGTCTTAATAACAACAAGCAGCAGCGTTGTTAGTTAAGTCCAACGCCGTTCCTTTCATCTTCGAGCGCGTGCCTTTACCGGGGTCTGAACGCATCACACGGCGTCACTTTCACGCCTCCTGTCTTATTCCCGGCGCCTGGCGCCCAGCTTCCATGAGCAACTTTCTAACACACCGATGAATCTCACTGAACTCAAGCAAAAAACCGTTCCCGAGCTCCTCGATATCGCCCGTGAAATGGGTATTGATAACTTGGCCCGTTCGCGCAAGCAGGACATCATTTTCGCCATCCTCAAGAAACACGCCAAAAGTGGCGAGGATATCTATGGCGACGGTGTGCTGGAAATTCTTCAGGATGGCTTCGGCTTCCTGCGTAGCGCTGACAGCTCCTATCTCGCCGGTCCCGACGATATCTACATATCGCCTTCGCAGATCCGCCGTTTCAATCTGCGCAAGGGTGACTCCATTTCCGGCAAAATCCGTCCGCCGAAGGAGGGTGAACGCTACTTCGCCCTGCTGAAGGTCAGTCAAATCAACTTTGACCGTCCGGAAAATGCCAAGCACAAGATCCTGTTTGAGAACTTAACGCCGCTGTTCCCAGACGATCGCATGCGTATGGAGATCGGTAACGGCTCCACGGAAGACCTTACCGCGCGGATCATCGATCTAACCGCGCCGATCGGTAAAGGCCAACGTGGTTTGCTGGTATCGCCGCCCAAGGCGGGTAAAACGCTGATGTTGCAAAACATCGCGACCTCCATCACGCGCAACAACCCAGAGTGTCATCTGATCGTACTGCTGATCGATGAGCGCCCTGAGGAAGTCACCGAAATGTCGCGCACCGTGCGTGGCGAAGTAGTCGCCTCGACCTTTGATGAGCCGCCAGCGCGTCACGTGCAAGTGGCGGAAATGGTCATCGAAAAAGCCAAGCGCTTGGTTGAGCACAAGAAAGACGTGGTCATTCTGCTCGACTCGATTACTCGCTTAGCGCGTGCTTACAACACCGTGGTACCGAGCTCCGGCAAAGTGCTCACCGGTGGTGTCGATGCCCACGCCCTGGAAAAGCCGAAGCGCTTCTTTGGTGCGGCGCGTAACATCGAAGAGGGCGGAAGCCTGACGATTATCGCCACGGCGCTGGTGGATACTGGCTCCAAGATGGACGAAGTCATCTTCGAAGAGTTCAAGGGTACCGGCAACATGGAAGCCCATCTGGACCGCAAACTGGCAGAGCGTCGCGTATTCCCGGCGATCAATATCCGCCGCAGTGGCACCCGTCGTGAAGACCTGCTGGCTTCTGAGGATGAAATGCAGCGCATGTGGATTTTGCGCAAGCTGCTCAATCCGATGGAAGACACCGCCGCCACTGAATTCCTGATTGACCGTCTGAAAGATACCAAGACCAATCTTGAGTTCTTTGAAGCGATGAAGCGCCGCTAGCTTGTGGTGTAAAAAAGAGCGCCGCTAACGCGGCGCATTCGCCAGCCAGGGAGCGTGCCTTGAAGTACAAAGACTTGCGTGAGTTCATCGCGGCGCTTGAAGCCCAGGGTGAACTCAAGCGTATTCATGTCGAAGTCGATCCTTACCTGGAAATCACCGAAATTTGCGACCGCACGCTGCGTGCCGGTGGCCCGGCGTTGCTGTTTGAAAACGTCAAAGGCCACGACATGCCGCTGTTGGGCAACCTGTTTGGCACCCCTAAACGGGTTGCGCTAGGCATGGGCCAAGAATCGGTAGAAGCGCTCAGAGAAGTGGGTAAGCTGTTGGCGTTTCTCAAAGAGCCTGATCCGCCGAAAGGCTTGAAAGACGCCTGGGACAAGCTGCCGATCTTCAAGCAAGTACTCAGCATGGGGCCGAAAAACGTCAAGCATGCGCCGGTACAGGAAGTGGTCTATGAAGACGACGAAGTCGATCTCGGCCTGCTGCCGATTCAGCACTGCTGGCCTGGCGATGCGGGGCCACTGGTCACCTGGCCACTGGTGATTACTAAAGGGCCGCACAAGAAGCGCCAGAACCTAGGGATTTACCGTCAGCAGAAGATTGGCAAGAACCGCCTGATCATGCGTTGGCTCTCCCACCGCGGCGGCGCGCTGGATTTTCTGGAGTTTCAAAAGGCCCACCCCGGCGAGCCCTTTCCAGTGGCCGTGGCGCTTGGTGCCGACCCGGCGACGATTCTTGGCGCTGTGACCCCGGTGCCGGATTCACTGTCAGAGTATGCTTTTGCGGGCCTGCTGCGCGGTTCGCGCACCGAGCTGGTCAAGTGCGGCCACGCCGACCTGGATGTACCCGCATCCAGCGAGATTATCCTCGAAGGCTTTATCTACCCCGATGATATGGCGGCGGAAGGCCCCTTTGGTGACCACACCGGTTACTACAATGAGGTCGATCACTTCCCGGTGTTTACCATCACGCGGATGACCATGCGCCGTGATGCTATCTACCACTCGACCTATACGGGGCGTCCGCCGGATGAGCCGGCGATTCTGGGCGTGGCGCTCAACGAAGTCTTCGTGCCCATCCTGTGTAAACAGTTCCCCGAAATTGTCGACTTCTACCTGCCGCCGGAAGGCTGTTCATACCGCATGGCGGTGGTCACTATGAAGAAGCAGTACCCCGGCCACGCCAAACGCGTGATGATGGGGGTGTGGAGCTTTCTGCGTCAGTTTATGTACACCAAATTTGTGATTGTGCTGGATGACGACGTGGACGCACGCAATTGGGAAGACGTGATCTGGGCGATCACCACCCGGATGGATCCCGCACGCGACACCGTGATGGTCGAAAATACTCCGATTGATTATCTCGATTTCGCCTCGCCGGTCTCAGGCCTGGGCTCGAAAATGGGGCTTGATGCCACCAATAAGTGGCCAGGCGAAACGGATCGTGAATGGGGCACCCCGATTGTGATGGACGATGCCATTAAAGCGCGCGTGGATGAACGTTGGGAAGCACTGGGGATTGGCCTTGAGCTACCGCCCTCTCGCCTTTAAATGCGCTGTACCGCTGACCGAATTTGTTAAAAGAGGCTTTCATGAGTGCAAGGACGTTGACGTGCCAAGTCACCGAGGTTGAGAACTTAAGCCCCGATGTGTTTGGTGTGACGCTCGCCGGGCGCGCCGAAGCCATGCAGCATGCGCCGGGGCAATATTTAGAGCTTAAACTGGACGATGCCACCTGGGTGCCGTTTTCGATCGCCAGTGCCGATCGCAGCGATGGTGTTATCGAGCTGCATATTCAGCACTGGCCGGAGCGGGATAACTCAGCGCGGCTGCGTGAACTGCTGCAGGTAGCCAACCAGCTTACGCTGCGTTTGCCCGGCGGTGAGTGCGTGCTTGATCGTGAGAGCGAAAGACCGCTGCTGCTGATTGCAGCAGGAACCGGTTTCTCCCAGATGAAAGCCATTGTCGAAGCGGTACTGCATGAACAGCCCGAACGAGAAATTTCGCTGTGGTGGGCCGCCCGCGAACACCGCGACCTCTATTTAGAGCAACTGGCCAGCCATTGGGCGCAAACCCACGCCAATGTCTGCTTTCATGCGGTAACCGAATCGCCCTTGGAAGAGCCGTTAGCAGCGGGCGAGCGGATTGCCCATCACCTGGGTCGTATTGATCAGGTGTTGAAAACCGCAGATATCACGCCAGAAACCCACGATGTTTATATCTCGGGTTCGCCCAATATGGTGTATGCCTGCCTGGATGTGCTCGACACAAAAGGCATAAAGCTTGAGCGGGTGTTTTCGGATGTGTTTGCCTACGCCCCTCGTTCTACTTAATATGATCACAGCGTTGTAACGTTCCCCCTGATATAGCGTTGGTAAAAAAGGAGGCTAACATGGCCCATCACGACGAAAACTTTAAAGACGATTCTGGTTTCCTGTCCATCTTTCTAGGCTTAGTGGTGCTGGTAAGTATGAGCGCGCTGCCCGCTACTATTGGTTGGGTACAAGCTTTTGGTGGTTGAGTGTTGCCATTTGCAGCGCTTGCAGGCAGGATAAAACGACAACGCCATGGCGGCAGCCCTGTCAAACGATTTACAGGGGCTAGTTATTGCCAGCGTAACTAACAGAATCTAGCGGAATATGGGCATGCAACGACTAACCACACCACATACAGTGAACCCACAACCAGAATTGGTTGGTGGTTTTGTGTTTTATGGGTATTGGTTTAGCTACGGTGTGCCCCTGGCCGACGCCTAACGTCGCGCCACCAGGCACACCACTCGGTTGCCTGCCGCAAGCACAGAAGCCCCGGTCGGTAACCCCGCCGGGGCTTCTGGCGTTTTGGGGCCTAGTGAGTTTCGGCAATAGTTATTCACCATTATTTCATCAAGGAGCAGCATCATGATTTATCGCGCACTGACTAACGCTTTCGCTACCAGCTTTGTGGGTTATGGCTATAGCTGGCGATTTAGCGACGCGCGGTCGGTGCTAGCTGCCACCTCCGACCGTGTTCACTTGGGTGGTCACACAACCATACGATGTCACACGATTGCGGAGAATTAATCATGAATGCGCCTGTCAGCCCTGTTATTAATAAAACCGTTGTATCCACTGCCCATGCTACTTCCCGGCTAACGCCTTCAGCGCCTGAGCCCAGTGCAAAGCGGCTGCCTACCCCCGCCGAACTCAGACAACGTATCTCGTTAAGCGCCCCGCTAAGTGAGCAAATTGCCCGCCAGCGACACGCCGTACAGCAAATTTTGAGTGGTCACGATGACCGCCTGCTCGTTGTCGTTGGCCCTTGCTCCGTTCACGATCCAGATGCAGCGCTGGAATACGCCGACCGCCTGGCTGCATTAAGCGAAGAGATCAGCGAACGTATTTTGCCGGTCATGCGCGTCTACGTTGAAAAGCCGCGCACCACAGTGGGCTGGAAAGGGCTGGCCTACGACCCAGGTTTGGATGGCAGTGGTGATATGCCGCGCGGTTTGGCGCTTTCTCGTGAACTGATGCATGCCGTAGCCGCTCGCGGCTTGCCGGTGGCTACCGAGCTTTTACAACCGATGCTGGCGCCCTACGTAGACGATTTACTAAGTTGGGTAGCGATTGGCGCACGCACCACCGAATCGCAACTGCACCGTGAGCTGGCCAGTGATTTGTCAGCGGCGGTGGGGTTCAAAAATGCCACCAGTGGTGATGTACAAGTGGCTATCGATGCCATGAGTGCGGCGGCCCACCCGCACCAGCGTTTCGCGGTAGACCCGCAAGGCTACCCGATCGTCCAGCAAACTGCAGGCAACCCGCACACCCACGTGGTGCTGCGTGGCGGGCACGGCGAGCCGAACTATCAGGCGCAACATGTACGCGCGGCAACCACCGCGCTGCGTAATGCCGGGCAAAACCCACGGCTAATGGTGGATTGCAGCCATGCCAATGCGCGTAAAGACCATCGCCGCCAGAGTGAAGTGATGCTGGATGTATTGGCGCAGCGTCAGGCAGGCGAAGCCAACCTGGTCGCGCTGATGCTGGAAAGTCACCTGTTCGAAGGCAAGCAGCCGCTCAAGCCTGGCGCCATGCGCTACGGCGTATCGGTCACCGACGCCTGCGTGGGCTGGGAAACGACCGAACACTTACTTAAAACGGCTGCAGAGCGTTTGGCGTAATTGCATTTGTAAAACGCTATTACTTGTTTGCCCTGGCCAGCCCCGTATCATAGGACATTTGCAGCGATAATGAGGCTGGCCATGGTATTTACCCTAGAACATCACGACCCCGAGACCTACCGCCGCAAAGCCCGCATGATCAGCTTTGCCATGGCGGGGCAACTGATTATTTTTGGCCTCCTGTTCTCAATGCTCCTTACCTCCACCTTTGGCAGCAGCCTATGGCTCAATGCCCTAGGCGTGCTACTTGGGCTATTGGCCACCAGCGCGCTATTTGCCGTGTTGCGTGAGCGCCCATGGATGACGGAGGTGCGCTATGTCTGGCAACTCAAACATCATTTGTCGCAAGTCAGTGGCTATCTTTCGCAACTGCGCAAAGCGGTGGAAGAGAGCAACCGCACGGCGCTGGATCTGCTCACTTTCTATCACCAGGGCATGGCGCAGTTGGCGGAGCTCAATGGGCGCACCACCGATGACGACGCCGAACGGCTAGCGGAAAAAATGCAGGTTAAAATCAAGCGCGAAGAGCTGGGGTTGCCCCCGCAGGTGGAAAGTATCGATACGCACGATCTGCAGGCGTTCAAACGCGGGTAAGAAGTTCAGCAAGCAATAGAATTAGTTATATAGGGAGCATGACATATGAATACGTTAAAAGCATGGGGTGGGGCCATCGCCGCAGTCGGTATGATGGTGGTACTCGGGGGGTGTGCAGCCACGCCCTCCACAGAAACTAAAGCCGCTAACCAAGCAACGCTGGATAACCGGGCACCCTTTCTGCCCTCGGCGCTTTTTCCCGGCTCTGCCCAGCGTTTTGATGCGTGGCACTGCGAACCCGCTCAGCAGCACTTAGTGGCTGCCACCAACGCCAACGATTTGCGCCTATGGTCGCTGCACGGCGCATGGCGGTTGCCCCAAGCCGTCGTGGCCAGCGGCGCCCGTTACCAAGATGGTGAGATCAGCTTCTGGAACCGGGGTGACGAGGCGCTAGTGGAAACGCCACGAGGGCAGCTGCAGTGCTCGTTGGCCGAGCAGCGTGACGCCTTAACCCGAGCTGAAAAGCCCGGCGTGATGTTCTTTGGTCAGGGTAACGAACCGGGCTGGACGGTTGCGTTAGCAAATGACACGCCGACACTGACGATGGAAACGAACTACGGGGAAGAGCGTCTCCAGCTACCTTATATGGTTAGTGTGATGGACAATGAAGCTGGTCGAGTCGTGATTGAAAACGCTGACGTGGAGCCCTTTTTCCGCGTGCGTATCGATGCTGGGGCCTGTTTCGATAATATGAGCGGCAAGCCTTTTCCCGCGCGCGTTACGCTGACCTATGGTGGGGAGCAGTATAGCGGCTGTGGCCAAGGTATTGCTCCCTAGACGTCCTTGATGAAGCGCTAGCTCAGCAGCGATAAACCACACGCTCGGCCCGCCACTCATGCGCCTCGAAATCGCTGGCGCACAGGGCCGAGGTGTTACCTGCGGCACGAGCGGCGAGGCGCGATAGCGTTTGCATCTGAATACCGCGGGTACTCTCCAACTGTTCGCTTACCGCAAGCGGTACCCAGTGTTCTTCCTCTAACGTTGCCAGGGTAAAGCTAAACGGATGGAAGCCTGGGAAGCCGAGCCGAATATCGGTGGCGATCAGCGTCTCTTTTCCTTCTAGCAGCCGCGTTTCATAGCGTAAAAAAGAACCCGCAAACCACATTAAACGCTCTCCCTGTTGGCTGGCCAGGGCGAACGTCTCTAGCCCAGCGTTACGAATTAATGGTTCGAAACGCGGTTGACGGTCGCCGTCAAACACACTAATCAGGCTTTCATGGTAGCGATCCCCGTCGATCACCGTGGCGCGCCATAGCACAATGTTAAACGGCGTTGGCTGTATCAGTAGCGGAGCCTCTTCAAGACCCTGTTCTGCCAGGGCAGGGGCAAGACGTTGCTCTACCACTAATTTCGCCCCTGCTGCCATCATTAGGTAAACACTTGTGATGACCAGTCCCCATGTGCAGGCTTTACGTACCCGCTGAGAGACCAAGGCAACGCCCAAGGTAAATAGCAGCGGCAGTGTATAGAGCGGATCGATAATAAAAATAATCGGCCACGCGGTGGGAGCGAGATCAAGAGGCCAAAGCAACTGGGTGCCGTAAGTAGTTAGTGCATCAAGCAAAGGATGGGTAATCAGAATAAGAGCAAAAAAGCACCACCAGCGGGGTAGGCTAATATCTTTTGCAGGAGCAAATCGTGTGCATAGCAGCGCCAACAGGGTGGCTAACCCTGTTAGTACAAAAAGCGAATGGCTAAAACCGCGATGCTCGGTGACATTGGCGACGGCGTCGCCATAATCCAGCGCTACATCAAAATCGGGCAGGGTGCCGAGTACGGCACCGATAAGGATGGCCTTGCGGCCAAGGCGGCGGCCCAGTACGGCCCCGCCAATGGCTGCGCCAAGCGCGGCTTGAGTGACTGAATCCACAGGTTTCTCCGACGGGTAAACCCAGCTAAGATAAACGTTATAATTTAATTATACAGCGTTGCAGCGATTTATTTCTGTTGTCACGTTTTTGTAAAGTATGACCAAGGCCGTTTTTAACAGGAGTCGATATGCAATATCTACATACCATGGTGCGTGTCAGTGACCTGAATGCTTCGCTGCATTTTTACTGCGATCTGCTGGGTCTTAAAGAAGTTCGCCGAAAAGAGAACGAGAAAGGACGCTTCACGCTAGTGTTTCTGGCCGCACCAGAAGATGAGCCACGCTCAGAGCGGCTGACGGCTCCGGAGCTTGAGCTGACGTATAACTGGGATCCCGAAGAGTACACCGGTGGGCGTAATTTCGGCCACCTAGCCTATCGGGTGGATGACATTTATGCGCTCTGCCAACACCTTCAGGACAACGGCGTGACGATTAACCGCCCACCTCGTGATGGCCATATGGCGTTTGTTAAATCACCGGACGGAATCTCTGTGGAGCTGCTGCAAAAAGGCGATGCCCTGGCACCACAAGAGCCATGGGCTTCTATGGAAAACACCGGTAGCTGGTAACAATGACAAAAGGAACGATCACCATGAAAGGTTGGCGCTTATTACCACTGTTGGCTTCCGCTGCGCTACTGTTAAGTGCTTGTAGCAGTTCGCCGGGGCCAAGTTCTACACCACAACGGGGCGCCAACGATGCCTCGCTTGAGGGCGCTATTGTTGAGCAGCGTTGGAACCTACTGTTGGTGGGGACTGATGAGCGGCTCTCTATGCCGGAAACGCCATTTTTCGAGATTTCAAAAGAGGGCAAAGTTAGCGGTTACGACGGCTGTAATCGCTTTACTGGCGAAGCAACACTCGGTGAGAACCAGCGCATTGAGTTTAGCCCGTTAGCCACCACCCGCATGGCGTGCCCGCAAATGGGCGATGCCAAGCGGGTCACGGATATGCTGGAGACCGCCTATCGGTATTTGATTGACCATGATCGATTGGTCTTCTTTGGCCCGGATAGCCGGGTGCTAGGCGGCTGGCGCGAAGGCAACTGATTCAGCCAGTTAGCCTTTAAAAGGCGGATTGAAGCGGGCGATAAAGCGCGCATCAATCCGCTTTTTCCATTGCCATACCCACTTGCCGGAAACTCCAAAGCCACCGCGGCTGGCAATCGCGCGGCCGTCGCCAGTGCCAATGAGTGCCAACACCCGTTTGGGTGGCTGCCAGGGGAGCAACGGTTCGCCGTAGCAGGCACGGCGAAGGTTATCCGCTAAGTGTGGCCCCATGCGCACCGCATAAACCCCTGCGTTAGGCAGCGCTGGGGTAAACGCTGCACAGTCGCCAGCGGCAAACATATTCGGCTGGTCGCTAACCTTCAGTGAATGGTCAACGCGGATAAAGCCGTGTTGATCCAACGGCAGATCAGTCCCCGCCAGCCAAGGGTGGCCGACAGCCCCCGTTGCCCACAGGACGATGTCCGCATCGATGCGTTTACCGTTCTGGGTGGTTACTCCGCCTTCAATCAGCATTTCGCCGCGTTGTTCAACGTGAACGGTAATCCCTGCCTGTGACAGCGCGCGTCGCATTAGCCAGCGTGGCACGCGCCCGGCATCGGGCAAGAGTGCGTTAGAGGCGCTGAGCAAATGCCCCTGCCAATCAATATCCGGACGCTGTTTGCGCAACTGGGCCAGCACGCTCATTAGTGTTTCACAGCCCGCAGCGCCACCGCCAACGCCCACCACCCGTTGGGCACCGCCGCTGGGTAAGTGGCTAATGTCATTTTCCAGTGCCTGCCAGCGCTGGTGCAGACTACTCAATGGGCGCATGGCGAGTAGCTTGGGGAGGTTCTCCCCATGCTGCTGAGGAGACGTCAGGGTCGAACCGATGTTGACGGAGGCCACGTCAAAGTTAACGCGCTCGCCATTTGCCAGCACTACGTAACGCTCCTGGGTGTTGATCGTGTTCGCTGGGGAAAGAATTAGCCGAGCATTGGCTCTTTGGCACAATGCTTCCACGTCGATCTGTGTCTTGCGCAGCGTACACTCCCCCGCTAGCCATGCGGGTACGCTGCCGGAGTAAGCTGCTAAAGGACTATCACTCACCACGGTAATCGCGATGCTTGGTTCAGGCTGTTTGGCAAAGGCTTCGAGTACAAAGGCGTGGGCATGGCCCGCACCCATGAGTAATAATTGCTGCATGGACATCGCCTATAGAAGAAGCAAGGTGCTGTTGGGGATTAACAGACAAAGACTTGGTTTTTACCCGCCAATTTAGCCAGATACATGCCTTGATCCGCCCGCTCAAATAGCTGGCGAGGCCGGTCGCCGGGCTGGGCGAGGGTCAGGCCGATACTGATTGTTAATTGGCCAGCGATGTCGAAGATGTGTTGCTCCACGTTGCGGCAGAGCCGGTTAGCCAGCTTTAGACTAGCGTCTTGGTCAAGCCCCTTGGATATAATGACGAACTCTTCACCTCCCCAACGCCCAAAGTGATCCTCATGTCTCAACGTTTCCTGCACTAACTGAGCCATATTACGCAAGATATCATCGCCGGTTGCATGCCCATAGGTATCGTTAATATTTTTAAAATCATCAATATCAAACATCAACATGGCAAAACTGACTGACGAATTGATCAAATCCTCAATCACCAGCTCTGTATAGTAGCGGTTCCAGCATTTTGTTAAGGGGTCGGTGTGGGCCAAGCCCTCAAGGCGTTGATTGGTTTTGGTTAACTGGCGGTTGAGATGAACGACCTCCTGGGCCGTTATGGCCACGGCTAAATCGTCGGCCAGCTCAATCATCATGGAGGCTTCCTGCGGCATCCAATAACTCAAGACGTCTTGAAGCATCGTATCAGCAACCAGAGCGGGGAGTAGCGGCTGTTGGCGAAATAGTAGTAACCAACCCAAGGAAGCATTGGCGACGCTTAGCGGGGCCGCTAAACCTCCTTGGCAGCTGCCATTCAGCTCGGTGATTTCGTCATGGGGATTGTGTTGATTCAACTGCTGTAAATGATGAAATAACTGGTGCTTCGAGGGACACTCGCCAAAGCAGTGAAGATCGCCCTGATAAGCCAGCGCAATGCCTTCGGCCTGAAAAATATCGCACCAGCTAGCGCCATGATGCTGCAAAATATCATCAATGGAAGTCAGTTTTTTAATATCTCTGGACAGCAATCTGCGGCGAGACTTTAAACCTGATTGGCGAGTGACCATACGCTCTGCTTTTAACAAGCGTAAGCGTTGGGATGCAAGATCGACGAGTAGCTGGATCCACTTGCCAGGCCCAGCGTGAACCGCAGGTGGATGCCCAATATACCCCCACACTTCATGCTCGCCCTTTAGTTCATACAGTTGCAGCTCTGAGGCGGCTAGATCGTCGTAACAATGAATAGCGAGCAGCGCGTGGTGAGAGGCGAGGGTACTTTCCAACGGATAGTAGTACGCCAAACGAAGGTTTCCTGTGCTTAAGCGGCGATAAAGTGCCACTGGTTGACCCTGGGTAAGCGCATGCAGCGTTTTGGTCAGCAGTTCAAAAAGCTCGAGAGGGGTTGCCGAGCGGCATAGTAGCGCCAGCTTATGACACAGGTCGTCGAGATTTTGCACCGATGGAGATAGTGTGCCACTCATTCTGAATGACTCCTCAAGCGCCGCATTTCAGCGCTTAGCATAGCAACTCGCCTAATACTGCTAAGCGAAAACTCGAAATTGAATTAATGATTCAATCAAAAGGTGAACCGTTATTCAACTGTTATTGAACAATCGCTTCACATTGGCGGCATGAATGAAAAAATCATGTTCGCCGAGCGTCTAAAAGCGGCACTGGAAGCAGCGGGTTACGAAGCGCGGCCGTCAGTGCTTGAGCGGGAATTTAATCTGCGCTATTGGGGAAAGCCGATCACGTTTCAGGCCGTTAGGCGCTGGCTGCGTGGTGATTCGATCCCCAGTCAGGATAAGCTCCAGGTTTTGGCTCGCTGGCTGTTAGTAGACCCGCACCACTTGCGCTACGGCGTTAGCACCGCTTATACGGTCAGCGAACCTTCCGCAAGTTGGGACGTTTCATCCACCAGTGAAGAGCGCCAATTGCTGGCACTCTACCGGGAGCTTCCCGCTGCCCAGCGTAAAGTAGTGCGCGAAATTATTGAAACATTCGCTAAAGTGCACCCGCCTGCTAACGGGCGTAACGATTAGGTCGACTTATTTTTTCTAATTATCTTTCAATTCGATGTGCTAGGTGTCAATTTTCTTAGCTGAACTGTCACCGCGTCGCCAATTGAAGTAGTGCTTCAATAGTGCCAGCACTCGTTCGGGCTTGTGGGCGTTTTTCCACACCCCGGCAGTGGCCTTTGCCGCCTCGCCCAGCGTGGGGTAGGGGTGGATGGTACCCAGTAGTTTGTTGAGGCCCAGACCGTGCTTCATGGCGAGGGTAAATTCACCCAGCCATTCACCGGCGTTTTCCGCCACGATGGTTGCACCGAGAATCTTGTCTCTGCCAGGCACGGTAAGCACTTTGATAAAGCCTTGAGTGGCACCTTCGGCGATGGCGCGGTCGCTTTCGCCCATGGCGTAGCGGGTAACTTCAAAGGCAATGCTCTGTGCGTTAGCCTCTTTTTCGTTTAATCCCACCCTTGCCACTTCCGGCTGTACATAGGTGACGGCGGGCATATAGCGGTAATCCACCGCAAAGCTTTTCAGCTCGCCGAACAGCGCATTGACGGCCGCATGCCACGCCTGGTGAGCAGCAGCGTGGGTAAGCTGATAAGGCCCTGCCAAATCACCGCAGGCCCAGATATTGGGTAGGCGGGTTTGCAGACGCTCGTTAAGTTCAAGGGGGCCCGCTTGGGTGGTCGTGATGCCTAGCGCTTCGAGCCCTAAGCCTTCCACATTGGCCTGGCGACCGGCACTCACCAGCAGGTAGTCCAACGGTAGTATTTTGCGGTCGCCGTCATGCTCCACCACTAGCTGATAGCCTGTCTCTCCGTTGAGAACTTCCAACGCCCTGGCATCGGTCATCACCGACACGCCTTCGCCCGCCAGGGTGCTTTCGATTAGCTCACCGACCTCTGGATCTTCACGGCCCAGCAGTTGGGAAACGCCTTCCACCAGGGTGACCTGGCTACCCAGGCGAGCGAAGCTCTGACTTAGCTCACAACCAATGGCACCGCCGCCCAGCACCACTAAACGCTTGGGCAATTCAGTAAGCGACCAGAGGTTCTCGGAAGTTAAAACGGGGGCGCTCTTAATACCCGGTAGCGACGGCACCCGGGGACGTGCGCCGGTGGCCAGCACGATATGCCGGGCGGTGAGGATTTTATCGCCGACCTGTATTTCCCAGGGCGAGATCAGCCTGGCGTGCTCTTGGTACACCTCAACGCCCAAGCCGTTATAGCGCTCTATACTGTCGTGGGGTTCGATATCGCTAATCGACTGATGCACATGGCCCATCACCTTGGCAAAGTCGACCTGCGGCTCGCTGGCAGTCACTCCGAACCGGTGTGCGGTGCGAACCTCATGGGCGGCGCGGGCGGCACGAATTAACGCTTTAGACGGAACGCAGCCGGTATTCAGGCAATCGCCGCCCATCTTGTGTTTTTCCACCAACGCCACTTTGGCGTTCACGGCGCTGGCGATATAGCTGGTAACCAGCCCGGCTGAGCCGCCGCCGATCACCACAATGTCGTAGTCAAAGCCCGCTGGCCGGGTAAAACCTTTATAAGCTTTGCGCTTCTGAACCAGCTGTACAATGCGTCGAGCTATCCAGGGGAAGATGGCCAGCAGTAAAAACGAGGCGATAAGCGTCGGTGAAAGAATACCCCCAAGGCTCTCTAGCTCGCCCAACTGCCCACCCGCATTCACATAGATGGCGGTGCCGGGCAGCATCGCGAGCTGGCTTACCCAATAAAAAGTGACGGTTTTTATGCGCGTTAGACCCATGACCAGGTTGATCATAAAGAACGGAAATACCGGCACTAAACGCAGGGTAAATAGATAAAGAGCGCCATCGCGCTCCACGCCGCGATTCACCGAGGCAAACTGGCGTGGAAAGCGCTTTTCGATAGGGCCACGGAAAAGAAACCGTGAAAGTAGAAAGGCCAGCGTGGCCCCCATGGTGCTAGCGAAGGAGACAATCAGTAGCCCCCAGCCGAGCCCAAATAGCGCACCGCCAAGTAAGGTCATCAGCGTGGCGCCCGGCAGTGAGAGCGCCGTTATCACCACATAAACAGCAAAAAAGATCCCCGCTACCTGCCAAGGATTTTGAGTAAATGCCGTTTGGAAGTCGCTTTGGTATGCTTTGATGGTTTCCAGGGTGAACCATTGATGGGCACCGCTAATGAAAAACACGCCAATGGCTGTGATCAGTAGCGCTGCAATAATCAAACGTTGTCGGGTCACAATAAAAACTCCAGCGCTAATAAGGGAAGTATCGGTTGTCACTGAGTGAGGAGAGTGCCCGTTTCCTTACACTGAAACGGCTAATTAGAGATTCTCTAGCTCCTTCCAGCGCTGCCAGTCTTCAGGGCGATCCACGTCCCAAATAGTCGCGGGGTAGGCGACCTGGAGGCCTAATGCTTCAATACGCTGCTGCGTGGTGGTCAGCACGCTTTGGGTACCCCAGGGGATATCTTCAAACAACGCAGGGTAGTCTTGCCGGGTACCCACAAAGCCGTAGCCGCCATCTTCGGCGGGCAACATCACCACCTCAAAGCTGGCTAGCTGCTGTGCGCAGGTGGTGATTAGCGCGCTGGTGATGCTTGGGCAATCACTGCCCATTAGCATAGCGGGCCCTGGAGTACTGTTCAGGGCATGGCGAACCCTTGCGCCTAAGTCACCCTCTGGCTGGGCGCTTAGCGTCACACCAAATGCCTCGCGAAGCTCGATAAACAGCGGGTGGGCGTGATCAAGCGCTGTCCATAGTGTGACATTGGCGGCAGGCAGCGCTTTGCAGGCATTTGCGACGCAGTGGCGTACCAGCTCCGCGTGGGCGTTGGCCGCACCTTCCAAACCGAGTAGGGGCGACAGGCGCGTTTTAGCTTGCCCCGCCAGCGGCGCTTTGGCTAGCAGGTGCAGGTGGGGCGTTTCAGCGGGCATCGCGATACTCCTTGGCGAGTTGGGTTGCGCTAACGCCGCGCCAGTAGCGGTAGCGCAGCCGCCACATCAGGCGGATCGTTTTCCAAGCGCCGACCTCATCCCAGCGCCTGCCCGAGCTTACCACTTTCGCCTGCAAACAGGCGGGCCGAGACACCCGTTTGAGTCGTTTAGACAGTTCAATGTCTTCCATCAGTGGCTGTTCGGGAAAACCACCGGCTGCTTTGAAAGTGCTCGCACGCATAAACATGCCCTGGTCGCCGGTGGCGATGCCGGTGAGCCGTGAGCGTTGGTTCATCATCCAGCTCACCACGGGCAGCCAGCCGCTGCGGCCTGCAAGCTCAATATCAAAGCGCCCCCAGGCGTGGCCGTTAAGCGCTTGGGTTATCTGCTCAACGGCGTTCTTGGGCAAGTGAGTATCCGCGTGCAGGAACAGCAGTGCGGGCGCAGTGGCATGCTGAGCGCCCAGGTTCATTTGCAATGCTCGTCCGGCTGGGCTGCTGAGCACTCGATCTGCTAGTGGTTTGGCAATGTGAGCGCTGGCATCACTGCTCCCGCCATCCACGACAATGATCTCAACGGGTATCGCAATGCGCTGGTCGCGCAGCGCTTGTAGCGGTGTCAGTGACGCCTCAATTCCCGTGGCCTCGTTAAGCACCGGTATCACGATGCTCAGCCGAGGTGGTTGGTCAGCCGAGCTCAATAACCGGCCCTCCTGCTGCATTGGCGTCCTCGTGGTCGTGGGTGACCAGGAGCGCAGGTAGGCCTGCTGTGTGCAATTGGCTAAACACCAGTGTGCGCATCTCCTGGCGCAGCGCCGTATCCAGCTTGGAAAACGGCTCGTCCAGCAGCACCGCTCGCGGCTTGGAGAGCAGCAGGCGCATCAACGCCACGCGTGATTGCTGGCCGCCGGAAAGGGTGGCGGGGTCGCGGGACTCAAAGCCTGCTAGCCCAACCTGTTCAAGTGCCTGAGTAACCTGCTGGCGCTTGTCTTTTAGATGGCGAGGCAGTCCGAAGCGCAAGTTGCCGCCCACGCTTAAGTGCGGAAATAGCAGCGGATCCTGAAACAGAAGCCCGATGTTGCGCTGTTCGGCGGGAAGGCTGAGCAAATTGCGCTCGCCCAGCCATACGCCGCCGCTGGCGGTGAATTCGCGATCAAGGAAGCCTGCAATATACGCCAATAAAGTGGATTTTCCCGACCCCGAAGGCCCCATTACCGTGAGTACTTCACCGGAGCTAATCGTGGCATCCACTGCCAGTAACTCACGGCCTGCCAGGGCGATGCAAACTTGCTCAAGGCGTAGCGGCGCGCAAAAAGAAGCTGTCACATTGTCCCTCTTAAGTAGCTAAATCACGGCGGTGGGTACCCAATAAACGGGGCAGCCCTAGCGCAAGCATAAAGCCAATCAACGGTAACCCAGCCTGCACTAATGCCCAGACGCCGATTAAACGTCGATTACTGCCAGAGGCAAGCGCGACTGCCTCGGTCGTCACGGTGGTCACGCGGCCCGCACCGAGTAACTGGGTGGGTAAGTATTGGCCAATACTCACTGCCAAGCCTACGGCAAACGCTGTTAACAGCGGCGCGAGCAACAGCGGCAGGCGAACCCGCCAAAAAGCGGCACTGCGTGACACCCCCAGTGAACGCGCTACTTTGAGCCAACGCGGATCCAAGCGGCGATAGGTCTCAGCCAAGGAGAGGTACACATAGGGCAGTACAAACAGCAGGTGACCAGCGATAACCAAGCCAAGTTGAGGGCGAATGCCCAGGCTTTCAGCGGCCACGATTAGCCCAAATAGAAACGCAATTTGCGGCACTAATAGGGGTAAATAGAGTAACCATAACGCGCGCTTGGGTTGAATGTGCTGACGGTGTTCATTTTCCAGCGTTGCTAGCACTAGCGCCGTAGCCAAGGCGGTAGAAACAAGTCCAATCAATGCCGTATTAATGAGCGGTGTAGCCAGCATAGGGCCGCTGCGTTGCCAGTGATCCAGCGTTAGCATCTGTGGCAACACTTCTGGAAAGCGCCAAAAACCGGCCAGTGAAAATAGCCCCAACCCAACCAAGGCTGCCAGCGCTGTGATACTCGAAAACAGTAATGCCGAGCGGCCAACGAGGCGCAGGATGATTTCGCCACGCTGGCGGCTGCCATTGATCAGCCAGTACCGCGTCAGGCTGCGGATCAGCTGTTCTAACAACCACCAACACAGCAGTGCAGCGACAGTGACGCCCAGTTGCAGTACCGCCGCCGCCGAGGCCATAAAACGCTGGCTGATATCCGGGTCGTTGAACCAACCCAAGATAGATACGCTCAGCGTGGGGGGCAGCTTCGGGCCAAGAATCAGTGCCATATCGACGACCGAAGTGGCATAGGCGATCACTGCATAAACCGGCAGGCGAATCAGTGGGTAGAGCGAGGGAAGCACCGTTTTTAACCAGCCGATGGTAGGCGAGTAACCTAGCGATCTTGCCAGCATCAAGCGCTTCTCCGGCGCTAACTGCGGCAGTGCCGCCAGGCTCATCAGCAGCAAAAACGGTACTTCTTTTAGTACCAACCCCGCCATTAGGGAGAATCCCCAGGGATCGTTGATGATCAGCATGTCCAGGGGGCGCTCCCATCCTGTTAGCGACGGCGATATCAGCCGCGCCACCAAACCCGAAGGGGCAATCAAAAAGGCAAACCCAAAGGCGATAGCGGCGTGAGGGATGGCGAGCAGCGGTGATACCAACCGTCGTATGCCGCGATCTAACCAAGTGCCCCGACTGGCGGCCAAAAACAGCACCACAATTACCAGCGCTACGGCTGTGCTGACTAACCCGCTGGCAAAGCTAACCATCACTGAACGTCCTAGCCCCGGCTGGTCGAACAGCATTTGCCAGGGGGCTAAACTAGCGCCATGGCCGCCTAGCGTTGGTAAGTAGCCAAACGCAGGCAGCAGCACCATCATCAGACCCGCCCCAACGGGGAGTACTAGCAGGGCAATGATGAGTGCTGGGGCCAGTCGCAGCATCGTTAGTTAACGCCGTAACGCTCAAGCCAGGCATTTTGCAGGGCGGTCATCCAACTGGGGTGTGGTTCGGGTAGGGTGTTGGACAGCGCGTCCGCCGGTAGCTCGGAAGGATGGCGATCACCCTGCTCGAACAGCGCCTGATTCTCGGCGTCTAGCTGATCGATATCCAGTACGCTGCGGTCTCCCCACATCGCTAGCGACTGCTTTTGCGCCTGAGCTTCCGGTGAAAGCAGGAAATTGGCGAGCACCATGGCCCCGGCTTTATGCGGCGAGTTATAGGGGATCGCCACAAAGTGAACGTTACCCAAAGTGCCGCCTTCCAGCACGTAGCTGCGCACGCTTTCGGGCAGCTCATACTCCATGACTGCCACGGCGGCATCGGTGGGGTAGAACGAAAAAGCCAAACTTAGCTCGCCGTCGCTCATCAACGTGCGCAGGTTGGGGCCGGAGTCGGGAAAGGTACGACCACTGCGCCACAGGTGCGGGTGCAGCGCATCTAAATAGGCCCACAGAGGTTTGGTGACAGCCTCAAAGTCGCTTTCTGAAACTGGCTGGTAAAGCGCCTCCTCCTGACCGGTGAGCTCGATCAGCGCCTGCTTTAAAAAGGTGCTGCCGGTGAAGTCGGGAATACGCGGATAGCTGAACTGGCCGGGATTGGCTTTGGCCCAGGCGAGTAGTGCCTGCATATTCTGGGGTGGTGTCTCGGTTTGAGCGCTATCGTAAAAAAAGGTGATCTGCGCTTTACCCCAGGGCGATTCATAGCCTTCTGTAGGTAACGTGAAGTCGGTCACCACCTCAGGGTTATCGGCGGCATTGGTGAGCGCAAAATGGGGCAGCGACTCAGCGAAGGGGCCAAACAGCAGGTCGCTTTCGCGCATCGCAGCGAAGTTCTCGCCGTTGATCCAAATCAGGTCGATACTGCCCTCGGTGTGGTTGCCCGCCTGCTTTTCTGCCAGTACCCGAGCTACCGCGCTGCCGGTATCGTCCAGCTTTACGTGTTCCACATCGACGCCGTACTGTGCCTGCATTTGCTCCGCCACCCAGTCGATGTAGCGATTGGTGCGCGTATCACCGCCCCAGGCATTCCAGTAAACGGTTTGGCCTTCGGCCTGTGCCACGACACTTTGCCAATCACTAGGGTCGGGGTTGGCTGATGCCGGAACCGTGAAGGCAAGCATCGTGGTGACAATAGCGAGGCGAAGAGGGTGGCGAGTAGGCATCGAATATCCCTTTTGTTAGAAGCGTAAGCACAGCTAAGAAATATTAGTAAAATTAGATGTTATAGGGAAACCTGCAAACACTGTAGCTCGCTGTGCACGTGATCAATAATGTTTAACGATAAGTAGTGCTCAACGCGGTCGCGCACGTGGTCGATCACGGCGGGATCCGTGAGTTCAGCGGACCAGTCTTCCCCGCGCTGCTGGGCATCTACGGCGTTTAAGTGCTGGGCGCGCCACTTGGCACACCAGGTTAACGACCAGAGCCAGGTAGCGCGGCGACAGGCAATGAGGGTGTCGATGTCCGGCGTTTCACCCATGGTGGCTTGCCAGCGGCGATAAAAGCTAATCACGTCACTTAGCGATAGCACCGCTTGGCTGCTTACGTCCCAGGTGGTCGAGGTGTAGAGGCTGGTGTGGGCGAGGTCGATACCCGGCAGGCCGTAGCGGCACTTCTCTAAATCCACCAACACCGCGCGGCCATCGTCGTGGATTAAGAAGTTGCCAGGGTGGGTGTCAAAGCTAATCAGTGTCGGCGCGGCATCGCTTAAGTGAGGTGGCAGTAAGTCCAGCTCCTGCTTAATGCGCTGGGTGACCTTGCTCGAAAGTTGCGCGTCGCTCAACCAGTTAGCCTGCTGACGCACTTCATCTATCATCGCTTGCCATGGGTCTTCGGGGGCAAGCAGTGGTGCCTGCTCTGCGACACTGGGCAGCGGTTGGCTATGCAAGCTGGCTAGAGCATCCGCGATGGCAGGCAGGTCTTCCGGCAACTTGGCCAAGCGGCCACGGATAGCCTCAACCAGTAACCCACCCCGGGGCAGTGCCTCGCTCGGCGGCAGAGTGCCGTAAAGTGCTGGCGTGTGTCCGCCAGGACTAGAGCGCTGGTAGCAGGCAGTCTGATAGGCAAGGTTCTCTTCAGGCGGCAGATTCATCTGACTCTGCTTCGGCAGTCGCGCCACCCAGTCATCGCCCACGCTGCGATGGATCCACACATGATCATGGGCCAGCCCGGTATCCGCCATCGGCGTAAGCTCATGGTATGCAATCCCGGCCCGCTTTAATTCGCTTGCCAGAGCCTGTAAACGCGCTTCGGTTGGTGTCGGCATAGAGCAGTCCGTGTCGTTGCTGAATCAGCGATGCCACTTAGTGGCCGTTCTTGTACCAACCTTACACGTTTCGTAAGAAAATGTGGTTAAAGTGAGTGGTAAGGGGACCAATATGTCATGCGCTAGCGCTGCATAGATATTATGAGTCATAACTAATAAGTTAATTATCTTCGGAGTATTTTCTGCTAGCGTTGTGGTTAAGTAGATTTTGTGGGATTAGAGCTGGCGTTGTCGGGATTGCTTACCGTTAACAGCCATCGCCATTTACGCGCGAGCAATAGCGGGTGCCTGGTTCATTATTATTGAGACGGCAGTTTTTGTATCGGGGGAATTATGATTCGCACCACCGAAGAGCTATACCAGCTATATCCTGAGCCAAAGGAGAGAGCGCTGAAGAAGCAGCTATCGCGACTTGACCGGCACTGTCAGCGATTTATCGAGCTTTCTCCCTTTGTGGTCATCGCCACTGGAAACGCGTCGGGCTTTGATGCGTCGCCACGTGGAGGAGAGCCAGGTTTTATCAAGGTGGTTGATGACCTTACTTTGGTAATTCCAGATTCTCCAGGTAATAACCGATTGGATTCACTTAAAAATATTGTCGAGAGCGGTCAGGCTGGATTGCTGTTTTTAATCCCAGGGATCGATGAGACGCTACGCATAAATGGCGCGGCGCATGTCTCGGTGGATGAAGAAAAGCTGCAGCTTTTTGCATCAGAGAAGCGAGCACCAAAAGTGGTTATTGAGGTGACGGTTGAGGAGGCTTACCTTCACTGCGCTAAAGCCTTTATGCGCTCCAAACTATGGGCAGATGAGAGCCGTCGCGAGCGTTCCGTATTGCCGACGATGGGGCAGATGATTCACGAGCAAATAGGTCGTAGCGGCTCCCCCGAGTCACAGGAAGAGATGCTTGCGCGTTACGCACAAGATATTTAGCACCTCAGGGGCCCTCATCATCATGCAGGAAGATCTCGATCATGAGTGACGTAAAGAGCAGAGTATTAACCCCGCAAGATTGGCAGCTTTATAAGTTGGCGCGGTTGAACTCTCTTGAGGATGCGCCTGACTCTTTTGGCTCAACTTACGAGCAGGAAGTAACGCTCTCAGACACTGAATGGCAGACACGCTTGGATCTGAAATGGCGAGGCCTGGACGCTCTGCCCTTAATTGCTGAGTTGGAGGGCCAAGCGGTTGGCCTAGCCTGGGGGGTAATACATGAGCCCGATACGAAAATGGCGCATATCTACCAAATGTGGGTTTCACCTGCGCTGCGAGGGAAGGGGATCGCCAAGTCGCTTCTAGGTGAAATTAGTACCTGGGCTGTAAATAAAGGGTGTGAGTGTATAAAGCTCGCAGTAACAACAAGCAACGAAGCTGCAGTTGGTTTTTATACCTCGTCTGGATATCTTCCAACGGGGCCGCTTGAAGCGCTGAGGGTTGGTTCCGCGCTTATGGTGCAGCCAATGGTTAAACGGTTGGGTAATACGCAATAACACTCAGTCTGAGTGAACCGACATAGTAGCCGACAGCTTCAAATTCAAAAATATCGAATTTAATTTAAAAGAGCATTTCTGTTAGCCCAATGCTCTCAGTACAGCCTTTGGTTTCTTGGCAACGCTATGCAGTAATGCCAGCGCTGGGCCATGGGGAGTGCGATCACCTCGTTCCCAATGTCGTAGTACGGTTATCAGCATTGCCACGTTAACTGTAACCGCCCATTTTTTGAAACCGCACTGCGCATTCATTCTTGTGTCGTCAGGGCTTCACGAAATAGGGTCTCGCGAAAGAGGGCCTCAA
Source organism: Halomonas sp. IOP_14 (assembly GCF_021021315.1). Lineage (NCBI taxonomy): Bacteria > Pseudomonadati > Pseudomonadota > Gammaproteobacteria > Oceanospirillales > Halomonadaceae > Halomonas > Halomonas sp. IOP_14. The sequence continues at coordinate 151,711 of NZ_JAINWD010000006.1, read as the reverse complement.
TGCGTTCCTGGGTACGGGCATACCAAGTCTCGTCCTTGGTCACCGCACCCTGGGCGTTGATGGGGTGGGTGGGAATATGCAGGCGCATGTCCAGGCCACTGTCGCGGTGGGTGGTAACCTGCATAGCAGCAGAGCGTCGCGTTGGGCCATAGGGGATATGCCGGGCCAACTCCACTTGGCGCTCGCTGGTGGTGGCGAAGCGGATAAATGTTTGGGCCGCCTCGGGGTTCGGGGCACCGCGGGGGATCGCCCAGGTCTCATGTTCCTGGAGCTGGCCGTCCCAGAGGATCTCGATGGGCAGGTCGCGCTCCACCATGGCGGCGAAGAAGCGGCCATTGTAGCCGGAAGCCATGACCACCTGGCCCTCCTCCAGCAGGCGCACCGGGGTTTCACCGGCCTCCCACCAGTGGAGTTTGTCGATGCCTTGCAGCCGGGCGAAGGCCAGGTCCAGGCCACGGCGGGTACTGAGCAGGCGGTAGAGTTCTTCCCGGGGGACCCGGTAGGAGAGCAGCGCCCACTCCAGATTAGCCGCGGGGGTGCGCTGTAAGGCCCGGGGGCCAGGGAAACGCTGTTGATCGAAGAGATCGGCGATGCGAGTGGGGCGCTCCCCGGGGAAAGCATCACGGCGATAGGCCACGACGGTGGCAAAGATCGAATGGCTGATAAAACAGCGACCCAGGGCGCCAGGAAGGAAATCTTGGGATGCCGGAGTGCCGTCCGGCGCTGGGGCGGCTAGCTCGGGGGGGAGTGGCTCCAGTAGGCCCTCTTCGCAGGCTGCCATGGCCTCGCTGCGGGTCATATCGAGTACGTCCCAGGGGACATCGTTCTCCGCCACGGCCTGGCGCAGTTCCGTCAGGCCGCCGTTATAGCTGTCCACTGCCACCGGTACATCATGGGCCTCGGTGAAGGGTGTGAAGAGGGCACTGCGCTGGGCGTGCTCGTAGGCACCGCCCCAGCTCAATACTGTCAGAGAGTCGGCAGTGTCGGGCACTTTCGCCCTGATGGGGGTTGCCAGGACGAGCAGCCCGGCCAGAAGTCCTGGGATCAATCGTCTAGCCAGCACCGTGTTCCTCCCGTCGTAGGGCGTCGCTGTGATGCAAGAAGGCTCGAGCAATGCTCGACTCATAGGCCACCCCCAAGAAGCGCCGTTCGTCATCCACGACGGCGATGGCCTCGCCGGTGACCTTTTGTAGCTGCTGCATTGCCTCCCAAAGTGAGGCGTGCGGATCTAGCACTGGGCGGGGCGTTTCGGGACAGTCGGCCAGGGTTGTGGCCTCGCTGCCTTCGCGGAAGGTCTCCAGGCTCGCCAGGGTCACGCAGCCTTGGTAGCGCCCTCGGCCGTCCACCAGATAAGCTTCGCCATGGCCCGCTTGACTAAGGCGCGAGATGGCCGCTTTCAGTGGGGTCGCGGGGGCCAGGGTGACGGCATCATGACTAATCAACTCGGTCAACCGCGCCTCCTGGAGCACGGCGCGGCTGCGGCCAGCGGAGAGATCCAAACCACGGCGGGCTAATTGAATATCGAATAGCGAGCGGCCGAACAGTTGGGCGGCCAGAGGATTGGCTAGCGTGACGCTGGCCAGGGCGGCGGTGGTCAACGCATAACTGCCGGTAAGTTCGAAGACGATCAGCAGGGTGGTAAGAGGCGCGCCGAGAACCGGTGCGGTGACCGCGACCATGCCGCACACCGCATAGAAGATAAACGTCTCCTGGCCACCGCCCAGCTCCGCTACCAGGGTGCCGGCTAGGGCACCGAAGAGGGTGCCGATCACCAGCGCTGGGCTGAAGACACCACCAGCGAAACCCAGCCCCAGGCACAAAGCGGTCGCGGCCAGCTTTAGTAGCAGTACCATCAGCAGCTCGCCGCCGCTATAGGCCCCGGGCAAGGTGGCGAAGCGCAGGGTTTCTTGGCCCATGCCGAGAATATCGGGTACCCAAAGAGCCGTTAGGCCGAGCAAAGCCCCGGCTAGTGCGGGATGAAGGCTGGTGGGCAGCGGTAGCCGCTTGGCCAGCTGGCCCATGGCAAGAATGGCATGCATATAGCCTCCAGCCACCAAGGCGCCTAGGCCACCCAAGGCTAGGAAAAGGGCGAATTCCCAAGGTTGAGGCACGCCAGGCTCAGTGATATGGAACAGCGTCCCCTGAGCAAGCAACTGAGTGGCCAGCACATAGCCGACGATGGCGGCGGCAGCCACTGGCGCGAAGGCGCGCAGGGCATAGTGGCGTAGCACGACTTCGTGGGCGAAGACAATGCCCGCCAGTGGTGCATTAAAGGCCGCAGCGATGGCTGCCGCTACCCCGCAAGCGATAGTGATATTGTCCTCTGAGCGCCCCAGGCGCAGCAAGCGTGTGATTAGGGAGCCGAGAGTCGCGCCGAGATGTACCAGGGGGCCGTACTGACCCACCGAGGCGCCTGCGCCTAACGACACCAAACCGCTTAACGCTGAGAGAGCACCAGCCTTGGCGGGTAGGCGACCTCGGCGGGTCTGGACGGCAGCGATGGCGTCGGCAGGGGTATGGGAGCGGCCCCCAGGCAGGCCGCGGTGCAGTTGACTAACGAGCAGCCCCCCAAGGGTTGGCACCAGCAGGGTAGCCAGTATCACCAGAGAGGTGTCTGCAGCCATCATCTGGCCTCGGGGGGAGATCAACAGCAGGTCGTTGAGCCATACCACCGCATTGACGAAGCCAACGGCTACAAGAGCCGCCACTCCGCCGACGACACTGCCCAAGAGTACCAAGCCAAGGAAACGCAAGACTGCCAGGGGGTGTCGGGGCGAAACGCTGTCTGTGCTGGGGGAGTCCATTTACCCGTTATAGGCGCTATCCGATCAGCGGGCAAGCGGCGCGCCGGCGCCATGCCGTCAGAGCTGCCTGGCGCCGGGGGAGGACTTACAGCGCTGAGATTTTAGCGCGCTGTTCTTCCAGCAACTGCTTGGTGGCTTGGAATTCGGCCAGCTTGCCGCGCTCTTTATCCACCACCGCTACCGGGGCTTTGGCGATAAAGCCGTCGTTGCTAAGCTTCTTCTCGATGCCGCCGATCAGCTTGTCCTGCTTCTCAATCTCTTTGCTTAAGCGGGCGATTTCGGCGTCTTTGTCGATCAGATCCGCCATCGGTACCAGCACTTCCATATCGCCCACCAATTGCGTGGCTGAGAGCGGGGCATCGTCTGGGTTTTCAAGCCAGGTAACGCTTTCCAGCTTGGCGAGTTTGGAAAGGAAGCGACGGTTGCTCTCCAGGCGCTCGGCGTCTTCGGGCTTGCCTTTGGTGAGCAGCACGTCAAGCGGTTTGCCGGGGGCGATGTTCATTTCGGCGCGGATGTTACGCACGGCGATGATGACGCCTTTCAACCACTCGATATCCAGGCTGGCCTGGTCGTCGATTTTGCTTTCGTCGGCTTCTGGCCAGGCTTGCAGCATGATCGACGCATCGTCACCCATATACACACCTGCCAGCGGCGACACGCGCTGCCAGATCTCTTCGGTAATATAAGGCATCATCGGGTGAGCAAGGCGCAGAATCGCTTCGAGTACGCGTACCAGCGTGCGGCGGGTACCGCGCTTGGCTTCTGCCGTGGCATTTTCATCCCACAAAACAGGCTTGGAAAGCTCCAGGTACCAGTCGCAGTACTCGTTCCAGACGAACTCATACAGCGCCTGGGAGGCGTGGTCGAAACGGTACTCGTCCATCGCCTTGGTGACCTGGGCTTCGGTTTTCTGCAGCTGCGAGATAATCCAGCGGTCGGCCAGTGAAAGCTCAACCTCTTCACCACCAGTGCCGCAATCTTCGCCTTCGGCGTTCATCAGCACGTAGCGCGAGGCGTTCCACAGCTTGTTGCAGAAGTTGCGGTAGCCGTCCAGGCGGCTCATATCAAACTTGATATCACGCCCGGTGGTGGCTTGGGAGAGGAACGTAAAGCGCAGCGCATCGGTGCCGTGGGCTTCAATACCGTCTTTGAACTCGTCCTTGGTCGCTTTGGCAATCGCCTTGGCCTGTTTCGGCTGCATCATATTGCCGGTGCGCTTTTCGAGCAGTTCATCCAGCGTGATGCCGTCGATCAGGTCGATGGGGTCGAGTACGTTGCCCTTGGATTTGGACATCTTCTGCCCTTGGCCGTCGCGCACCAAACCGTGTACGTAAACCGTCTTAAACGGTACCTGCTTGGTGAACTTCAGGGTCATCATGATCATCCGGGCAACCCAGAAGAATATGATGTCAAAGCCGGTCACTAGAACGCTGGAAGGGTGGAAGGTCTCCAGCTCCGGGGTTTGTTCCGGCCAGCCGAGGGTGCCGAACGTCCACAGGCCCGAGCTGAACCAGGTATCGAGTACGTCTTCATCTTGCGTCAAGGTTACGTCGGGGCCGAGCTCATGCTTCTCGCGAGCTTCGGCTTCGCTACGAGCAACGTAGACATTGCCTTCCTCGTCGTACCAGGCCGGGATGCGGTGGCCCCACCACAGCTGGCGGGAGATACACCAATCCTGCAGGTCGCGCATCCAGGCGAAGTACATGTTCTCGTAGTTCTTGGGCACGAACTGGATATCGCCATTTTCCACCGCTTCGATGGCGGGCTTGGCGAGGGACTCCACGGCTACAAACCACTGGTCGGTGAGCAGCGGCTCAATGACATCGCCCGAACGGTCACCATAAGGCAGGGTGTTGTTAACGGCTTCGACTTGCTCTAGCAGGCCCAGGGCGTCCATGTCGGCAACGATCTGCTTGCGCGCTTCAAAGCGGTCGAGACCTGCGTACTTGGCAGGCAGAGTGGCGTCTACATCGGGCTGGGGCTGTCCTTTCAGGTCGAAGATCTCGGCCTGTTCAAGGATCGCCGCGTCTTTGGAGAAGACGTTTATCAGCAGGTGGTTCTGGCGCTTGCCGACTTCGTAGTCGTTGAAGTCGTGGGCGGGGGTGATCTTGACGCAGCCCGAACCTTTCTCCATATCGGCGTGCTCGTCAGCAACCACCGGAATACGGCGACCGACCAGCGGTAGCTCAATGAACTTGCCGACCAGAGAGGCGTAGCGCTCATCGTCTGGATTCACCGCCACACCGGTATCGCCCAGCAGGGTCTCCGGGCGGGTGGTGGCGACTACGAGGTAATCCTTGCCATCGTTGGTTTTGACGCCGTCCGCCAGCGGGTAGCGGAAATGCCAGAAGCTGCCCTGCTGCTCTTTGTTCTCCACTTCCAGGTCAGAAATGGCGGTGTGCAGTGTCGGATCCCAGTTGACCAGGCGCTTGCCACGATAGATCAACTTCTCTTCGTGCAGGCGCACAAACACTTCTTGTACCGCCTTGTAGAAGCCGTCGTCCATGGTGAAGCGTTCGCGAGACCAGTCGACGCTAGCGCCCATGCGGCGCAGCTGGCGGGTAATATGGCCGCCGGACTCGTGTTTCCACTCCCACACTTTGTCGATAAACGCATCGCGACCAAGGTCGTGTCGGGTCTTGCCCTCTTCAGCCGCAATCTTGCGCTCCACCAGCATCTGCGTGGCGATACCGGCGTGGTCGGTGCCTACCTGCCACAGGGTGTTATTGCCCTGCATCCGTTTCCAGCGCGTCAGGGTATCCATAATGGTGTCCTGGAACGCGTGGCCCATGTGCAGGCTGCCGGTCACATTGGGCGGTGGAATCATGATCGAAAAAGGCGTGCCCTGGCCGGAGGGGGCGAAACGGTTGTCGGCTTCCCAGCGCTCGTACCAGCGGGTTTCGATCTGTTCGGGTTGGTAGGTCTTTTCCATGGAGAGTTGGCTCACGGCTGGCGAGAAATGTGCAAAAATGTATAAACGCATAAATGCGCAAATGCATAAATGCATAATTTAATGGGCGTGAGTATACCGCGTAAGGGCAGTGGTCGTCAGGGGCTACTCACGCTCTATTGTGGGTGCACAGTACGTATGTGATGTGTTTATGAGAGCTGTTTATGGGCAGAAAATCCGCGCATGGCGATTAGCCCGAGGATGGGGCCCGGCAATAGCCACCAAATGACAGCCAGCGACTGGCTCGACCACAGCGCTGTGACCAGTGCAATGGAAGGAATGGTCAGCCCAAAGCCGATCGCATTCATCATCGCCAGCGCTGCTCCTAGCCGCTCGGGTGGAGCCGTGGCGCTGGCCAGCGCAGAGAACTGCGCGGAGTCGGCAATAACGCTAACGCCCCATACGCCGAGAAGCACCAGCAGCAGCCAGGGCGAGGCGCTGCCCAACAGGGGATAAACCAAACAGAGCGCACCGGAGGTAGCCAATGCCACGCAGGCCACTCGGGCACTGCCAATCTGTCGGCTCCATTTGCCTGCCAGCACGCAGCCCGGTAAGCCCAACGCGATCACCGCAAAACTTAGCCACGGTTGAGCGCTGTTTGCAGCACCCAAGCGCTCCAGCTCCCGGGCGACCAGAAACGGCACCAGCGCCCAAAGGGCGTAAAGCTCCCAGCAGTGGCCGAAATAACCCAGTGCGGCGGCACGAAAGCGGGGCTGTTTGAAAGCGGCCAGGCCTGCCCAGGGGCGGCCGCTTTTGGCGGTGGCTGGCAGGTGGGGGCCAACGCCCAGCTTGAAAATCATTAGCGCAGCGGCCAGCGCCAGCAGTGACGCCAGCAGCAGCGGCCACTGCCAGGGTAAATGCAGCGTTAAACCGCGCAGCAGGTGCGGCGAGGCAATGCCCAGGGTCAGCATGCCCACCAGCCAACCCAGCGCGGCGCCGGCGTGGCTGGGTGTCCAGCTCACCACCAGCTTCATGCCTAGCGGATAAATCCCCGCCAGGCAAAGCCCGGTCGCAAAGCGCGCAACAGCGGCGAGCGTCACGCTCTCAGCCGCGCCGATAAAGGCGGCGTTGATCAGTGCGCCGAGAACGGCAGAAATCGCAAACAGGTGGCTGGCACGAATTCGGTCGGCAAGACCAGTGGTTGCGATCAGCAGCGTGCCGGTAATAAACCCTGCCTGAACGGCGATGGTGAGCAGACCCAAATCGCTTTCGCTGAGGCCGACGGCCTCCTGAAGCGCCAAGCCAACGCCATTAACGCTAAACCATAGCGAGGTGCCGAACAGCTGGGCGATGACAATCGTAACAAGCGGGTAGCGCGTGAACACGTTTACGTCTCCATGAGGGCAAAGGGCGCGGCCAGAGCCCGCTAATGGTAATCAACAATTTACCGTTACGACGAATTTTTTAAAAACAGCAGTGTCGGATCACAAGACCCGTCAGGATTCGTCGGGCAGGAAGTACAAATTTGTTCGCAATTGGAGTTTTTATGCACGTAGCCAAGCTTTTCCTTCCAGCCGTTGCAGCACTGGCATTCAGTGTTCCCGCCATGGCCCAGCAAATGGCTGGTAGCACTCCCAGTGTCGATGACCAAGTTGATCAACTTGACGAAATGGTCGATCTGAATGATGGGCAGAAGGAAGAACTCAGCAACCTTTTGACCCAGATGCAAGACGACGTTGGTGCCAATGAGCAGGAAGCCCAGCAGTTGCAACAGCAACTCAGTGAGCACGTTCAGACTGATTATGACGAAGCCGCCATTCGGGCAGATGCAGAGCGTCTTGGTGACCTAACGGCCGAGATGACCGCGGATAGCATTATCATACAGTCTCAGATCGAAGGCGTTTTCACTCAGGAGCAGCGCGATCAACTGGATGAGGCCGTGGCTCAACAGCAGCAGCAAATGCAACAACAGATGCAGGAGCAGATGCAGCAACAGGGGGGCTAAGGCAAAGACGCCTGGGACGCACTGACAGCGATTGCCGACTTCCGTTGATGACCCCGCCAAGTGCGGGGTCACGTGTTTGTGGCTGATGATTTTCTCGGGCTTCTTCGAGATGTTGGTATGTTCGAACAGCATTGACTGGATGCGTTGCTGAAGTTGGTTAGCGGCCACCGCTCCAGACGGCACGCTCAGAGCAGAACTCACGCTGCCGAGGGGAGCTCGCCTTCGCTGGCACCTTGACGGATCGAATCAATCAATTCTCAGGGCATTGACCTTGACCAGTCTTCCCTCTTTTCAGGTTGGTTTGCCCATATCAATGTTGTCTTCCTTGAGTGGCTACCCATTTCTGCCCGGCTGCTGTCAGACGGTACTTCTGACGGCTGCTGCGTGGCTTGTCTGGAATTGTCATTTCAATAGCGCCGACCTTTAATGCCGGACGCAGATAGGATTCCCGAAAGTGGTCTTCATGCTTCAACCCAAGCGCTGCTTGTATATCTGAGCGCTTCATTTCGCCTTGCAAGACCGCGAGTAGTCGTGTGACTTCCCCGGTGACTTCCCCGGTGACTTCCCCGGTGACTTCCCCGGTGACTGGTGGGGTATCATCCGTCCACTCCGCCTCTGGCCGCCAAGCGATTGCACTGAATTGATTGCCTGAAGGGTCATTAAGCAAGTCAATCTTTGGCCATGCCTCAAGCGCTCGTGGAATGCCACTGCCCATACCGCGATAGGGTAAGATATGGCTGGCATGTTCGGTGAGCGTAGGATTACGGCGGATGGTCTTACCCCGGCGAATGTCCTCAGCGCTCAGGCTATCCGGCAGGTGGCCAGGGCTGACAATCTCCACACGATCGGCAAAGACCATCAAGCGGACGGAAGCGCTGGTGAAGTAGTCTCGGTGAATCAAGGCATTGACCAACAACTCTTCCAGCGCCGTTTCGGGAATCTCCAACTCGCCCAGGGTGTTGAAACTACGCCCGTGCTGCACATGGTGCAAATTGCGCTTGATAAAGGCAAAAGCGCCACGGAACTGCTCCAGTAGGGTGCCCTTGATATCTTCGCTATCCAGGTAGCGAGTATCGTGCAGCGCGGTGCCGGGGAAGGCCACTGCCTTCACTTCAAAGGCCGGACGCCAGCGCTGAGGATTGCGACCAAACAGCATCAGCCCCGCCAGATTCAACTCCTGCCCATCGCCCAGGCCCAAGTTCTGCAGCAACTGCTCCCGTGTCAGACCGGAGAACTCGCTGCTCTCACCATAGCGGCGATTGAAGTAGCCAGTAAACGCCTTGTCATCGATATCCTCCACCGAAGTACCCGCTACTGGTACTACATCAGCGTAAACCAGCCCAGAACGCTGGAACATGCGCTGCAGTTCTTCGCGGGAGGTCACATGCCGTTTGTCCGACCCCTGCTTGACCCAAATGCGGCCTTGATTATCAAGATACGGTTTGGCCAGCCCATCGGGCACCTCCATCACTATTACAATGCCCTGATCTGTCTGCACATTCTCGGTCAGCGGATGCACGGGAGGACGTACATGCTGGGAGGCAGCGTTGCCAAGTAGCTGGTTCAACCGCCGTACCGCCGCGCCATCCAGCCCTGCAATTGAGCCGTCATCATTGACGCCCAGCAACAACCACCCGCCGCCACTGTTGGCAAAGGCGGCCATCTCAGCGGCAAGGCCATCCGCGTTGGTGGCATCGCGTTTGAACTGGTGGCGGCTGTCTTCGCCGCGTGCGACCATATCAAGAAGTTCACTTATCGTCATGGCTTACTTCGCTTCAGCTCGCGATGGAGAAAGGCGTCAATTTCAGCGTCTGGTCAAGCCTCTTCGCGCTGGATGCATTGTGCCTACCCCAATTTATGCGGCACGACCTCATGGCCCATCTCTTTATAGCGCTGCCAGCAGGCGCGTTTGGCGACCAGCACCTGTTGGTGCTGATTAATAATCTCGGCAATTCGCGCGTAGCGCTCTACGCCTTCGGGTATTTCCGGGTGTAGATTAAGCAGCGCGGTTTCTTCCGTGGGCACCGGCAACTGCTGCCAACCTAGCGTAATCGGCACGCTGGCAGCCATCTCGCTATCTTCTAGAGCATGGGGTAAATAGGCGTCCGGGCGGAAATTCCATAGCGCGTTATCGGCCTGCTCGGCGAGGGCTTTGTCTTCACAGTGGAGATGCAGGCGGTAGCCTTTGCGCCAGATGGTCTCGGCCAGTTTGCAGGCGAACTGCAAGCGCGCCTCCAAGGTGGTATCGGGCAGAATGTAGAAATCAATGCGCGCCATAGCGGTTCCAGGTAAAACGATTTCAGATACGTCGATTGCAAACAGCACCGCCGCAAGAATGCGGCGGTGCTGAAAGGATAAGCGCTGGTTTTAAAACCGCTTAAACCAGCTGGGTTAGCCAGCCGTACTTATCTTCGCTGCGGCCATACTGCAGGTCGAGCAGCTTGGTACGAATGCGCATGGCAATCTCATTATTGCCACCGGCAGCTAGCTTGATACGCTCGTTCTCGGTGACCAGCTCGCCCACCGGGGTGATGACCGCGGCGGTACCGCAGGCAAATACCTCGGTGATCTCGCCAGACGCCGCGCCTTCACGCCACTCGTCAATGCTGATAGCGCGCTCTTCCGGCGTTAGGCCTTCATCTTTGGCCAGCGTGAGCACCGAGTTGCGCGTGACGCCTTCCAAAATGGTGTCGGTCAGGCGCGGCGTCACCAAACGGCCATCTTTGAAGACAAAGAACAGGTTCATGCCGCCCAACTCTTCCACCCACTTGTTTTCAGCAGCATCAAGAAATGCGACCTGGCCACACTGGTGGGCTTCGGCCTCTTTCTGCGCGGCTAATGAGGCGGCGTAGTTACCGCCGCACTTGGCAAAGCCAGTACCGCCTGCGGCAGCGCGCTTGTAGTTCGAGGAGAGCCAGATCGACACCGGCGCAACGCCGCCTTTAAAGTACGCCGCCGCGGGGGAGGCGATGACGTAGTAGTCGACCTCGTGGGCGGGGCGTACGCCCAAGAAGGCTTCCGAGGCGATCATAAACGGACGCAGGTAGAGGCTGCACTCGTCAGATGCGCTGGCAGGCGTGGGCACCCAGGCGTGATCTTGCGCTAATAGCGCTTTCAGCGAGCCGATAAAGTCTTCGTCGGACAGCTCCGGCAGCGCTAAACGGCGCGCACTGCGGCGAAAACGTTCGGCGTTTTTCTCGGGGCGGAACGTCCAGATCGATCCGTCAGCATGGCGATAGGCTTTGATGCCCTCGAATATTTCCTGGCCGTAATGCAGCACAGAGGCGGCTGGATCCAGCGTTAGCGGGCCGTAAGGGCGCACTTGGTGGCCGTGCCAGTCGGCGTCAACAGTCCAGCGCACATGGGCCATGTGATCGGTAAAGTGTTTGCCAAAGCCGGGGTTTTTGAGAATGTTGTCACGGATCTCATCGGCTATCGGCTGGTTGGATGGCAGAATCTCAAAGTTAGTGGGCACGGCATGTTCTCTCTACTTGATCCAAGCCCTGAAGGGCAAATATAGGCGTCATAATGGGTGTAGCGTGTGCCTTGAGATAAGGCACACGCTAATGGGTTTAGGTGTAACGGTTGCGTCAAATAAAGGCAACCGTTGATTGCCTGATTGTGTTGTTAGACGTCGCTATTTTCTACTTGGGCATCTGCTTCACGGTCAAGCAGGTACTGGGTTAACAGCCCAACGGGGCGACCGGTGGCGCCTTTTTGCTTGCCGGAGTGCCAGGCGGTGCCGGCGATATCCAGGTGCGCCCAGGGGAAGTGGTCGGCAAAGCGTGACAAGAAGCACGCAGCGGTAATCGTGCCCGCCGGGCGGCCACCAATATTAGCCAGGTCGGCAAAGTTGGACTCGAGCTGCTCTTGATACTCATCCCACAGCGGCAGGTGCCAGGCGCGATCCCAAGCCGCTTCGCCCGCATCCAGCAGATCCAACGCTAAGTCATCGTCGTTGGAGAGCAGGCCGGTGGCGTGGTGACCCAGGCCAATAATCACGGCGCCGGTGAGAGTGGCGATATCCACTACGCTGGCGGGAGTAAAGCGCTCGGCGTAGGTGAGTGCATCGCACAGCACCAAGCGGCCTTCCGCGTCGGTGTTAAGCACTTCGACGGTCAGACCTTTGAGAGTTTTGATGATGTCGCCGGGCTTGGTGGCATTGCCGTCTGGCATGTTTTCCGCGGCGGCAACGATAAATACCAGGTTGAGCTTGGGTTTAATCGCCAATACCGCTTTGACGGTGCCGAACACGCTGGCGGCGCCGCACATATCGAACTTCATTTCGTCCATGCTTTCGCCGGGCTTGAGCGAAATGCCGCCGGTATCAAAAGTAATGCCTTTGCCTACCAATATATGGGGCGCTTCTTCGCCTTCTTCGGCGCCCTGGTACTTCATAACGATCAAGCGTGTCGGCTCTTTGCTGCCGCGGCCTACGGATAGTAGCGAGCCTGCGCCCAGGGCTTCCAGCGCTTCTTCATCGAGAATCTCGACCTCGAGCGCGCCTTGTGAATCGCGACCCAACTGCTCTGACTGCTCGGCTAAATAGCTGGGCGTACACACGTTACCGGGCAGGTTGCCCAGCGTGCGGGTGTAGTTGATGCCTTGGCCAATAGCGTTGCCCACTAACGCACCCTGCTTAACCTGCGGGACAGCGTCGGCATCGGTGATAATTAACGTCAGCTTGGCAAGGCTGGGGGCTGGCGCGGGCGAGGATTTGAACTGGTCAAAGCGATAGATAGCCCGCTCCGCAGCTTCCATTACCTTGCGCGCTTTCCAGGCCGCATCGCGGTCAGTCAACGGAACATCGCCAAATACTACGCTGGCTTCGTCAATAGGCAGTTTCACTAGCGCTGTCATGGCCGCATCCAGCGCCTTGATGAAGGCCGCTTCCTGGCATTTTTCGCGCTCTCCCAAGCCCACCAGCAAAATGCGTTCGGCCCCCAGGCCTGGCGCAAAGGGTACCAGTTGCACGTTGCCCAGTGCTGCGTCAAAGTCGCCGCGTTCGAGCAATTGGCCAATCAGGCGCTCGCTGGCGTCGTCCAGTTTGGCAACGGTGGGCAGGAAGTCGCCCCCTTTATAAACCGGCACCAAAAGGCAGGGTGTTTCAGCTTTGGCTGGGTTCGCGGTCTGAACGGAAAATTCCATGACGTCTCCAACAAGACAAGCATCGAGGGATTCGGGATAATGCCCCGTTGCTTTTGATTTTGAAAAGGGACTGAAAATAGTTTGATTAGTGTACCCAAGCCATACGCTTATTGCATGGCATCCTGCACGACTAGCCGGAGAGCGCGTTGATTTTATTTCGATATCTAACTCGCGAAGTGTTACTCACCATGTCGGCAGTCGCTGGCATTCTACTGCTGGTGATTATGGGCAGCCGCTTTATCCGCTATTTTTCGGACGCGGCGGAGGGCGATATTCCCGTCACCATGCTAGGCAGTCTGATGATGTTTCACCTGCCTGGCTTTATGGAACTGATTCTACCGCTGTCGTTTTTTCTAGGCATCCTGCTCGCCTACGGACAGCTCTATATGAACAGCGAAATCACTGTAATGGTCGCCTGTGGGATGAGCCCCACGCGGCTATTGAAGGTGACGTTGCTGCCTGCCAGCGTGGTGGCGGTACTGGTCGGTGTCTGCAGCTTGTGGCTGACGCCTTTTGGGGCGCTGCAAACCGAGACCGCGCTGGAAGAACAGCGCAGTCGCCTGGATGTTTCCGTGTTGGCGCCGGGGCGCTTTCAAGAGTTCGGCGGTGGCCGTACCGCTTACATCGGCAGCTTCTCAAGCGACGGAACGGAAATGCAGGATGTGCTGGTGCACGAGCAGAACCAACAAGGCGACGAAGGTACTCACGACTACGTTACCCGGGCGGCATCGGGCTATCAGGAAACCCGCCTCGAAACGGGTAGCCGTTTTCTGGTGTTGGATGACGGTGAGCGCTACGGGGTGACGCCGGGCGATAAGAGCGCCGAGCGGCTAACGTTTGAGCGTTATACATTGCGACTAGGGCTGAATCGCGACCGGCAGGAACTGGATTCACTGGAGTACGCCACTACGCCTGCGCTATGGAGTAATCCAAGCCCCCGTGCCCAAGCCCAGTGGCAGTGGCGGGCAGGGCTCCCGCTTATGGTGTTTGTGCTGGCCTTGATGGCGCAGCCGCTTTCCCGGGTTAATCCCCGCCAGGGGCGCTTTGGCAAACTGCTGCCCGCGGTATTTTTATACGTCGCCTATCTTAGTCTGCTGCTCGCGGTTGTCGATGCGATTGGCAGTGGCACTTGGTCCACCACGCTGGGCGTGTGGCCAGTCCATGGGCTGTTTTTAGGGCTGGGCCTATTATTGCTATGGCGCTCGCAACGCAAGGGGATGCGATAATGGTGCTTGACCGTCTTGATCGTTATATCGCCCGCAACGTGCTGGCGGCCATTATCGTCGTTCAGTTCGTGCTGCTGGGGTTGGATATTACCATCGCTTATATCGATGATTTAGGCGATGTGCAGGCGGGCTATACCGCCTTCGATGCGCTGCTTTACCTGCTAATGCGCACGCCTTGGCGATTCTATCAGTACGCCCCGGTAGCCGTATTAATTGGCGCGCTGATTGGCTTAGGCAGCATGGCTTCCAGCAATGAGCTTACCGTTATGCGCGCCGCTGGGCGTTCTCTGGCGCGCATTGTATGGGGGGTGATGAAACCCGTGCTGGTGGTCGTGGTCGTGGTGCTGTTAGTTGCCGAATACGTTAGCCCACGCACCGAGCAGTATGCCGAGGCGTGGCGGCTGGAAAAACTCCAGGGTGAAGGCGCTGTGTTGACCAGTCGCAGCGGCTGGCAGATAGAGGGTGACAGCGTCTACCGTTTTGGGGCAATTCGCGCGGATAACGTCGTGCTCGATTTAACCCGCTATCGCTTTGATGACCGCCAACTGGTCGAAGCCACTTACGCTCAGCGCGCACACTGGGAAAACGATGCCTGGCGTTTGGAAAACGTCGCTACCACGCGTATTTTTGACGATCACACCGAGTCTGAGCAGATGGCAAGCATGGGTTGGGACACCTCTTTCACCCCCACCCAGCTAGAGAGGCTGCTGCGCGATATTGAGAGTCAGGCGCCCAGCGAGCTTTGGGCCTATGCCCAGTTCCTTGAAGAGCAGAACCTGCAGAATGATCAGGCACTGCTGTATTTTTGGCAGAAGATGCTGATGCCGCTCACCATGGGGTCGCTGGTGCTGATTGCCGCCTCCTTTGTATTTGGCCCGCTGCGCACCGTGGCCGCTGGTACTCGGGTGTTTTATGGCGTTGTCACTGGGCTGAGCTTTAAGTACGTTCAGGATCTACTGGCGCCCGCCTCGACGATATTTGGCTTTTCACCCGTCTGGGCCGTACTGGTGCCGACTCTGGCCTGCGCTGGGGTCGGGATCTACTTTCTACGTCGCAATGGTTAATGCCGCAATAGTAGCCATCACAGCCTCGTATCGTCCAGAAACAGCCAGCAACCACGAAGAGAACTATGCAAACACGACGCTTTACTCAGTTGGACAGCGTATGGCCAGCCGGTCTTGGCCGACGACTGGGCGCCATGCTGTATGACGGCTTTTTGGTCACCGCGATTTGGATTGCGGTGACCGTCGTGCATATGCTGTTTTTCCGCTATGTGCTGGGTCAACAGCCCGAAGAGATTGGCACTACGGCCAGCGATGTTTTGAGTTTGCAGCTCTTGCTGGTGTTTTTTGTCACGCTGTTTTTTGTTTTCTCCTGGTCGCGCGGTGGTATGACCTTGGGTATGCAGGCATGGCGATTACGGGTGCAAACGGTAGACGGGTATTCACTGAACTTGAAGCAATGCCTCATCCGCTGCGCGGTGGCGTGGCTCTCGCTGCTGGCGTTTGGTTTGGGCTACTTATGGGTGCTGTTCGATAAACAGCGGCGTAGCTGGCCGGATATTGCTTCCAACACGCAAACGGTGGTTTTGCCGAAAAAATAATTTCAGCTGGTATGGGGCAAAAAGTGCTTTTACGCCAGTACGTTATTTTGCTGCTCTTGCTTATTAAGACGAATGGATAGCAAAAAGCAGTCATTTCTACTTGATAAGATGTATGCGAATCATTTACATTTATCTCATGATTTTTATGAGGTGTCGCCATGTACGTTTGCGTGTGCAAGGGAGTAACCGATCATCAGATTCGCCAGCACGTTAGCGACGGAGCGCGCAGCTGGCGAGAAGTACGCGAGGCAACCGGCTGCGCAACGCAGTGCGGTAAGTGCGCGTGCTACGCTAAATCAATTACCCGCGATGCCGTTCAGGAAGCACGTCAAGAAGCCGATATGGGCCTTGCCTACGCCGTGTGACGCGAATCACTATTGTTAGGGTTATCTTTAGCAAATAACTGATTTGCTTGAACTTTTAATCATCTTATCTATACTCTCAGAAACGCTGGGGGTATAGCTATTTGCGCCTATACTCTTCTCCAAACGTAACTGCTTGATCGTATTGTCTAAACTAGATTAAACATCAGCATTACAGTAGAAAAGGTGACGTCATGAAAGGTGATACGAAAGTTATTGAGCATCTCAATAAGGCGCTCGGCAACGAACTGGTTGCGATCAATCAGTACTTTTTGCACGCCAAGATGTACAAAGACTGGGGCCTAAAAGCACTCGCCAAGTGGGAATACGATGAGTCCATCGAAGAGATGCAGCACGCTGACAAGATCATCGAGCGTATCCTATTCCTGGAAGGTATTCCCAACCTGCAAGACCTGGGCAAGCTGCACATTGGCGAAAACGTCAAAGAAATGCTCGAAAGCGATCTAAAAATTGAGCACGATGGCCGCAACGACTACATCGAAGCCATCACCTATTGTGAAAGCGTTAAAGATTACGTTACCCGCGACATGCTCCGCGATCTGCTCGCCGACGAAGAAGACCATATCGATCACATCGAAACGGAACTTGGTTTGATCGACAAGGTGGGTATTCAGAATTACATGCAACGCCAAATGCAGATGGCAGGCGACGAGTAAAACGCTATCGCGCGTATGTCGCGTATGTATAGAAGTAAGCTAGCAACCAAAACTAGCTAAAAAGCAGCCAGTCAGGGCTAACTGACTGGCTGCTTTCGTTCTAAGGTCTCCTTTAACCTATCGATTTTCCTGCTTCCCTTTTCCCCTATGCGTTCCTTCACTACTTACCCATCTAACATTTTTGCGGCAACTTGGATTTCGCGCTGAGGTGTGCCGATAGCCAACGGCGCTAACTTAGCCAGTGAGTGTCATAAGCCTGACATCGTTATGATGTTGGATGGTTAATCGGACATAGCAAGTTTAATAACTTAATCAGTCGTTTCTTAAGCTTAGGCAAGGGATTAACTCCATCATGATACTCAAACGCAGACCAACCCTGTTGGCGCTGGCTGCTGTGCTGGCCGCCACGCAAGCGGCAGGCGCGGCAGATCAACATTTCAACCGCATCGCCAGTTTCGCGGTTCCCGATAACATGGCCGAGGGCGAGGATCGTACACGCGAGACCGCGCCTGAAATCATTGCTGCTTCCGGTGATGGCATGACGCTGGTGTATACCGATAGCCCGCTGGGCGTGATTGGGCGCATCGATATCAGCGACCCGGCTAATCCGCAACCGCTGGGTAATATCGTTATGGACGGCGAGCCTACGGCCGTATCGGTGCTCGGCAATATGGCCTATGTCGGAGTGAATACATCGGTTTCCTACAGCGAACCTTCCGGGGAGCTGCGCACGGTCGATTTAGCCAGTGGCGAGATACTCGCCTCCTGCCCGCTGGACGGACAGCCCGATAGTGTAGCTTCCGCTGCGGCCCCCGATGGGCGCTTTGTCGCTGTCGCCATTGAGAACGAACGCGACGAAGAGGCGGGCGATGGACGTGTACCGCAGATGCCCGGCGGTTCCGTGGCACTGGTGAAGATCAATGCGGAAGGGCTGGTTAACTGTGACAGCCTGCTCTACGCCGACGTAACCGGGCTCGCCGAGATCGCCCCCGAGGATCCCGAGCCGGAGTTTGTCGATATCAACACCCTGGGTGAGACCGTCGTGACCGTGCAGGAGAACAACCACCTGGTGGTGCTCGACTACGCCGGTAAGGTGGTGGCGGATTTCAGCGCCGGGACTGTCGACCTGGACGGCATTGACGCCAGCGATGACGGTGCACTGATCTTCAACGAGCAGCAAGCCGAGCGTCTGCGCGAGCCGGATGCGCTGCAGTGGATCGACAACGACCACTTCGCTATTGCCAACGAAGGCGATATGGATGGCGGCGCGCGCGGCTGGACGATCTTCAACAAGCGTGGCGAGGTGGTATACGAGTCAGGTACTTCATTCGAGCGCGCGGTGATTGAAGCGGGTCACTACCCCGATAAGCGTTCGGATGCCAAAGGCAGCGAGCCGGAGGGGATGGAGTTTGCGGTGTTCGAAGGTACGCCCTATGTCTTCCTGCTTTCCGAGCGCGGCTCGCTGGTGGGCGTTTATGACGTTAGCAACCTGGCCGAACCGCAGCTCACCCAGCTACTGCCCTCGGGCCTGTCTCCCGAAGGCGCCGTGGCGATTCCCAGCCGTGGCCTGTTAGCCACCGCCAATGAAGGGGATCTGGGCGAAGACGGCGGCCCCCGCGCCCATGTCATGATTTATCAATACCAGGATGCGCCAGCGGTCTATCCCACCCTGACCTCGGCGGGCGCTGATGAACTGATCGGCTGGGGCGCACTTTCCGGTTTGGTCGCCGCTGATGACATGCTCTACGCGGTCAACGACAGCTTCTACAGCGCCCAGCCGCGCATCTTTACCATCGACCCCTCAGCCTCCCCGGCGCGGATTACGGCAGCACTGGACGTGACCCGCAACGGTGAGCCTGCGCTAGGGCTGGATATGGAAGGCATTACCACCGATGGTGAAGGTGGCTTCTGGGTCGCTTCCGAAGGTAACGACAAAGGCCTTGCCAACACCCTTTATCATGTGGGTTCCGACGGCGAGATTATCCAAGGAATTGCACTGCCCGAGGCGCTCGCTCAACAGGCATTGAAGTGGGGATTAGAAGGCGTCACGCGCATTGATGATCAACTGTGGCTGGCGGTGCAGCGCCCTTGGCAGGATGACCCCGAGGGCATGGTCAAGCTGCTGCGTTTTGATATCGACAGTGGCGAGTGGGCCGCTGTTCATTACCCGCTGGATAACGTGGAACAGGGTTGGATTGGCCTCTCCGAAATCACTGCCCATGGCGATTGGCTGTATCTGATCGAGCGCGACAACCAGATCGGCGCCGAGGCTAAGGTTAAGCAAGTGACCCGCGTTGCCCTCGACGGCCTGCAACCCACCCCGCTGGGCGGTGAACTGCCGGTGGTCGAGAAACAGCTAGTGCGCGACCTGATTCCCGACCTAGCCAGCTACAACGGCTTTGTGGTGGACAAGATTGAAGGAATGGCGGTCAACGATAATGGCAACGCCTGGCTGGTCAGCGACAACGACGGTGTGGACGATAGTTCCGGCGAGACCTACTTCTGGTCGATACCGCTAGAGTAGTCCCTGCCTGTATTCGTCTATACCGCAGCAGCATGGAAGCGATAAACATGAGGAGTAGGGGAGAAAAGGTAGGATAAAAGAGATAGGAGAAAAAGCGAGGGCACGCATCAAACACGGTTATGTGGCTGATGTGTGCCCTTTTTTGTGGCGTGACTCTTGTGTGGAGAGTGTCTTGTGAAGAGCGTCCTGTGAAGAAAGTGTGGCGGTAACGTTATGGAGCGCCTAACTATTTAGCGGCAATCGCCTCACCGCTGTCCACAAACTGGCTTGGTACCGCCGGCTCATCAACAGCAAAAGTTGCCCGGCTTAGGCGACGGACACGCTTCATAAACAGCGCAATGCAAAGGAGTGTGCCTAACGCGGCCACCACATAGCTTAGCTGCAGCGGTAGACCAAAACCGATCGGCGCGTAGGCTAAGTAGGTAAACGTGGCCATGGTCATAAAGGTGGCTGGGATCGAGGTAATCCAGTGAGGCTTACGCGACAGCACCAGGTACATGGTGCCTACCCACAGCGCGATCACGGCGGTGGTTTGGTTCGCCCAGGAGAAGTAGCGCCACAGCAGTGTGAAGTCCATGTGCGTTAACGCGTAAGACACCACAAACAGCGGTAGAGCGACCATGACGCGCTTCATAATCGGCTTTTGATCGATCTTAATGTAGTCGGCGATGATCATCCGCGCGCTGCGGAAAGCGGTATCGCCCGAGGTGATCGGCAGCACAATAACGCCGAGTACCGCCAGGGTGCCGCCTATAGCGCCGAGCATGGTGGTAGAAACTTCGCTGACCACCGCAGCAGGGCCACCGGCCGCCAGCACATCGGAAAGCGACTGGTCGCCATAGAACAGGCTCATGGCGGCGGCCGCCCAGATCATCGCGATAATGCCTTCGGTGATCATCATGCCGTAGAAAATTTTGCGACCATTGGTTTCGTTTTGGGTGGTGCGCGAAATAATCGGCGTTTGGGTGGCATGAAAACCTGAAAGCGCGCCGCAGGAGATGGTTAAAAACAGCAGCGGGAAAATCGGTGCGGCGTCAGGGTGCATGTTCTGGAACGAGAGCTCAGGAATCGGAGCGCCCGTGATGATCAAGCCGATACCGATACCCGCCGCGCTGAACAGCAGCAGGGCGCCAAAATAGGGGTAGATACGGCCAATGACCTTATCAATCGGCAGCAGGGTGGCAATCAAGTAATAAATAAAGATAGCGACGATGATCAGCGTTAACGACAGCGAGGTCATATTGGCCAGCAGCGCCGCAGGCGAGGTGACGAATACCGTACCGACTAAAAGCAGCAGCAGAATCGCGAAACCATTGACCACATGCTTCATCGCTTTACCCAGGAACTTGCCGGCCAGTTGCGGCAGGTGAGCGCCGTGGTTGCGGATCGAGATCATGCCGGTCAGGTAATCGTGAACAGCACCGGCAAAGATACAGCCAATCACAATCCACACAAACGCCACTGGCCCATACAGAGCGCCGAGAATCGGGCCAAAAATAGGGCCGACACCGGCAATGTTTAATAACTGAATGAGTGAATTGCGCGTAGTGTTCATCGGCACATAGTCGATGTTGTCGCGCATGCTGAAAGCGGGCGTTTGACGCTTGCGGTCAGTGACAAACACACGCTCAACGAATTTCCCATAGGTAAAGTAGCCCGCTATCAGCAGCAGGATCGATACGATAAAGGTGATCATCTAAGGTACCTAGAGCAGTGAGGGGGATGGGCGAGCATGTCGGTGAGCATGCAAGCAGGCACTTCTTTAGCAGAGCTGAATGTACAGATAACCACTATAAAATCACAGTTAGACTTTAGTGGGCCGTAAGCAAAAAAATGGACAGCTGAGTGGCTGCCCATTTTGTCGATTAATAACAACGGTAAAGCTTAAGACTCAACGACGCCGCAGGCCATCCGGGTGCCGCCGCCGCCCAGGTGGGGTTCATCTTTGTAGGTGTCGCCGCCTTCGTGAATCATCAAGCTGCGGCCAGGCATATCTTCCATGCTCAAGCGCGGCGCCAAGACGGGGAGATTGGCTTCGCCATCTTCATTAACCGTTAGCACCGGTAGATCGCCTAAATGACCTTCTCCATAGGGGCCTTGGTGAGTGCCGGTTTCTTCAGGGTCATAGTGTCCGCCAGCCGACAGTGCTGCGGTCATCTCGCCACTGTCATTCTCGGCGGGATCACAGCTGGCATTCTGGTGAACGTGAAAACCGTAGACCCCAGGCTCAAGGCCCGTCAACGAAGGTGTCAGCAGTAAGCCGTGATCCGTATGTTCAAGGGATACGGTACCGATTGACTCTTCATTACCCTCGGTGCTGACTTTATGCATCTCGACATCAAGCGTTTCATTGGCTTGTGCCACTGAGGTAGCGAGCAGCAGCGAGGCGGCAATAGCGGTAAGCGGTGTTGAGAAACGTATAGTTGAATAGCGCATGTTGATCTCCTTCCGAATCCATGGAAACGCTGTAGCAGCGTTGCTTACTCAAGGTAGTTGGCTAGCAGTTACATTGCCAATTTAACGTGCCGAAGCAAAGGATACATCGTGCAAATTCAATAACGTAGAAGCGAGTGCCTGAGTGCGCGGCACCAGTGTGTCCAGCAAACAGTACTCTTCGTCAGTGTGCATTTTTGCGCCGACAGGGCCAAGACCGCACAGAGTGGGAATGCCCAGGCTGGCCGTCCAGCCCGCATCAGAACAGCCGCCAGTGAATTCGCCGTCAACAGGAAACCCGATCGCCTTAGCCTGAACCTGATAAAACTCAAACAGCGCGCTGCTCATACGCGCTTCGAGAGGATAAAATTCAGAGGTTTGTTCTATGGTCGCAAGAGTGCCGGGAACGTCGGGTTCCGCGATAATCGCCCCAATGGCTTTATACAGCTGATCACGCTGGGCAGTGGTTACAAAACGAGTGTCCAACTGTGCCGACGCGAAAGGCGCGACGGTATTGCGGGACACGCCTCCGGTGATGGTGCCCACATTGGTGGTGATGCCTGCCTCATAGTCGGTTAACGCATGCAGCTTGATGATTTTTCGAGCGAGTGTTTCTATCGCGCTGGCGCCATCGGCATGGCTAACCCCCGAGTGGGCGGCCTTGCCAGTGACTTCGATTAAGAAACCAGCGCCCCCTTTGCGGCCCGTCACCACATTGCCACTGACCCGCCCTGGCTCGACATTTAAGGCAGCGCGTGCCCCCTGGGCAGCCGCTTCGATAAACGCCCGCCCATCCGGCGAGCCAATTTCCTCATCGGCGGTAAACAGGGCGCGAACGGGTAGTGGGCAGGTGGTCAGGCGGCTTAGCGCACGCATAACAAAGCAGTTCATCACCAGGCCGCTTTTCATATCGGCAACGCCTGGGCCAAAGCCGATATTGTCTTGCTGGGTATAGCCTCGGCCCGCCACCGTACCGGTGGGGAAAACCGTATCCCGGTGGCCCATGAGTAAGACATGGCCTTGACCCGTTCCCCCCAGATGCGCTTCCAAAATATCGCCTGAGTCGGGGCGCTGGTGGCGTATAACCGTGATGCCATCCTGCTCAAGCCACTGAGTGATCAGGTCGGCGACCGCATCGGTACCCGCTTTGTCATAGCTGTTGGAGTCGACATTGACCAACGCCTCAAGGCAATCTTGCATCGCCTGCTGCTGGCCTTCCAGCCACGCGCAAACCTGTTGGGTTAGTTTGTCTTGCATAAGGCTTTCTCTCTCATGATGTCTGATCCTTGGTCACTCAAATCCCAGAATAGCCCCGCCATTAAGGTCAGTGCCTCTGAAGCAATGCTCCCCAATAGGTGTTCGTCAGGCGCGTGCTGGGAGCAGGAGGGGTAGGAGTGTGGAACCCATAGCGTGGGTAAGCCCAGGGTTTCGGCAAACACATCGTTGGGTAACGAGCCGCCTAAGTTGGGTAGCAGCGTCGGCGTTTTATAGGTGGAGCGTTGCATAGAGGCCAACGCCCAGCCCACCCAGGGGTCTTCAGGATCGAGTCGTGTCGCCGCCATTTGCGACATGCGCGCAGCGCTTACCTCAATATCGTGATAGCCGTGTTGATCCAGGTGATGGCGTAAATGGACGAGAAAATTGTCCTGGTCGCTGCCCACCACATAACGCAGTTGGCAGTGGGCATAGGCCGTTGGCGGAATAGCATTGGCCGGGGCATCCGGGTTGCCCGCCTTCATGGCGAGCACTTCTAAGGTGTTCCAGCCAAACAGTCGTTCAGCGGGCGATAGTCCTGGCTCACCCCAGTCAGTGTCGATAGTGGGGGCATTGTCGCCGACGCCGACTTCCAATGCGGCGAGCGCTTTACGCACGGCTTCGGGTATTGGGTCAGGCCGTAGGCCTTGGATTTGAATAACGCCGTTGGCATCCACCAGTGTGGCGAGTGCATTGGCCAGACGCACCGCAGGGTTTTTTAATACGCCACCCCAGTTGCCCGAGTGGTGAGCGCCTTCACGGGCCTGGAGTTTAAGGTCGAAATTGAAGGAACCCCGTGAACCTAAAAACAGCGTGGGAGCGTCGGCATTCAAACGCGGCCCATCTGAGCCAATAAACACATCGGCGGCGAGGCGGTCACGGTAGCGGTGGCAGATCTCTTTTAAGCCAGGGGAGCCCGTCTCCTCGCCCATTTCCAGCACCAGCTTAACGTTATAGCCCAGGCGCCCATTGCTTGCTTTCAGCACGCAGCCCAGCGCGGCTAAATTGATGGTGTGCTGGCCTTTGTTATCCGCCGTGCCACGCCCGTACCAGCGATCCCCTTGCTGGGTGATTTTCCAGGGCGAAAGACCTTCAGCCCATTGGTCGTCATAGCCGCGGATGACATCGCCATGACCGTAAGTTAATACGCTGAACGAGGCTTCTGGCTCAAGGCGTTCAGCAAGCAGAAACGGCCCAAACCCTTCAGTCGGGTTATCAACAATGTCCCAGCTAAAACCGAGCTGCTCAATATCGGGAATAATCTGTTCAGTAAGGTAGCGTTGAAGCTCTTCCAGCCGATGGGGTTCCTGGCTTTCGCTGCGGATGGCAATACGCGGCGAAAGCTGATTATAAAACTCGCCACTATCAAAATAGGCTTTAGCATTGTCTAAGGCGTGTTGGCGCGACATAAGCATTCCTTTTTAACGTTAGGTATTAGTTAACCGTATTTAGGCAAAGTGACAGGCGACACTCGACTGGTTGCCTTGAGCAGTACTCTGAGCAATAGCGCTCAGTGCGGGCGCTTGCTGGGCACACTCTGGCTGAGCCATCGGACATCGAGGGTGGAAGGCGCAGCCTGAAGGTGGCTGAGTGGGGTCGGGCTGGCCTGCCCCCAGGCCTATGTCGGGCACGCCTAGACCTGGCTCCGGGGTCAACGCGGAAGCGAGTAGCGCTTGGGTATATGGGTGGCGTGGTGAGGTGAAGATTTGCTCACGGGTACCCTCTTCGACAATCTGGCCTAGATACATGACCGCGAGCCGGTCCGCGAGATGTTCGACCACGGCGAGGTCGTGGCTAATAAACAGGTAGGTAAGGCCAAACTCATCTTTAAGGTCGAGCAGTAGATTGAGGATCTGCGCCTGGATCGATACATCCAGCGCGGAAGTGGGTTCGTCACAAATCACCAGATCAGGGCGCATAATCAGCGCTCTGGCAATTGCCACCCGCTGGCGCTGCCCCCCTGACATTTGCCCGGGGTATTGCTGGGCGGCGCGTTTGGGTAGGCCGACCAGGTCAAGCATCTGATCGACCTTCGCTGCCTGTTCACGGGGCGTGCCTAGCGCGTGAATACGTAGCGGTAGACCAACGATCTGAGCAATCCGCTGGCGTGGGTTAAGCGACGAATAAGGGTCTTGGAAGATCGGCTGTATATGCCGGGCCAGTGCCTTTTGGTTAGCGTTAACAATCGCTTTGCCATTGATCAGCACATCGCCCGAACTAGGGGGTGTCAGCCCCAGCAGCATCTTGGCCAAGGTGCTCTTGCCACAGCCTGATTCGCCCACCAGCCCCATCACCTGGCCGCGCGGAACGCGTAGCGATACCTCATTGACTGCTTTTAAGGTTTGAGGCTTATGTAGCATGCCACCGCCCAGTTTGAACGTTTTAGACAGCGCGCAGAGTTCAAGGGCAAGAGGATCCATACTGTCTGCAGGAGAGGTGGTGCTTGTCATGACGTTACCTCCTGATCGTTTAGTGGCGCTGGGCTGGCTAGCTGATGGGCAAAGTGGCAGCGTGAAAAGTGCTCGCCTGCCACAGCCTGTAAGGGGGGCGTGGTTCGGCACCGCTCATCCGCTTGATCGCAGCGATTGCAAAAGGCGCAGCCCTCGATTTTGCCTACCAAGCTGGGCACTACGCCTGGGATCGCCTGCAAACGACTGCCTGGCAGTGTCTTGCCGGGCGTCGGTATGCAGCGCAACAAACCTTGGGTATAGGGATGGCTGGGGGCTTTAAAGAGCGCCTGTGCAGAGGCGGTTTCAATCACTTCGCCGGCATACATCACGGCGACCCGGTCGGCGATACGCGCAACGACACCCAAGTCGTGGGTGATGAAAATGATCGCCGTGCCAAACTCCTGCTGTAAGTCGCGTAGCAGGTGCAGGATTTGCGCCTGAATCGTCACATCTAATGCAGTGGTGGGTTCATCGGCGATGATCAAATCGGGCTCACACATTAGTGCCATGGCGATCATCACCCGCTGGCGCAACCCGCCTGAAAGCTGGTGGGGATATTGGCGCATGCGCTCTTCTGCAGCGCTAATGCCGACTCGTTTAAGCAAATAGAGGGCGCGGTCATGGGCCGCTTTACGTGACACCCGCTGATGACGAAGCAGGGCTTCGCAGAGCTGATTGCCCAAGGTATAGGCGGGGTTGAGGGCGGTCATGGGTTCCTGAAAAATCATCGCCATGCGTGCGCCACGTAAATTGCTGCGTTCGCGCTCAGAAACCGTGAGCAGATTGACACCGTCAAAGTTGAGGCAATCGGCGTTTATCTGCGCCTTGCCCGGTAGCAGGCCCATTAATGCCAGTGAGGTCATGGATTTACCACAGCCTGACTCACCTACAAGACAGAGCATTTCTCCACGCTCAACGTGAAAGTCGATACCCCGTACCGCGTGAAGGGTGCCCTTTGCCACGGGCAAGTCGACGCGCAGCTGTTTAACCGTCAGTAGAGGCGAGCTTGTTGCCGCGGAATGCTCAGCGGTTGATAGATTACTCATTGCGGCCTCCCGGTGCGCTGAGATCGCGCAGTCCATCACCCAGCAAGTTAATCGCCAGCACTAGCATAAACAGCGCACCGCCGGGGATCGTAATCACCCAGGGCTGAAAGAACATATAGGTTTTGCCTTCGGCGATCATTAGCCCCCAGGAGGGCGAGGGTGGCTGCACACCCATGCCTAGAAATGACAGCGTTGCTTCGAGCAAAATGGCGTTGGCGACCTCAAGGGTGGCGACGACAATCAACGCGCCTGCAATGTTAGGAAGCACTTCGCGTAGCAGAATGTAGGGCAGAGGGCAGCCCAACGCCTGGGCGGCTTGCACATACTCGGCATCGCGCAGTTGCTGGGTGGCCGAGCGGGCGACGACCGCGAAACGATCCCATAGCAGCAGGCCTAGCAGTAGCGTAACGGTTAGCATTGATCCGCCGATCAGCGAGGCCATGGCCAGCGCCACTAACACCACGGGCATGGCCAGGCGGGTGGTCAGCAGGTAACTCACCACCGCATCAACGCGACCACCAAAGTAGCCCGCCAAGACCCCCAGAGTGGTACCAATCAGGCCGGAAATCAGCGCGACCACCAACCCAATAAACAGCGAAATTCGCGCGCCAAAGATAAGGCGGCTCAGGTAGTCGCGGCCAAGGCGGTCGGTACCTAAGGGGTGCGTCCAGCTACCGGTGTCGTGCCAAAAAGGCGACACCATGCGATTAGCGGTGTCCTGTAAGTAGGGATCATGGGGAGCCAGCCACGGTGCTAGAAGCGCCACAATCCCCAACGAGGCAATGATTAAGAGGCCGATGGCCAAGCTGCGATTATTGAGCGTGCTGCGCCATAGACGCGTCTGCCAAGCAGGAGTTAATTGGCTTTGTAGCGCGGTAGCCGATGGGGTAAGAGAGTCTGTCATGGTGTTCTCCGTTAGCGCGCGCGCAGGCGTGGGTCGAGGGCTGCGTTGAGAATGTCGGCCAGCAGCGTCAACACGATATAGAACAGCGCAATGATCAGTACGATGGCCTGAACGACCGGATAGTCATTGCGTGAAATAGCGTTCCACGCCAACTGCCCCAGCCCGCGTAGTGAAAACACGGTTTCGATAACCACTGACCCGCCGAGCATAAACCCGAGCTCCACGGCGGCCAGAGCGACCACCGGGATCACCGCATTGCGCAAGGCGTGTTTGAAGATCACCGTGCCGGTGCGCAGACCCTTGGCCCGGGCGGTGCGAATGTAGTCTGCCTCCAGTACTTCCAGCATGCCGCTGCGGGTCAGGCGCATCATGGCGGGGGTGGCGTAATAGCCCAGTGCAACGGCCGGTAGCACAAAGCCTTGCCAGCTATCGCTACCTGCGGCTGGAAACCACTGCAGCTTGACGGCAAACACGATGATCAGCGTTAAGCCAAACCAGAAGTTGGGCATTGCCTGGCCGGTGACCGCAATCGCCATGGCCATACGGTCTATCCAGCTGCCACGTTTGAGCGCGGCGACCACACCGAGGGGAATAGACACGCCCAGCGCAATCGCCAAGGCCAATATTCCTAGGGTCATCGTCACCGGTAGTCGCTCAACGACTAGATCCATTACCTCGCTTTGGTAGTAATATGAACGCCCAAAGTCGAGCTGCACGGCTCCCCACAGCCAAGTGGTAAATTGCTGAATCACCGGGCGGTCCAGGCCGTAATCAACGCGGATTTGTTCTACCTGCTCGGCGGTGGCCTCGGGGCCACCAATGGAGAGCGCCAAGTCACCCGAGAGCTGCAGCAGACTAAAGCAGAGAACCGAAATAGTCAGAGCGACGCTAAGCGCTATTAGCGTGCGCTTGAAAACAAATGCCCACATAAAGCATCACTCCCTCGCTGTGGAAGGCTAGCCGTGGTGATTTCCACGGCTGCCGTTAACTCGATCAGATGCCATCGGTAACGTTATTTCCAGCTCGCCTCGTAGAAGCGGGGGAGTTCATCAGGGTAGGCAGTGAAGTCGAGATCAGCGGTGTGGGCGTAGTAGGTGGAGTAGGAAAACAACGGTGCCCAGTACGCTTGCTCGGAAATGCGGGCGAACGCTTTTTGGTAGTGCTCTAAGCGTACATCAGGATCTACCGAGGTATCGGCGACTTGTAACCACTCCTGCACCTGAGTGTCCTGCCAGAGATCGTCAATGCCGCCTGTGAAGTAGACGCTGACGAACGCCGAGACATCGTTAATAGAGAAGGAGCCCCAGGCTTTGAACGACATATCGGTTTGACCGTTGCGCTGAAGCTCCAGCAACGCGGGGGAGGTCATAAAGCGCAGGTTGGCATTGATGCCCACTGCACGCAGGTCGCCAATCATCGCTTCGGCGTAGTCACGTTCACGGTAGGCGTGAAGGTCAATGTCGAAGCCATCGGCGTAACCGGCCTCGGCGAGTAGTTCGCGGGCTTTGTCAGGGTCGTACTCATACTCGATGACGTTCTGCGTTTCACAGCCGAACTGGGTGGGAAAGCAGGGGGCATACAGAGGCTGGCTGCCGCCACGCACCAAATCGTTAGCCAGGCCTTCTCTGTTCATCGCATGATTGATGGCTTGGCGTACGCGAAGGTCATTTAGCGGTGAATCTTCCCGTGTTGCGGCATCCAGCCCGATATAACCCACCCGCATGGTTTCGCCGCCAAGCACGCTAAGCTGAGGCATACCGCTTAACGACTCAGCTTGATCAGCAGGTACACGCCAGATCCAATCGACTTGCCCTGACATTAATTGCGCCATACGTGAGTCCGCATCGGCAATGGCCTTGAACTCGATATTGGCGATCTCCGGCTGACCAATGGGACTGTCGGCAAAGTAGTCATCAAAGCGAGTTAGGCTAACGCCATCCCCGGGGCGGACGTTGGTAATCCGGTAAGGGCCGGTACCTACGGGTTCACGACTGAAGCCTTCAATACCCACTTCCTGAAAATACTCATCGGGGTAAATTGGCATTGGGCCGGAAAGGTACTCAAGGGCTGCGGGGAAAGGCTCTTTGAGGTGGATGCGCACCTGATAGTCATCCAGTTTCTCAACGCTTTCAATCCAATCAACATTTTGGCGTGTCACCACGCGGGATTCGGGGGACACTGCATAGTTGAAAGTGAATGCCACATCGTCAGCGTTGAAGGCTTCGCCGTTGTGAAAGGTCACGCCTTCGCGCAGCACAAGATCCAGGGTTTTATCATCGGCCCATTCCCATTCGGTGGCCAAGCGCGGCTCGTACTCGTTGGTTTGCGGGTTGCGGTAAATCAGCGTGTCCCAGGCCAAATGGGCGAGAATAACCCCTTCACGCAGGTTGTTATGGTAGGGGCTAACGTTTTCAGGTTCGCTGTCAGAGGCATAGACCAGCGTATCGTTGGCCTTGCCAGCTAATGCGGGTGTCGCGATGCTGAGTAAAGCAAGTGACGTAACGCAATAAAGAGTTCTCGATGTTTGCATGCCATACCTCGTTTTTTAATAAGGGAAGGTTATGAGCGTTTGGCGTACTGGCGAGGCTTGTTGTTTTTTAGATGAGCCGCCGCCTTGAATTAAAACTAATCTATTGCTTAGGAGTGCCACAAGTGCAATGTTTAGAACTTATCATTGCCGTTTTGGCAATGTTTATGGTGAGGGGGAGCCACTATGAATCCACGCGTGTTACAAGAAACGGCGTTACGTTACTTTCTCGAGGTGGTTCGCTGTGGCTCTATTAGTGAAGCCTCAGGGAAGCTAAATGTGGCGCCCTCCGCCATTAGCCGTCAGATTGCCCGGCTGGAAAGCGAGCTGGATACGCTGCTGTTTGAGCGTCGTGCGCGCGGTATGGTGCCCAGCGCGGCAGGAGAGTTGCTGGCGATGCATGCCCGCCATATGCAGCTTGAGGCAGACCGTATTGGCAGTGAAATCCTGGCGCTGCGGGGGTTGCAGCGGGGCAAGGTGCGTCTCGCCAGTTCAGAAGGGTTTGCGGTCGATTTTTTACCCGCGGCAATTGCGGCTTTTCGCAAGCGTTACAGCGGTATTCATTTCCACCTAATGGTGGGGCCACCCGCCCAGGCGACCCGGCATGTGAGGGAAGGCGATGCGGATATCGGCATTACCTTTAGCCTCAAACCCGAAGCAGATATTACCGTTGCCCTTAGGCAGCCCGCGCCGATTATGGCGCTGGTTTCTCCGCACCATGAGCTTGCCGTTAAAAAACATATTTCGCTGGCGCAGCTTCAGCACTATCCGCTGGCGTTACCCTCGCCAGACACGACCCTGCGCCAGCTGTTTGATATCTGCTGTAGCCGTCAAAACCTGGCGTTTGAATCAATTTTTAGCAGCGATTACACCGAGGCTTTAATCAATTTTGCCATGCTTGGCGGAGGGGTAGCGCTTGCTGGCGAAATATCCGTTCGTTATCGCATCCATCAACAGCGTGTGGTCGCCATTCCTATTCGTGACCAAGGCATGGATTTGCGCTTTATTGAAGTCCAGACTCTTGCCAAGCGCACATTACCGACGGCGACGCAGGCATTTTTAGCATTTCTAAAAGAGCATATACCGCCTGGGCAACTGCCGCTTTTGCCTCACCCGCCAGGGTCAACTGTCGATTGAAACAACTCAAGCGAGACCACTGATAACCGCCGCTTAATAACCGTCACATCTTAGCTCTCATCGCTACTGCCGAAGCCTGCGCGATTAAAGGGGACGGCTTCCCTAATATTGAATTCTTAGCCCACAGGCTTTAATCAATGTGTCGTAATGCCCTGATTTAGATAGAGTCGTTAGAGTAGATCCAGGAATGGATGACGCGAGGGCTTGGCCGTGTTCAAGATGCACTAAGTTATCTTGCTCACCGTGAAATATCTCTACTGAGATCGCCATGTTCTCGAGATTGAATGGCCAATCCTTTACCATCAACTGTGTGTCTCTAACAATACTTTCAGCCGCTATCATGTCGCCTTGTTGTGTAGCTGCTGCCAGGTTGTCTTGAAATGCTGTATAGACTCGCGAGATTTGTAGGGATTGTTGTTCCATGTCGCTTAGGGAGTCCATTAAAGCGTCAGTCAGTAGGTTGCTGTTGACTGTTAAGGTTGCCAATTGGGAGGCTAAATCCTTGGGAGCGGTCAGTGCTGCATGCCATACCTGGGCAGTCAACCTTCCCGCGTGCTTAAAAGGTGAGTCAAGCATTGGTACACAAGGCGTTCCCACAAGAATTACTCTTTGAATCCTGCCTTTGAGGGCCTGGGCGGTGGCCATGGCAAACACGCCACCTCCAGAAAAACCTAATAGAGAAAATGCATTAATTTGAAGATACTCTGCCACTGCCTGCACATCGTCTGCGTGGTCGCTAAAACTGTAGCTCTGCCATTGAGTGGAGTCACCATATCCTGGGCGGTCTATGGCAATTAGCCGTACGCTTCCAGTTCTATTGCTGGTAGTTGCCATTAATACTTCTTTTTGGGAACCAGGAATGCCGTGAAAGTAAAACCAAACCGGTGCATCTGAGGGGCCTGTCTCCATGAAACTCAAAAAACGACCACTCTCCCTGGGAATGCGGTGAACTTTCATCTCATGACTACTCATAATTAACTAATCCACCGCTAAGCAGTAATTTTCTCATTAAGTCAGGCTGACGGGTGACTTCAGTTTTTTGCATGATTGATTTTAATTGCGAGCGAGTAGTGTGTGTCGTTACATGCAGGCAAGCACTAGCCTCAGTGACGTCAAGACCTCGAACTAATAAATCGACCAGACGCGCTTCTGCTGCCGTCAGTGAGTAGAGGTTTTTTAGGCGTGCATGATCCAGAGGGACAGCCATATGAGGGTCAAGTAAAAAGACGATAATGTTGGCGTTGTGGCCCACCTTCCAGGAGGAAGGAAGAGCTGCCATGCGGCTACCAAAAAGTATCAGTGAAGCACCAGAGGCACTTAGCTGCACACTCTCGCATTGGCTTTCTCCTTTTTTTAACTTACGTGATGCTTGCATAAGTGCCGCACCGGCTGTGCTCTCATCAATGGTTAATTGGCCATTACGCTGCCGTAGCCCAAAACAGTGGGCGGTAAGCGCATCTTCAGCAGCTCGATTGTGCCATTGACAGCGAAGCTCTGAGTCGAGCATCCAGACCCCAAAGGAAAGAGCATTAAAGGCATTGTGCGCTTGTGTTAATGCGACCTGGACTTGGTTGGTAAGCCGCGTTAACTGAACCACACGGCGAAAATGCCCGCTCAAATCTTCTAGCTGTGCCTTCTCCTGCTGGGTAAACATACCCCGGCTACGCGGTCGGTGTATGCCAATATGCATAGCAGACGATTCATCGCGTTCAAATTGGGTGCCCATGGCATAAAAATTGCCATTAGGGCGAAAAAATAATTGATAGTGATCGCAATACTCAAACGCCCGGTCAGAAATAATCTCGCTACTGGTATGTACTTTACCTAAAGGGCCGTTAGCTAACGATGCGCGGAAAGGGTCAAAAATGACAGCCTCATGATCATAATCAAGGCCTTGGTCTAGGCCTGTGGCAAAGGATTGGTGGACGACGGGGTTTTCGCGATCAGTGATACGCAGTGTTGCCGAAGGAGAGTCAAAGTGAACGGCAATCTGTTGCAGAAAAGGAACCCAGCCGTCGGGACAAGTGACGTTGTCATATAGCGCATGCAGAAGTGTAGATGTGGTCTTTTCTTTGTTGTACACGACCTCAGCCCCTATGTAGTGAGTGTCGGTATAAGCTATTAAGACAAAATATACCTCACTTTAAAAGCTTATCCCAGGCCTCAATTGGAGCCCTGATAAATGCGTATATCCCCCATCTAAGTAATAGAGGTTAATCATTAATCATTTTTTAAATTCTTCACCCATATGAGTGATTTTTAAATAGATGAGGCGTGCTTTACTTCAGTTTGCCTAGGCTCGACGTGAAATGATTACACTCCGTAAGAAGATTCTAAGGTAATGGTTTTCAAATTAAGCAATGGCTGAAGTAAGAGGCTTCTTAAGTCATTGCGACGAGTCTAAAAGCAAAATAGCAATCATAAGGGGACACCAATATGCAACGTATTGATAAGAACGGCTCGGTGCTAAAACTTTCTCTACTGGCCCTGGCCATTGTTGCCATGACCGGTTGCTCCAGCAACGACAGCTCTAGCCAACCCTTAAATCCGGGCGAGGGCACAGGCGGCGGTGGCGGCGGGACTGATGGTGGTGGTTCGGGCTCTGATGGTGGCGGTACAGACGGCGGTGGCTCGGATGGCGGGGATGCAGGCCAAGGTGATGGTGGTCAGGACTTCACCTACAAGACCATCAATCCCGTTGAAGCTATACCTGTTGGGGAAGAGTTCCACCTAGACAGCGTTAGCATAAACGCAACCCCTTCTAGCAGTGGTATCGCTATCAACCAGCAGCCTGTGCTGGATCACGCAGCAATGATCGAAGTCCTGCCTAATGATTCAGATGGTCGGTCAAGAGTCCGTTTGAACGCGCCAATCGCCGGCATCGAAGATAGAGATTTTACTGAAGGTGACCTACCTTATGACTTTTTTAACGGTGAAGATAATGACGTTAAGCTGCGATCTATGGAGGATAATTCGCAGCAGTTCCTTGATGGCTCACTAAACTACGCGGTTTTCGGCGAATGGTTGATTCGTAACAGCGGTGGTGACTCTGACGGTAGTTTCTTTGCTAGTGGGTATGACACTCACTCTATGGATATGCCCACGACAGGTTCGGCCGAGTACAGCGGGGCAACGAGTGGTACTGTTATTATCGATAATGGTTTGGCCCGAGATTTGGTTGGTCAGGCGAATCTGAGTGTGAACTTCGCAGATAAAACTTTGAACGGCAGTTTGACCAATATGAATGCTATAGAGCGTGATACTGACACTGCTGACCTGCCCTGGAATGATATCAATCTCGCCGGGGGGCTTGATGATAGCGGCAACCGTTTTGCGGGCATAACCGAAGTGATATCGTCACCCGGCAATGCAGCGAGTTTGAGCACTGATTCGGAAGGTGAGCTGCGTGGCCGTTTTTACGGTCCAGAGGCCGCCGAAGCAGCTGGCGTTTGGTCAGTGAAAGACCCTAACGGAAGCGCTGCATACGGATCCTTTGGCGTTAAGAAAAACTAAGCAGAAACGCTAGCCATACCGCCCCATCCGTTCGGATGGGGCTTTTTTATAGTTAGATAACGGCGCATTGGTCTGTTCCTCATCCGAATAAGGACTTAGTTATGTCTGTTTGCCGCTTTATGACCACCGTTATGGTTTGCTGGTGCTTTATTGGTTCCTCTTCTGCCGATTCTACCGGACGCAATAACGACACCAATCGCGAAATCCCAGCCGCTGCCGTGGCGGCCACACGCCTTATGGGGCAGGGCGAAAATGCGCAGGCCAAGGCCATTTTGCTCGAAGCGCGCGAGCGCTTTGCCAACAACAACGATATCGCCTTTCTGCTTGGCATGCTGGCCATGGCTGAGCAAAACTTCGAGAACGCCAGTAACTATTTTCGCGAGATTCTGATTCGCGACCCCCAGGCGGTGCGTGTTCGCCTTGAGCTTGGTCGCGCGCTTTTCGAGAGTGGCGATTACCGCGATGCGGGGCGTCAGTTCCGTTTCGCACGTAGCGGGAATCTACCAGCCGAGGTCAATATAAATATTGACCGCTACTTAGGCGCTATTCGCCAGCGCCAAACATTCACCTGGGATGTCTCCGTGGCCATGGCACCGGATACCAATATCAATGCCGCCCCGAGTATCGAGGAAATCAGCATCTTCGGCCTGCCGTTTGAGCTCTCCGAAAATGCCAAGCGCCAGACGGGCATTGGTTTGCTGCTGAACACGAGTGCAGAATGGACACCGCATATTGCCGACAATACTCGCTTGCGGCTTGGCGGTAATCTGTATCGCACCGACTATCGCGGTGGCGACTTTGACGACACGCTTGCCAATGTGCATATCGGGCCTAAATTTCAGCTCGGCGATCTTGAACTTAGCACGCTGCTGACCGGTTTCCACCGCTGGTATGGTAACGAGCCCTACAACCACGGTGCGGGCGTTCGCCAGGAATTGACCTACTACCCATCTTCTCGCACACGCTTGAATACGTCTCTAGAGCACCAGTGGGTGCGTCACGATGAAACTAGTAGTCTAGACGGCACCCGTACCAGTTGGCTGGGCAGTGGGCAATTCGCGCTGACACCCTCAAGCGGCGTCATCGGGCTGCTAGGGGTGTCCAGGGAATCGACCGAACTCGATATGCTCAGCAATACTGTTTACCGAGGTGGCGTAGGATACTACCGGGAGTTGTTCGGTGGCCTAACGGCACTGGTTCAGCCGGAGTATCTCCACGCTCGCTATGATGACGTGACACCGGCCTTTGGTGTAGAGCGACGCGACGATCTATGGCGCACCAGGTTGCGGCTGACCAATCGCCGCTGGATATTTAACGGTTTTTCACCCGAACTTACTTTGATTCGCTCATCCCGGCGCAGCAACATCGACTTGTATAGTTATGATCGCAATCAGGTGCAACTGGGGGTGTCGAAGTTATATTGATCGCCCGTTTTCCCCAATGGCTCATCTAATACCGCCAACTACTGATGACATCCAGCTTCCCAGCCGCGACAATGGCGCCCTGTTTAGATTGTTAGCTACTATTCATTAGCCACTATCGGGGAGCGTTATGACGCCACTCAACATCCTCTACCAGGATGAGCATTTGGTGGCGGTGCATAAGCCGTCAGGGCTTTTGGTGCATCGCTCGGCGTTGGCGCGTGGTGAAACCGAATTTCTGCTTCAGCGCTTACGCGACCAGCTTGGCAAGCGGGTATATCCCGTTCACCGGCTGGATCGGCCAACCTCGGGAGTAATGATATTTGCTCTCTCGTCGGCAGTGGCTGGCCTGCTCAGCGATGCGTTTAGCGAGCGCCAGGTGGAAAAGCGCTACCTGGCAGTGGTGCGCGGTAAAGCGCCGGAAAGTGAACGATTGGATTACCCACTGCGGGAAGAAGACGGTACGCGACCTAAAGCGGAAATGCCCGCCATGCCCGCGATGACCGATATTCGCCGCCTGGATAGCGTCGAGCTGCCCGTGCAGGTCGACCGCTACCCGGTGGCGCGTTATTCGCTGGTCGAAGCGCGCCCACTGACCGGACGGCGCCATCAAATTCGTCGCCATCTTTCACGGCGGGGTTATCCGATTATTGGCGATGCCAAGCACGGTAAAAGTGTCCACAACCGCTTTTTCGCCGAACAGCTGGGGGCGCCACGATTATTGCTGGCGGCCACCTATTTGGCCTTTAACCATCCGCTGCTCGACAAGCGGGTACAATTAAGCTGTGCCTTGGATGACACCATGGTCGCGCTGTTTAATCACCTTGGCTGGGCGGGGCATCTACCGCTGGATAGTCTGCGCACGCCACCCCACGCCAAGCCTTCAGCCCTTCAAGTGCTATGAGTGAGTCTGCAATGTCCTCAACTGTGTCATCGAACGAGCCACCTCCTGTCGCTGCAGGCTCAGCTTCTACAGACCATGACTTACGCTTTGGTGGGATTCGCCGCCTCTACGGTCAACGTGCCTTTGATGCATTTCGCCACGCTCACGTGGTAGTGGTGGGTGTCGGCGGGGTAGGCAGTTGGACGGTAGAGGCGCTGGCACGCTCGGGCATTGGCAAGCTGACGTTGATCGACCTGGACGACGTCTGCGTTTCCAACGTTAACCGCCA
Source organism: Halomonas sp. IOP_14 (assembly GCF_021021315.1). NCBI lineage: Bacteria > Pseudomonadati > Pseudomonadota > Gammaproteobacteria > Oceanospirillales > Halomonadaceae > Halomonas > Halomonas sp. IOP_14. Next base: position 114,615 of record NZ_JAINWD010000006.1, on the reverse strand, counting down.
GCTCCACGCCTTGGATGGCACGATTGGTCAGCCCAAGGTGGAGGTGCTGGCTGAGCGCTGCCGACGGATTGCCCCGGAAATCGAGGTTGTAGCCGACACTGCCTTTGTGACACCCACCAACCTGGCCGAGCGGATTCCCGACGATGCCGACCACGTGGTGGATGCCATCGACAGCGTGATTGCCAAGGCTGCCCTGATCGCCTGGTGCAAGCGACGCAAAATACCGATTACCGTGACCGGTGCTGCGGGCGGGCAAACCGACCCGACGCGTATTCAAGTGGCGGATCTCACCCGTACCGAGCACGACCCGCTGCTATCCAAAGTGCGCTCGCGGCTGCGTCGGGATTACGGCTTCTCCCGTAACCCTAAACGGCGCTTCTCAGTGGAGTGCGTCTACTCCGATGAGCAATTGGTGTATCCCGGCGCCGACGGTGAAGTTTGCCTGCAGAAGCCCGGCAGCGGCGACGCCACCCGGTTGGACTGCGCTTCGGGCTTTGGTGCCGCTACCTTTTTGACCGGCACTTTTGGCTTTGTGGCCGCCTCCAAAGTGCTGGAGCGCCTGGCCAAAAAAGCCAACCAGCCAGCTGTCGCAAACGCCACCCAAGAGGAGAGCTCATGACCACCCCCGTTCCCGGTATTTACCGCCACTACAAAGGCAGCCTCTACGAAGTGCTTGGCACTGCCCAACACAGCGAAAGCGAAGAGCCGCTGGTGGTGTATCGTGCCCTCTACGGCGACTACGGCCTCTGGGTGCGCCCGCTTGAGATGTTTACGGAAACCATCACCAAAGCAGGGCACACCCAACCGCGCTTTGTGCTGGAGAAGGCGTTTTAAGCCTCACTTAAAACGCGAAACGGGTAGATAACCAGAACCGCGGGTCTCTCTGCTTATCGGATGAGGCGGCGTCCCCCGTTGTTTGTGTGGCTACTGCGGTATCAATTGTCCAGTCGCCGTTTGTGTAGCGCACCCCGGCCCCACCGCCTGCCAGTGTTTCGCTGGTTTCTTCGCCAAAGCGTTGGCGTGCCCCATGGTCATAGAACACGTAGGGCGCAAGTTCAGGCGTCGCTTGGTAGCGCACTTCGGCTTGGGTGAGCCACACGCGACTACCGCTGACTTCGCCCTGGGGGTAGGCCCGAACGCCCCGGGCGCCACCGAGGCTCATCCCTTCCGAGGAATCCAGTGGTTTATCAGCCCACTGGATATCGCCCCTCGCCATCAGCGAGAACCTATGGCCAAGATTCTGCAGGCGCGAAAGGCGTACATTTGCTTTGGTATACCCCCCATCTACGCTGTCATTGGCGGGGTTACTGATTTGGCCGCTTTGCAGGCTAGCTTCCCCAAAGGTGACACCGCCCTGGCCGAGGGCATCACGATGATCAAACTGCAGCGCCAAGGGCCAGCTATGCCCGTAACGCTTCTGATAGCTAACGCCTTCAAAACGGTCGTTTAATTCGGTGTACTCCCCACCAAAAGACGCCGTCAGATTGGTCTGCTGCTGGCGTATAAGCGGATAGCTCAGGGTGATATTGCTAGTATCTGCCGTGCCGGTAAAACCGTTGAACGGCGCGCGTAAATCATACTCCGTTCGCGCATACACCGCCTCTGCGCGCCAGCCTTGGTAGCCAAGGGGCATAGAGTAGGCCAAGCGCCCCAGCCATAAATCCTCTTCCGAATAGAGAGCGGTGGCGTCTAATCGGTCACCCACTCTCAGCAGCCGGTTGGCTTGTACCCCGACCATGGCGCGCCCCTCGCCAGAGGAGCGGCTACCGTGGTTATCCGCGCCCACATAACCCTCTACGCGCCTATCCGCGGCCACATTCACATCGAAGTCACCTGTGCCGGTCTCCTCGCCCGGCCGCATCACTGGTGTGACGCTGATGCCAGGTAAGTCGCCGAGTAACAGAGCGGTGCGTTCGAGCCGGTTGCCTTGAATCACATCGCCCGTTTGTAGATCCGCCAGGTAGGGGGCGACATCGGCGGTCAGCGCGGCGTCATCACCGCTGGTGGACACTTCCCCGTAGCGACCTTCAATGATGGTCATGCGCAGGGTGCCTTGACTGAGATCCTGCCTGGGCAGAAACGCCTGAGCAAAAGGGTAGCCATTTTCCCGATAAAAGCGGCTGAGCCGGTTGCTCATCGCTTGTAAGCCCGCCATGTCCTGCGCGGTGCCGGTCTCGTTCTGGAGCAAGTTTAATAGCGTCGCATCGTCGTACACCGTATTACCGGTGATCTCGATGCGATCAACGCGGACTTCTGTGCCACCGGCATCGCCTTCATCAAGCGGTGCCCCTTGCAGGTCTAACTCCACCGAGGAGGGGCGTGGCTGGTAGTCAGCCTCCGGCAACGTGTCTTGCAGGATCCGGCCTGCATCCGGCACGGTTTGAGCGTAGCTAGCAAGCGATAACGAACTGGCTAAACACACGGCAGCGGTGGATGCCCAGCACCTGGTCGACAGTACATAATACATTGATCATTCCCCTTCAGTTTCTTGATCGGCGGCAGAGGTATTGATACCGCCCGCCACTATTTCTATGCCTGCAGGCAGGGTGGATGGTAAGTGCCCTTGCGTTAACTCATTGGCGCGTCTCAGCCGCTCTTCCTCGTCAGTGGGTGATGCGTCTTGAAGCGCTTGATTGACGGCTGCGTCGATAGTGGCCCCTAAAGCGAGAGAGGCGGGTGGCTCTGGTTCAGGCTGCTCCGGCTCCGGCCCTGGTTCTGGCTGTGGCTCTGGTTCAGGCTGCTCCGGCTCCGGCCCTGGTTCTGGCGGTGGCTCTGGTTCAGGCTGTGGCTCTGGTTCGGGCTGCGGCTCCGGTTCAGGCTCTGGTTCGGGCTCTGGTTCAGGCTGCGGCTCTGGTTCAGGCTGCGGCTCTGGTTCAGGCTGCGGCTCTGGTTCGGGCTGCGGCTCTGGTTCGGGCTGCGGCTCTGGTTCGGGCTGCGGCTCTGGTTCGGGCTGCGGCTCTGGTTCGGGCTGCGGCTCTGGTTCGGGCTGCGGCTCTGGTTCGGGCTGCGGCTCTGGTTCGGGCTGCGGCTCTGGTTCGGGCTGCGGCTCTGGTTCGGGCTGCGGCTCTGGTTCGGGCTGCGGCTCTGGTTCGGGCTGCGGCTCTGGTTCGGGCTGCGGCTCTGGTTCGGGCTGCGGCTCTGGTTCGGGCTGCGGCTCTGGTTCGGGCTGCGGCTCTGGTTCGGGCTGCGGCTCTGGTTCGGGCTGCGGCTCTGGTTCGGGCTGCGGCTCTGGTTCGGGCTGCGGCTCTGGTTCGGGCTGCGGCTCTGGTTCGGGCTGCGGCTCTGGTTCGGGCTGCGGCTCTGGTTCGGGCTGCGGCTCTGGTTCGGGCTGCGGCTCTGGTTCGGGCTGCGGCTCTGGTTCGGGCTGCGGCTCTGGTTCGGGCTGTGGCTCTGGTTCGGGCTGTGGCTCTGGTTCGGGCTCTGGCTCCGGCGTTGGTGGCTCAGTAGCGATCGTGAGCAGTGCACCCGCAAAATCGATGCTGTAGTTGGGGTTGTTTGCGTCATCCACCGTACCTTGCTCAATGTCATAATCACCTAGTTCCTCCCCCGCCACGCGGCTAAGCTCACCGTCCAGGGTGTCGCCGCTGACCAATCCACGACCGGTGGTCATGGCCTCGGCTTGGTAAGTCAATGTGGGATCGTCGCGGCCCTGGTATTTTTGTTGGGCATCGGCGGTGACGTCCACCGGGCGGCGGGTGACGGTGTAGCTATCTGGCTTGGTGATCGTATTGGTCAGGGTGTAGTTGGCGGCATCGTCGCCGCTTAGCGTGCCATCTGCCTCTTGACCATAGTCGCCGGCATTCACGTTGTTGGAAGTGCTCAGTGTGGTACCTGTAAGGGCGACTTGTGCAGTGACCTTATCACCACCTATTACGTTATCCAGGCTAACGTCACCGGGGGCCAGAGGGTCGCCGTAGACTGATTGACCATCAGCGATCTTGGTGACCGTTATAGGACGAGGGGTGATATCGGCGCTGAGGCCGCTGGGTTGGGTAAAGCTATAGTTGCCGGAATCCGCACCGGCCAGTGTATAGCCGGTGACGTTGACCTGCTTGCCGTTGCCGACATTCTTATCTTCAAAACTGCCCACCACGGCGGTAGCGTCGATGGAGACGGCGTCGCCTGTTACCAGACCATCCAACTGAGCGGTACCCGTTATTGTGGCCTCTGTGGTGCTGTCGTAGATTTTGTCGTCGGCGTTGGTGCCGGTGATGTTGAGCGGGCGAGCGGTGACCTTGTAGCTATCCGCCTCGGTGTAAGTTGCCAAGGTATAGTTGGCGGCATCACTACCTTCCAGGCTACTGGTATCAAGCTCTTGGTCGTAAGTGTCAACGATAACCTTACCGGAGGTACTCCTCGTGGTGCCTGTGAGCACATCTGCCTGCGCGGTGACTTCATCGCCATCGACCACGTTGCTTAGGGTAACGTCACCAGAGCTCAGCGGTTCTCCGTAGACCGATTGACCATCAGCGATCTCTTTGGCCGTTATAGGGCGGGGGTTGATGGTGCCAGTATGCGTGGTATCCGCCAGCGTATAGTTACTGGCTAGACCATTGCTACCATCGCTAAGCGTGTAGCTAGCAGTGGCGTCGCGCTGCCCAGCGTTGGCGCTGTCGAAGCTGCCGGTGGCGGTAACGCCTAGTTTTTCACTCCCGATCAGACCGTCCAGCGCGCCTGCCGTCACGGTGGCGTCCGTGGTGCCGTCATAGTTTTTGTCGTCGACGGTCGTGCCGTTGATAGAGAGCACGCGAGGATCAATGGTCGCGGTATGTGTGGTATCTGCCAGCATATAGTTACTGGCTAGACCATTGCTGCCATCGCTAAGCGTGTAGCTAGCAATGGCCTCGCGCTGCCCAGCGTTGGCGCTTTCGAAGCTACCGCTGGCAGTAACGCCTAGCTCTTCACTCTCGATCAGACCGTCCAGTGTGCCCGTTGTGACAACGGCATCCGTGGTGCCGTCATAAACTTTGTCATCGACATTGGTGCCATCGATGGAAAGAGGGCGGGGTGTAATGTCCAGGCGAGCACCAGCATAGCGGATATCGTAGCCCTGCTGGTCGGAGAACAGTCCCGACAGCGTCAGGCTGTTATCACTGGTGCGATAGGTAGCTGCATTGGCGTCATCAGTCGCATACGTGAGGCTGCCATCCAGCGTCGCATTACTTACGTCCGTGTCATAAGCGGCGGTAGAGCCACTGGCAATATCGCCATCATAGGTCTTATCTGAAAGTGAGGTGATGGCCACCGGCGTGAGAAAGCTTCGCAGTAGCGGTGTGGAATGGTCGTCATAAATGCGCCAGATCGCATCAGTACCGCCCTGGTCGTCGATATCGCTTCCCCAGGCCCCGAAAGTGCTGAGTTGAGTGAGTTCGGCGTAGGTTTTGCCTTCGCCCGCGCCAGAATCGTTGGTCGGATTGATGGCATTTCCATCGGCATCGGTAGTGGCGTAGTAGCTGTTGAACCAGACGCTAAGGTGGCTCCCGACCAGCCCGCCGATATCACTGTTGCCGCTGACTGTGCCGGTGGCGTAGGCATTGGTGATACGATGAACGGAGTAGCCCAATAATCCGCCGATAAATTCACTGTCCGTTCCTGTACCTGTTACATCCCCCGTGGCGTAAGCGTTGACAACGGGGCCCGCAACTGTCCCTATCAGTCCGCCAACGGCAACTTGGCCAGATACGTCGCCGGTGGCGTAGGCATTGGTAATTTTGCCGTTTTGTACACCTCCTACCAAGCCGCCGACTCCGCCTTCGCTACCGTTTACCTTACCGGTGGCGTAGGCGTTATCGATACTGACAAAAGAGCTGCTGTCAGCATTGTTATTACCCACCAGACCGCCGACGAGTTTATTGCCAGACACCGCGCCGTTGGCGTAGGCATTGGTGATTGAGCTGTATTCGTTATAACCCACAAGCCCACCAATGTTCTCACCAATGCTGTCGTCGCCATCTACGTCACCGATAGCGTAGCTGTCAGCTATTTCCACTTCAGCGGCATGGCCTATTAATCCGCCTACGTTTTTTGTGCCGCTAACCTTTCCGGTGGTGTAATTATTTTTAAGCTTTAAAGATGTATAATTTGAATTAGTCCCTCCGATTAGACCACCTACAGTTTCTTTTCCTGTGACGTCCACATGGGTATGACTGTCTAGTATTGCTCCACGTACACCAAATCCATTTCCAACTAATCCGCCAACCCTTTCCTGCCCTATTACTGTGCCGGTGGTGTAAACATTTCTTATAATTGGTGCATTTCTACCACTTATTAGAGTCATCCAACCCAGTAAACTACCAACACGACGATCACCGCTTATATTAACGTCGGTTAAGCCAAGATTTGAAAACTGGGCAATACCCTGAGCAATGTTACTAGCTGTACCGTTGGTAGTACCAAATAACCCAACTCCAAACTCCTCCGTTCCACGATTAATAGTTAATCCAGAAAGAGTGTGCCCCAAGCCATCGAACACGCCACTGAAACTTTTCGAGGGTGAGATACTGTCACCAATTGGCTTCCAACCTTTCCCGCTGTCCCAATTTTCCGTATCACTGGCATCGATATCCGCGCCCAGGGCAAAGTTGCCAGAAAGGTGGCTGTTGCCTTGTAGATCGCTGAGGTTTGTGTCGCTGCCGCCGGTCAGCCGGGTAATCACGGTAAAGTCGATCCGGTTGTTACCATCGCCGCCCAACTGGGTCGAGAAGCTCTGTCCGGCCTGCAGATTGACCGGGGCATTAACAGTGTAAAGAGCTGTTTCACCGTCGATCTCGCCGTTTGTGCTGCCCTGGCCGTACTCCAACGCCAGCTTGCCGCCACCACCCTGGCTGGCATCTATTTCCTCGTTGATTTCGATATTCCGCTGGGCGTTCAGGGTCAGGGTATTACCGCTGCTCCAGGTGACCTCGTCGTTGACGAAAATATCGCCGTTGCCGTCTTCGCCGCCCTGAACACTTGCAATGGTGACGTTGTTCTCGGCGAGGTTGTTGGAAAGGGCATTGCCGGTCATATCGGCACCCGACGACGCGACAGTGTAATCCTGCGGGTCAATCAGCCACTCGCCGGTCTGGCCGTCATCGGCGCGGGTGGTGACAGTGGCCTCGTCCATAATGCTGACCTTGGCCGCACTGGTTTCGATAAAACCGCCGTCGCCGCCGCTTGGGTTGAGAGAGGCGGGCGCTGACGCATCCAGCGTACCGGCCACGCGGGTCTCGCCGTGCTCCATATCGCCCATCAGCCAGATCTCGCCTCGGTCGTTTTCAGCTACCGTGCGCGCCTGGGTGACGCCGGTGTGGTTGATCACGCCGGCGGCCAAGTCGCCTGCGGCTTTGGCGGTCAAATAGACCCGCCCACCGTCGGCTTGGATGGCGCCGCCTTGCTCGATGTAGGTATCCAGCAGGGCTTCTTCTACCTCGATTTTGATCGGACCGCCCATATCCAAGGTGACGCGGCTACCGGCGCCCATCATTACATCGCCGCGCGGGGCGGTGATGCTGCCTTTATTGATGATTTCGGCGGCGATCAGAGCCACATAGCCTTCTTCAGCGGCGCGGATGTTGCCTTGGTTAATAATCGCGCTGCTGCTGTCGCCCTCAAAGGTAAAATCCCCGGCCATAAAGTCTTTGGGGCTGATATCCAGCGTTGAGGCCACCAGACCGCCGACATCCACTTGGGCGGTGTCACCAAACACAATACCGTTAGGGTTAACGAGGAAGACCTGGCCGTTGGCGTCAATAGCCCCCCGAATCTGCGAGAGCTGATCACCAGTCACGCGGTTAAGCGCAGCCGCGTCGTGGCCGGGCTGGTGAAACTCGACGCGATGGCCCTCCTTAACAGAGAAGTCATCCCAGTCGATGGCCATACGGTCACTGTTTTGGTTGATGCGCATCTCGTGGCCGGACTGCTCGATAGTGCCGATACCGGCACGGATCTCCCCGCCCGAGGGGATGCCGCTGGCGAAGGCGCTTAGGGGCAGAAGTATCAAACTCCCGGCCGCCAACGACGTCACCGAACCGACGGTGTGGGAACGGCGCGTCGATGATTTGCCGTGGCGTTTAACGTTTTCAGGTGCGACTTGCCACTGCCCCCTGGCCGCGTTCCAAACGGTGCGATAGATGCGGTTCATGATCCCCTGTCCCCTTTTGAGTGATACTTTTTTATTAGCCTACCAAGGGGCAGTGGGGGGGCGCTTCCACTCAGCGCTACACTTTGGGGGGAGTATTACTCATTCTCGGTAGTGCCATCGCCAATAGAGGTATTGATGCCTCCCGTCACGATTTCTATACCAGCAGGCAGCGTGGGGGATGAGGGCCGTTGCGATAACCCATTGGTGCGTCTCAGTCGCTCTTCCACGATAGCGGGCGAGGCATCTCGACGTGTCTGATTGATGACCGCATCAATATTGACTCCTAAAACTAGAGGGGAGGGTGACTCAGGCTTCGGTTCAGGCTGTGGTTCGGGCTGCGGCTGTGGTTCGGGCTGCGGCTCTGGTTCGGGCTGCGGCTCTGGTTCGGGCTGCGGCTCTGGTTCGGGCTGCGGCTCTGGTTCGGGCTGCGGCTCTGGTTCGGGCTGCGGCTCTGGTTCGGGCTGCGGCTCTGGTTCGGGCTGCGGCTCTGGTTCGGGCTGCGGCTCTGGTTCGGGCTGCGGCTCTGGTTCGGGCTGCGGCTCTGGTTCGGGCTGCGGCTCTGGTTCGGGCTGCGGCTCTGGTTCGGGCTGCGGCTCTGGTTCGGGCTGCGGCTCTGGTTCGGGCTGCGGCTCTGGTTCGGGCTGCGGCTCTGGTTCGGGCTGCGGCTCTGGTTCGGGCTGCGGCTCTGGTTCGGGCTGCGGCTCTGGTTCGGGCTGCGGCTCTGGTTCGGGCTGCGGCTCTGGTTCGGGCTGCGGCTCTGGTTCGGGCTGCGGCTCTGGTTCGGGCTGCGGCTCTGGTTCGGGCTGTGGCTCTGGTTCGGGCTGTGGCTCTGGTTCGGGCTGTGGCTCTGGTTCGGGTTCCGGCAGGGGGGCGATCTGCAGCTCGCCTTCAACAAAGGCGATAGCGTAATTGGGGTTCTGCACGGTATTCAGATCCCCTTGGAGAATGGCGTAAAGCCCCACTTCCTCGCCTATCTCACGGGTCAGATCCCCTGCGAGGAAGTCGTCACCCACCAAATTGCCATCGGTGATTTGCCAGGTCAGTGTCGGGTCATCATTGCCGTAGGTTTTGTTTTGGTCGTCGGCGGTGACGGTGATGGCGCGGGGGTCAATGGTGAGGGTGCCGTCTTCGAAAGTCAGGTTGTAATTTTGATCTGTGCCGCTGGCGGTGTGGGGGTAGCTGCCTGCATTGGTGCCACTGCCACCAGAGGTGGTGACACTGTCGAGTACGTTTTCATCTTCACCATTGACCAAACCGGTGACGGTATAGCCAGTGACGTTTTGCTCGGTACCGTCGTAGGTCACGGTATCGCTACTGGCGGTGACGGTGGCGTCAGCCTTCTTAATGATCAGTTCGCCATTATTGAACGTCAAATTGTAATTTTGCGCGTTGCCGCTGATCTCGTGGGCGTAGCTGTCCGCATTTTTACCACGGCCCCCCGTAGTGATGACATTGGTGAGGTCTGACGGAGTGTCGCTACCCACCAACCCAGTAGCGCTAAAGCCGGTGACACTTTGTTCGGTGCCGTCGTACGTTACGGTGTCGCTGCTAGCGATGACGGTGGCGTCAGCCTTCTTGATGATCAGTTCGCCATTATTGAACGTCAAATTGTAATTTTGCGCGTTGCCGCTGATCTCGTGGGCGTAGCTGTCCGCATTTTTACCACGGCCCCCCGTAGTGATGACATTGGTGAGGTCTGACGGAGTGTCGCTACCCACCAACCCAGTAGCGCTAAAGCCGGTGACACTTTGTTCGGTGCCGTCGTACGTTACGGTGTCGCTGCTAGCGATGACGGTGGCGTCAGCCTTCTTGATGATCAGTTCGCCATTATTGAACGTCAAATTGTAATTTTGCGCGTTGCCGCTGATCTCGTGGGCGTAGCTGTCCGCATTTTTACCACGGCCCCCCGTAGTGATGACATTGGTGAGGTCTGACGGAGTGTCGCTACCCACCAACCCAGTAGCGCTAAAGCCGGTGACACTTTGTTCGGTGCCGTCGTACGTTACGGTGTCGCTGCTAGCGGTGACGGTGGCGTCAGCCTTCTCGATGACCAGTTCGCCATTATTGAACGTCAAATTGTAATTTTGCGCGTTGCCGCTGATCTCGTGGGCGTAGCTGTCCGCATTTTTACCACGGCCACCCGTAGTGATGACATTGGTGAGGTCTGACGGAGTGTCGCTACCCACCAAGCCAGTAGCGCTAAAGCCGGTGACGCTTTGTTCTGTGCCGTCGTACGTCACGGTATCGCTGTTGGCGGTGACGGTGGCATTGGCCTTCTCGATGATCAGCTCGCCGTCGGTGAAGTCGAGGTTGTAATTGTTATCCGTGCCGCTGATGGTATGGGGATAACGGTCGGCATCGGTGCCGCTGCCGCCAGAGGTGGTGACACTATCGAGTACGCTTTCATCTTCACCATTGACCAAACCGGTGACGGTATAGCCAGTGATGTTTTGCTCGGTGCCGTCGTACGTCACGGTATCGCTGTTGGCGGTGACGCTGGCGTCAGCCTTTTCGATGGTCAGGCTAGCTGTATCGTTGTAGCTGATATCGTAGCCTTGCTGATCGGAGAACAGCCCCGATAACATGAGGTTGCCATCAGTGGTGCGGTAGGTGCCTGCATCGGCGGCACCAGTGCTATACGCAAGGCTACCCTCCAGCGCCGCGCCGCTCACGTCCGTGCTATAAGTGGTGTCGTCGCTGCTGGCGATGTTACCGTCGTAGCTCTTATTCGAAACATCAGGTGTGACGTTCAATGGTGTTAAAAAGCTGCGCAGCAACGGTGTGGTACGGCCTTCATATATACGCCAAGTGACATCGCTGCTGCCCTGGTCATCGATGTCATCTCCCCAGGCACCGAAGGTGCCGGGTTCGGTTAGCGCTTCAAGGGTTACTCCTTCACCTCCACCGGAAGCATTCGTCTGATTGATATTATTTCCATCGGCATCCGTTGTGGCGAAGTAGCTGTTGGTTATGGTGATAGCCGGACTATTACTAGAGCCAACAAGACCGCCGACGAAGCTATTGCCTGTCACATTGCCCGTGGCGTAGGTATTAGTAATCTTGCCGCTAAAGCCATGGCCCACTAGCCCGCCAGCCCAAGTATTGCCCTTTACATTGCCTGTTGCGTAGGCATTGCCGATAGTTCCGCCTTCGTTACTGCCCACTAATCCACCGGCTTGTCCATCGCGGCTCTCCACATTGCCCGTGGTGTAGGCGTTAGTGATATGACCTCTATAGCTGTTCATACCTACCAGTCCACCAGTAACAAATCGGCCTTCCACGTCGCCCGTGGAGTAACTGTTGGTTATGTCACCATCGTAGAGGTAGCCCACCAATCCTCCTACAAAGGTGTCGCCTATCACACTACTATCTACTAGGCCGATATCTCTTATGTTTGAATCATTATTGGTGCGGCCAAACAGGCCAACATAGCCTTCATCTGACCGGTCGATGGTTAGGTCACTGATGGTATGGCCGAGGCCGTCAAAGGTGCCAGTAAAATTGTTACTGGCATCACCGATGGGATCCCAGCCCTCACCGCCATTGGCGCTTTCACCTGCCAGACTGGCATAGCCGGTGGTGGTATTATCAAGAGAGTTAACGAGAGAAAAGTGGTATCCCCCACTCAATAATTCACCACTGGCGTTAATGTTTTGAAGTTGCTGCCAGTTGGTGAGGGTAAACGGCTCGACTGGAGAACCATGCCCTGCTTCAAACAATGTGGCAGTCTGGATATCTTGTTGGCGAGTGGTGCCATTGAGATAAGGCAAGCTAACCTGATAGCCCTCCGCATTGGCATCGGTAGCAAATGACCAGATCGGCGCATTAAAGCTATTGACGATCAATGGGCTCATCAGCTCAAAACGCGTTACGCCTGTGCCAACGCCGGAGTCGTTAGTTGCGTTGATCGCCGTGCCGTTGGCGTCAGTGGTGGCGTAGTAGCTGTTATTGATATTACCGCTAAAGACTTTCCCCACTAGCCCGCCGACATCAGTGCTGCCCGTCACATCGCCGGTAGCGTAGGCGTGGGTAATATCTTCACGGGTAAACCCTACCAACCCACCGACATAGATGCTGCTACCCGTTACATCGCCAGTGGCATAGGCGTTGGAGATAACGCTGCTATCATTGCCACCAACCAGCCCCCCGACAATGTCGCTGCTGCCCGTTACATCGCCAGTGGCGTAGACGCGGGCGATATCACCACCAAGAGTAAACCCTAAGAGCCCACCGACATTTTGCTCGCCAGTAACCGTACTGGTTGCGTAGGCGTTGAAGATGTCACTCTTGTTATAGCCAACCAGGCTACCGACCCTGGATGAGCCCGAGACGCTGCCACCAATCAGGCCGATATTACGAATTATGCTGTTGCTGTCGGTAACGCCAAACAGGCCAGTGAACGGCTCGTCGGGGCGGTCGATGGTCAAGTCATTGATCGTATGGCCAAGGCCGTCAAAGGTGCCGGTGAAGGCTTTGTTTTGGTCGATGACATATTCACCAATGGGATCCCAACCCAGGTAGATTGGATTGTTGCTGGCATCTGTACCGTCCTGATCCCAGATGGCGGTTGGTGAAGCATCGATATCAGCCCCAAGGGCAAAGTGACCGGAAAGGTGACTGCCAGTGCCTTGTAGATCCACTAGGCTGGTGGTATCTGCATCCGCATTTTTCAGAGCAGTAATCACCGTGAAGTCGACAGTCGATCCATTGCCGCGTTTTGTCGAGAAGTTTTGTCCCGCTCGCAGATTGATCGGGGTATTGACGCGGTAGTCACCGCTACCGCCGCTCTGGCCGTACTCCAGTTCGAGCTTGCCGCCGCTGCCCTTTGAAGCATCTATTGTTTGATTGATCTGGATATCACGCCAGGCACTGAGAGTGAGGGTGCTACCACTGTCCCAGGTAACTTCGTCATTAACGAAGATATCGCCGTTGCCGTTTTCATCACCATCACCGCAGGCCACGTTGGTGCAACCAGCATTTGAGCCAGTCGTTTCGATCATAACATCGTTATTACCCAGCGCGCTGGAAAGCGCCGTGCCGGTGAGGTGGCCGCCACTTTCAGCAATAGTGAAGTCGTAGGGGTCAATCAACCACTCCCCCGTTTCACCCTGGTCAGCTTTAGTAGTCACGGCGGCCTCATCCATAATGCTGACCTTGGCCGCACTGGTTTCGATAAAGCCACCGTCGCCACCATTGGGTGCCGAGGCATCCAGGGTGCCAGCCACGCGGGTCTCGCCGTGTTGCATATCACCCATCAACCAGATTTCACCCTGCTCGTTTTCAGCAACCGTGCGCGCCTGGGTGACGCCGGTGTGGTTGATCACGCTGGCGGCGAGATCGCCAGCCGCTTTGGCGGTGAGGTAAACCCGCCCGCCATCGGCTTTAATGGCACCGCCTTGCTCAATGTAGGTATCCAGCAGGGCTTCTTCGACCTCGATCTTGACAGGGCCGCCCATGTCCAGCCGCACACGGCTGCCCGCGCCCATCATTACATCGCCGCGCGGGGCGGTGATGCTACCTTCGTTGATGATTTCAGCGGCAATCAGGGCGACATAGCCTTCGTCACCGGTACGGATGTTGCCCTGGTTGACAATCGCGCTGCTGCTGGAACCTTCAAAGGTGAAGTCCCCGGCCATAAAGTCTTCCGGGCTGATATCCAGCGTTGAAGCGACCAGCCCGCCCACGTCGACCTGGGCTGTATCGCCAAAGAAAATGCCGTTGGGGTTAACGAGGAAGACCTGGCCGTTGGCGTCAATAGCCCCCCGAATCTGCGAGAGCTGACCACCAGTCACGCGGTTAAGCGCGGCGGCGTCACGGCCGGGCTGGTTGAACTCAACGCGATGGCCCTCCTTCACAGAGAAGTCATCCCAGTCGATAGCCATGCGGTCGCTGTGCTGGTTAATGCGCATTTCATGGCCGGACTGCTCGATGTTGCCGCTACCGGCGCGTATCTCTCCGCCCGAGGGGAGGCCGCTGGCGAAGGCACTGAGCGGGAAGAATATCAAACTGCCTGTGGCCAAAGCGGCCATCGTGCCCACGGTGGCGGAGCGTGGTGACGTTTTACCCTGGCTTTTAACGGTTTCCGGCGCCACTTTCCATTGCCCTTTGGTCGCGCTCCAAACGGTGCGATAGATCCGGTTCATGGTCTGCCCCTGCGACTAGTATTTTTTTACTAGCGTACGCATTCGCAAGGGGGAGGGCTTCCACTCAGCGTTACACTTGCCGTACTCATTGGTTGTTAAATGCGAGAGTGGATGGCGATATGCCGCGCTTCGCCGGGTGGAATCCCAAAGCGATGCTTGAAGGCGCGATAAAACCATGAAATGTTGTTGAATCCGGTTTTAAACGCAATATCGCTAATGGATCTTGGCGGTGCTTGGCAGTTTGTTAGTGCGTTAAAAGCGATTTGCAGTCGCTGTTCAAGTAAATAATCGGTAAAGGATGTGCCTTTACTGTTAAACAGCGCTCGGATATAGCTGGGTGATACCGCATGTCGCGCTGCGATAGATTCTAGGCTGATTGGCGTCCGCGCAAGCAGTTTGATATCAGCTTTAATGGCTTTCAATCTAGCCGCTCGTAGCCCACCCCATAGGGAGCGATAACTTGAGTCACGAGTAGCGCCGAGTGATAAGCAAGCAAGATCAAACAATTGCCTCCTTAATGGTTCTGTTGAAGTTTCCACGACAGCATTTTGGGGGTGAGTAAGCGAAAGAGCGATCCGGATAATATGCTGTAGTGGCTCACTGGGAGGCAGTAACGTTTTGGGCACGCGATCCAGGCCGTGAATAAGCGGCGCTAACTGGGCACGTGAAAACGCAACGCTGAGAAAATTAACTCGCTCACCGTGAAAATCAACGCTGCCTGATTGATGGTTGAGAACAATGCGAGCCCTGCCTGGGGTGCAGGCCAGCGTATCGTGGGCTTGTAGATGTGAAAGCCAACCGCCCTGGCCACCGGGGTGGATCAAGAAGGTAATGTCGTCGTTACCATCGACCACTTGAGGTGATTTGCGCGCCGCATGTAATGAAGACGCTGTCACATTGGCAATCGATATGCCAGGCAGTAGCTTAATACGTGTTTCCACATGTGGTGTTTGCTTTTTGGGCGCATCAAGCTGCACCTGGGCGATTGCGCTATAGATGTCTTGCGCAGCTTCCAGTCGTTCGTTAGGCGCAAAGTCATTCGTCGAAAATGAAATAAAAGCCATGGCGGGCGTCGCGTTAGAAAGAATGATTAGAGCCCTACTATACAAAATGTGAGAGACGTTGAAAGCAAGGAAAAACACAGAGTGGTAGCGTGTAAAAACTGACAGCAACAAGGTTGGGGTTATGACGATAGCCAATGGTACAAGGCATTGGCGGTGGCTGCAGGTTGGTGGCGGTGTCGCCATCGTGCTGGTGATGTTGCTAGACCTGATGGGGTGGGGACCGCTGCCGTTTCTGGAGCGGCTGGAATGGCAAACCTACGATACCCGGGTGCGCGCTACTCTGAGCGACGAGGAGGCCGACCCGTCGCTGGCGATCATCGATATTGATGAGCGTAGCCTGTATGAAGTGGGCCAGTGGCCATGGCCGCGTACGGTAATTGCTGAGCTGATGGAAACGCTGTTTGATACCTACGACGCGGCGCTACTGGGCGTGGATATCGTGTTCGCCGAGCCGGAAGGCCAGGCCCTTGAGCAGTACTGGGAAGAGTTGGTAAATGCTTACCCTGAGCTTGAAGAGCGCTCGCCGCCGGAAAACGGCGACGAGGTGCTGGCCGAGACGCTGACCAATTTTCCCGTGGTGCTGGGCTACTACTTTCAGGCTGCCGTCGCTGAAAATGACCCACCGCCGGTGGGCGAGTTACCTGCCCCGGTTGAGGTGGCCGACGGCGGATTATTGGCGGTGCCCGAACCGGAACGTTACACCGGCAACCTGCCCGCGTTGCAACACAACGCCATGGGCGGCGGTTTTTTTGATAACCCCCGCGTCGATGACGACGGTGTGTTTCGCCGCGTGCCGCTGTTGCAACGCTGGGAAGGCGAGCTTTATCCGAGCCTACCGCTGGCCATGCTGATGGCCATGATCGGCGGGCCGACCATTCAGCCCCAAGTGGCGGAAGGCGCGGGCATGGCCCAACTGGAAGCGCTGGACGTGGGCGGGTTCGAGATACCGGTAGATAACGAAGGTGCAGCGCTGGTGCCGTGGTACGGCGAGCGTGGTCACTTTACCTATATTTCAGCGGCGGATGTCTTGAACGAGCGGGTAGATCCTGAGGAATTAGCCGGTAAAACGCTGATTCTGGGGGCCTCGGCCCCTGGGTTGATGGATTTGCGCTCCACCCCGGTAGGCGGCGTCTTCCCTGGGCCAGAGGTCAATATGTCGTTGCTGGCCGGCATGCTCCACCAGCGCTTTCATGCTCAGCCGCCGTGGGTGGCGGGGTTTGAATTCTTGAGTCTGGTGGTCCTGGGGGCTGTGATGGTGCTGGTCTACCCGCGCTTGAGCGCGCCGGTGTTGCTGGTGGCAAGCGCCGGGCTGTTGGGCATTACGCTGGGCGGTAACCTGTGGGCTTGGCAGCAGGGCCTGGTGCTGCCGGTGGCGTCGCTGCTGGTGTTGTTTGTCGCCCAGATGCTATGGCATCTGGGGCTCAATTTCCTGCGCGAGTCTCAGCACAAGCGCTGGGTGGCCGAGCGCTTTGGGCAGTACGTGCCGCCGAAGCTGGTTGACGACATGGTGGCAAGCGGCGAAGGCGTTGACTTAGAGGGTGAGGAACGCGAGCTGACCGTGCTGTTTTCGGACGTTCGCGGGTTTACCGCGTTTTCTGAATCGATCCCGCCGGAAGAGTTGACTCAGGTGATGAACCGCTTGCTGACGCCGCTGACCGAGGCGATCCACGCTCACAATGGCACCATCGATAAATACATGGGCGATGCGATTATGGCCTTTTGGGGGGCGCCGCTTCACGATAGCGCACACGTTGAGCACGCTCTGGAAGGAGCGTTTGCCATGCTGGCAGCGTTAAACGAAATTAACCAGACGTTTACCCAGGAGGGAAAACCGTCGCTCGCCATGGGCGTGGGGCTGAATACCGGCCCCATGAGCGTGGGCAACATGGGTTCCAGCTTCCGCATGGCGTATACCGTGATGGGTGATAACGTCAACCTGGGTTCACGCCTTGAGGGGTTGACCAAGGCGTACGGGGTGAGCGTGCTGGTCAGCGAGACAACGGCGCAGGAGGCGCCCCAGTGGTGCTGCCGCCGGTTGGATAAAGTGCGCGTAAAAGGCCGGGCCGCGCCGCTCTGGGTGCTGGAGCCAGTAGGCAAGTGGGCGCAGCTGAGCGATGGGCAAAAAGCGTGGCAGGCGGCGTTTGAGCAGGCGGTGGGCCTGTATCAGGCCCGCGAGTTTGGCAACGCCGAGGCGGCGTTCAATGCCTTGGACGACCCTGACGACCCGCCCACACAGCTGTATCTGCAGCGCATTGGCTACTTTACGGAGAACCCACCCCCGCCCGACTGGGACGGGGTGTGGACGCATACCGATAAGTAGCCAGGGTGCGGATTGGCGGGGGCGGGCGGTTGGTTTAACGCTCCAGCAGTCCGGTGCCGCTGTAGTTGCCGAGTTCGTCGCTTGCGGCTTCAATCAGGCTCATGATTGCCTCGGCATCTTCGCCGATGTACCTGCCTTGTAGGCTGGCAGCATCGAAGCAGTCGGTTTCGCAGTTTTCGTGGGTGAGGTCGAGAGTATCGATCGGGAAGGTTTCAAACCCATCCCCACTGGCATTGGCTGTTTGCTCACCCACTAACTGACCAAATTCCTCTAACTGCATGCTGACTGCGACGCTGCTTTCTTCGCCGTCACTTGCGAGTGTGAGGTTGCTTGCGTCAAGAATTGGGATCACATCGCCGCCTGACGCCGGCACCAGGCCGGTGCCGCCTGCCCAATTGAAAGTGACTCCTTCGGCGAGCTGGCCGCTAAGCTCCCCTAGTGCTTGGTCACTTAGCGTTGTGCTAATGGTGTCGGCGAGTTCATCCGACACGCTAATAAACGGAATGCTCTCTCCTAAGGGCTGTTGTTCTTCAGGAAAAAATGGGTCGGGGGTCTCTTCGTCCCAGTAGCCCCAGACAACGTTGCCCTGGGCCACGCCTTGGCCACCTTGCTCGGTGGGCGAGGTGTTTTGCTCGTAAAAACCGTTTAAATAGTCGCTGCCGATGAGTGTCGTTAAGCTATTTTCGGTGGTAGGCGGAAAGTCGATCCATACCTCCGGTGCCGGGTCGCGGCCAAAGCCGAGGCTACCGTAGCCGGTCAGAGGGTCTCCTTCCTCGCCGTCGATCTCTACGTAGAGGTTGCCGATCAAACCGTCGAGGGTGCCGTCATCATTGCTGTCCTCTCCTTCGTTGCCGGTGAAGCGCGAGGCAAAGTAACCGCCGCTGACCGGGATTGCGTCGCCGTCTTCATCGCCGGGATTTGGCTCGCCAATGGGGGCGCCTTCATTGCCAAAGGTTAGGCGTTGGCTGCCGTCTCCAGAGTCGAAGAAAAAATTTTCCAGCCATGATTGTGCCTGGGCGAGATAAACTTCGCCGCTGTCGTCGATCAGGTAGAAGCGCGCTTGGGCATTTAGCTGCACACCTCCGTCGGCCTCCAAATAGACAAGTGAGAATCGCGAGTCCTCTTCCCGGACGCTGAGTTCACCGCTTGAGGCGGTCAACTCGCCGGGCGTCACCAGTGAAAAGTCCAGCCGATTGTAGGGTGCGAACGGGGCGTCGGGATCCAGGTCGGCAAGGCGTTCGATCAAGTCGGTGGCGTTGCTGGGGGATAGCGTTTCAAGCGCCCGCGTTTGGTTAGTACCAGCGTAGTGCAGCTCGCCGACCTCGCCCAGCGGGGTGAGCAGCGTTTCTCCGTCCTGGCTGAACGTGGCAACCTCATCGACCGACCAGCGGCCCCAGTAAATGACCGTAGCGCTATCTAGGGTTCCGTCGCGTTCGCTGAGCGAAATGACGCGGACGTTTGCAGGAGTGCTATCAGCTGGTGTTTGCAGTCGCTCGTCGCCGCGCTCGGCGGAGGTGAGCTGGTCTTCAACAAAGCGCACGGCTTCCGCCGGTAGCCGTGCGCTGCCCCCTTCACCGGTGGTTAGGGCAACGCTGCCTTGGCGGGTCAACCGCTCGTTACTGTCGCCTGTACTGCCCTGGCTGAGCATGGTCTCGGTGTCATCAAAGCCCAGGGTTTCGGCCGGCTGAGGTTCGGGCTCTGGCTCTGGTTCGGGCTCTGGCTCTGGCTCTGGTTCGGGCTCTGGTTCTGGTTCGGGCTCTGGTTCGGGCTCGGGCTCTGGCTCTGGCTCTGGTTCGGGTTCGGGCTCTGGCTCTGGCTCTGGTTCGGGCTCTGGTTCGGGTTCGGGCTCTGGCTCGGGTTCGGGTTCGGGCTCTGGTTCGGGCTCGGGCTCTGGCTCTGGTTCGGGCTCTGGTTCTGGCTCTGGTTCGGGTTCTGGTTCGGGCTCTGGTTCGGGTTCTGGCTCTGGTTCGGGCTCTGGTTCGGGTTCGGGTTCAGGTTCTGGCTCTGGTTCTGGTTCTGGTTCTGGTTCGGGTTCCGGTTCCGGCTCGGGTTCAGGCTTCGACTCTAGCTCGTCTTCAATATCGTCACTCAGCGCATTGGCATTGGTGGCTTGTTGGTTAGCCAAGTTGTCGGTCTGGTCTCGCTGGAGCTGCTCGTTGGAGGCTGGGGCGAGAACGGCGTTATCAAAGAAGGTGCCGCTAGTGGCGTCGTTGTTGGCGTCCTCGGTATCGGCATCTAGCGTGGCGCTGGCAAGACTTGGCTCCTGGAAATCGTCGCTTTCGTCCTCGCGTTCCCCCATGTCGCTGCGCTGTTCTTCCAGCTGTTCAAAGATGTTGATGCCATCGGCCAGCAATTCGGGCGTGGCGTCAGCGGCTGAGGTAAAAACAACGTCGCCCGGGCGTGCCAAGCGCTCGCCGGCGTCGGTATTCATGCTAAGCATGCCACTTTCCACATATAAATAACTGCCGGTGTTCATGCTGGGTAGCGGGGGCATGCTACCTTCGGGCACGTGGAGGATCTGGAAGCTGGTGCCGCGAATCCCCATGGTGGCGACCGGTGTTTTGTGGCTGACATTTTCCGGGGCGTTGTGCCCGATTGCACCAGTGATGGCACGTAGCCCACCTTTGAGTAGCTCGCCGCTTAGCTCGGATTCCTCTGGGTTTTCCTGGTTGTCGTCGTAGCTTTCCAGGGTGTAGGTGGTTTCGGGCTGGAGCGCTTTGGTGCCGCCGTCACTATAGCGGATCTGTAGCGTGCTGGCGCTTTGGGTACGGAAGGTGTCGCCAGCAAAGATGTCATCGCCGCGTTCAGCGTCACTGCGCTCGCCGTCGCGCTCGATCGTGGCATTGCCATGGATGAACATTACTCGCCCGGCAGGCGCGTCGGCGAGTACGGCCATGGGTAGAATGAGGCTGCCGACACTGGCATGCAGCGATACCCAGCGGGCAATGGGATGTTGTGTAAAACGAGCCATAAGCCCTCCCTAGAAGAGATAACGCACGCCGATCTGCGTTTGCAGGCGTGTCGAGTCGTAAAAGTCGATAGTAGCGTTGCGCTTTTCATAGTCGGCGGAGGTTTCCACCAGCCAGTGTCGATTGAACTGGTAGAGCCAGCTCACGCGCGCTTCCCATATCTGCTCTTCGCGCGCTTGAGATTCATAGCGGGTGGTGATGTTATTGACGTCATCCTGATAATCACGCTGGCGGTACCCAATATCGCCACGTATCAGCTGGCGCTCGCCGATGGGGACATCAACGCCTACGCCGAGCTGCCAGTGGTTGAGGTCACCGCCGTCTCGCTGTTGGTTGCTTTCACCACCGCGGGCCCATTCCTGGCCTAGCTGGGCCTGCCAACGAAGACTGATGTCGTTGAGCGGCGTTGTCAGAGTTACGCCCAGCCGGCCGGCATCGTAATCGCTCTGGGCGTTATCGAAGTCGTTGTGCTGGGCGCTCGCCTGCCAGGCAAGTTCGCTCTCGCTGCCGATCGTGTAGGCATAGCGGCCGGTGAGGCCCCAACGGGTCAATAGCGGGTCCTGATCGGCGCCGCCCCAGCCTTGTAACAGGCTGGGCTGCAGCGTCATGGTGTGGCCGTTGTCTAGCTCGCGCTGGTAACCGGGGGCGAGTTGCACGAGGGTTAGGTCGATCTCATCCGCCGAATCGCGCAGGTAACGCTGGGTTTGTGCGGTTGTACTCATCAGCCAGCGCGAGCGATCGTCGATCGGGTAGCGGCCTTGGTAATTGGCCTGCCAGCGATGATAGACGCTGGAGCGACTGGCAAAGGTGGTCTCGTCAAGCTGGGCGGGGTCGTCGGGTTCCAGCGCACCGCTATCGATCAGTTCATCCACCACGCTGCGTAATGAGGGGGGTAGCGGGTCTAGGGAGATCTCGCTTTGATAACGCTGGGGGTTACTGTCATATCCAAAGGTGACGCCAATGCTGACGTTGTGCTGAGGTGCGTTTTCCTCTTGCCGACGTTGATTGATTTCGGCTTTGAAGCGGCCAATAGCTGCTTGCGCCTCGGGCGGGGGATACAGGGCTTCCAGGCGCTCGATTTCCTGTTCGGCAGCGCGGCGCTGGTCCAGCTGCAGTAGGGCGGCCACCCGTTCCATGCGTGCTCCCGCATGCTCGGGCTGGATAATCAGTACCCGGTCCAGGGCTATCAGCGCGTGGCTGACTTCACCGGCGCGCAGGGCAATGACACCCAACCAGTAGTCAAACTCAGGCTCACCGCTATGCTGTGCTTCGGCGGCTTTCACCTGCTCGTAGGCGGCTTGGGCATCGTCCTGTTCGAGCATTTGACGCGCGTTTTGGAGCGTTTCTTCATAGGCAAAGACGCGCGGAATACATAGCAGCCAGAGTGAGATGCTGAATAAGCCGCAGAGACGTCTAGGTCGCCTTTTTGTGAATGCCATTAGGTAACCTGCCATGTTGGTGGGTATGTGCCTGACGGCACATTTTGAGAATGTGACCAGTCGTTACTGTTCAGCCTACAAGCTAGCAAAAATCATGGCTTCCACTCAGCGTTACACGTGAGCGGATATTGATGTTTGTGATAGAAGGAACCATCAATGAGGTTATTTTTGGTATTGGAAGGCCTGCATGACACGATAGGTAAGTGAGGTAAGCGGCTATCCTTAAACGTTGTCTATGGGATGGTTTGCCAGGCCAGTGATGTGGGCAGCATATCGTGGAGCTGCTGAATAATGGTGTCGCGGTGCGCGGGTTTTAAATGTGTGATGTGAACGGCTTTGGGTCGTATTGCCAACTGGGAAAGTAAATGTGCGAGGCGCTGGGGTGTCAGGTGATGCGATGATTCAGCAAGGTGGTCGAGTTGATCGGGGAAGGCGCATTCAATTACTAAGGTGTCGAGCTTGCCGAGCCGGTCGATTGACTGAACGATGGTGCTGGAAAGCCCGGTGTCGCCACTAAACGCCAATGCATTGTTAGCGCTGCCTATCCAATAGCCACAGGCAGGCACACCGTGGGTGACAGGAAAAGGCATCACGCTTAGTGTTTCATCGAGCGTATACGTTTGCCAGAAGTCGAGCGGGATATATTGCAAGACTGGGTGCTCAGCGCTGGGTAGCTGGGTAAAGTCTGGCCAGATGATGTCATTGAAAATATGTGTTTGAAGCGACTTAATGACGTCGGGCAAAGCATAAACTGTTAGCGCATGATGGCGTGAAATCAGGGGTTCGAAGAGGCTATCGACAAGAAGGGGGAGGCTGGCAATATGGTCAATATGGGCATGGGTCAATAAAACTTTTTCCACGCCACGGATCTGTTCGTCGCTTAGACGATTCAGACCGGTACCAGCATCAAGCAGCGTGGAGGGAGTAAGCAAAAATGCGCTTGTTCCCTGTGATTGTTCCAGGCCCCCGCTTGCGCCAAGAGGATTTATCTTCATGGTACTGACTCCTCTCTTTTTGGGCTCATGGGGTATCAATTGAGTAAGACAATGACATGTTGCCTCAGCGCATCTCTATATTTTGTTGCTTTTTAGTAGTCTTTATCGTGCCAGCTTGGAAGCCATATCAAACCCGATAATACTGTGTATAGCATTTTTCATATCAGCATCCCGTTGATAAAGGCGTTCAAGGGCAGTCGCTGACCATATCATGTAGCGTACAGGCTCATTTGCGATCACATCAGCGCTGGTTAACCGGCCGGTGATAAAACTCATCTCACCTGCAAAATCACCGGGATATAGAGTTGCGCGCTTAACCCCATCAACCATAACGCTGGCGCTACCGGATAACAAAATAATAAGGGCACGCAGCTCTTCATTCTGTTCAATGAGTACACCCCCTGAGGGTATTTCACGTGTTTCGGCGCGGCTTAATAGGTGTTGCATTCGTCGTGGATTAAGCAGTGAGAAGGTTGTTTTGTGTAGCCACTTTTCTTCTGCATTAAGTGTAATGGGTCGACGTTGGAGCAGTAATACGGTTAAGTTGAACGCGTTGATGACAATAAAGGCAATTTGCCATGTCATTGCTTCGTAAAGGGGAGTGGATTGGAAATAAAAGTAGGGCAAAGTAGATAGGGCCGCCAATATAGTAACCGCACGTAGCCACGCCATATCCCGGACAATATAAGCCAAACAGAAAAGCACGTTGGCAATAAAAAAAAGCGCAATAGTAAACATTCTATCCTCACGGTAACTGCATTCCCCACGTCATAGCGGCACCATGCTACACAAAAACGCTGAAGCGTACCTGGCAATACGTCCGCAGAAACTACATAGCCGCAATAGTCACGCTGCTTTTGATACTTTCGACTCCTATGGAGAAAGCCGCACGAACACGTTAGGTTGTTGCTTTAAGTCTTTATTCTATTTTAGGAATATCCCATGACCTCAGCTTCCCCCCAGCAAACGCTGAAAGACGTATTCGGTTTTGACGACTTTCGCGGTGGCCAGCAGGCGGTGGTGTCACGAGTGTTGGAGGGGCACTCCACGGCGGCAATTTTTGCCACCGGCGCGGGCAAGTCACTTTGCTACCAGCTTCCGGCGCTGCATCTTCCCCATCTCACCCTGGTGGTATCGCCACTGCTGGCGCTGATGCAGGATCAACTGGCGTTTCTAACGCGCCATGGCGTGGCGGCGGACAGTATTGATTCCACTCAAGACCGCGAAACGACTCGCGATGTCATGGAGCGCGCCAAAAGTGGTGAGCTGAAAATCCTGATGGTGTCGGTGGAGCGACTTAAGAACGAGCGCTTTCGCCATTTTCTGCGCCAGGTGCAGATATCGCTACTGGTGGTCGACGAAGCACACTGCCTTTCTGAATGGGGGCATAACTTCCGACCCGATTATTTGAAGCTACCGGACTACCAGCGCGAGTTCGCCATTCCCCAGGTGCTGCTGCTCACCGCCACGGCAACACCAACCGTTATTGCCGATATGGGCGAGAAGTTTGCCATTGCCCACGATAACGTTATCACCACCGGCTTTTACCGCCCCAATCTTGAGCTGCTGGTGGCACCCGCCATGGGGGATCGCCAGCAGCAGCTGATCAACTGGCTAAAACCGCAGATGCAGCCGGGTAGCGAAGCGCCGACGATTATTTACGTCACCCTGCAGCAAACCGCCGAGCGGGTGGCAAATGCGTTAGCGGTACAGGGGATCGCCGCCCAGGCCTATCACGCGGGGTTGGATTCACAGCGTCGAGATGAGATCCAGCGCCAGTTTATGGGCGGTGAGTCGCCCTGCATTGTGGCCACCATTGCGTTTGGCATGGGCATCGATAAGGGCGATATTCGCAACGTGGTGCATTTTGACCTGCCCAAATCCATCGAGAACTATAGCCAGGAAATCGGCCGGGCGGGGCGTGATGGCCTGCCTTCTACCTGCCTGACCATGGCCGGGCGCGATGGCCTGCGGGTGCTGGAAAACTTTGTTTACGGCGATACCCCTGAATACGCAGGTATCTACTGCCTGTTGGAAGAGATTGCTGCGGCAGGCTGCGCGTCAGGCGATGCGGCAGATCAGCAGTGGGAAGTGCTGCTCAATACACTTTCCCGGGATACCAATATCCGCCCGCTGCCGCTGAAAACACTGCTGGTGCGGCTGGAGATGCACGGCATTATCGCCCCGCGCTTTGCGTTTTTAGCCGAGTATCGGCTGCGCTATCACATCGAAGCGGAGGCGCTGGTGGGCCGTTTTAAAGGCGAGCGGGCGGACTTTGTACGTTTGCTGGTCGATAATATCCCTATTGCCCGCACCTGGGGAACGGTGGATTTTGATCGCTTACATCATGCCGGGCAGGCCCAGCAGATTGATGCCTCCCGCTCTCGCGTGATTACGGCCCTTGAGTACTTTCAGGACAAAGGCTGGCTGACCCTGGAAGGCAAGCGGATGACCGACGTTTACGAGGTCTGCCAGCCGAATTTTGCCATTGAGACGCTGGCGAGGCAGCTTTTTGAAGATTGCCTGAACCGGGAGCGTATTGAGATCGAACGGCTCCAGGCCATGCTGGCACTGTTTGAATCGGAGAGCTGCCTGACGCGGCGGCTGGCCGAGCACTTTGGCGATAGCACTTTTGATGCGCCATCCGACACCGAGCAGGGCCGCTGTGGCCACTGCTCGGTGTGTTACGGGCACCCCGTTAGGCTACCGGAAGCGCCGCCACTACCCACGCTATCGGATAACGACTTCACGCGCTTTGCCGCTCCGTTTATACAGCGCCACACCGAACAACTGGGCCAGCCGCCAAATGCCCAGCGGCTGGCGCACTTTCTGTGCGGTTTAACCATGCCGGTCTTTACGCCGCTCAAAGCGCGTAGCATTAGCGGCTTCGCGGTTTTCGAGCAGCGCGGCTACCCCGACGTGCGTCAGTGGACAGAGGCGATGCTGTCGCTAGGCAGTTAAGGTAATACCGCTGAGCTTAGCTGTAAGTGCAACAGCTCAGCGGCACTCCTGCCTGCTACGGCCCCCAGCACCACAGCGCTGAGCAGCCCGTTACCGGAAAGGTATCCGCTGTCGTTGGAGCCGGAAACCCCGCGAGCAGCACCGCCTGCGGCGAACAGGTTGGGCAGCGCCTGGCCTTGGGTGTTGAGCACCCGGGCCGTGCGATTCACTTCTAACCCCCCCTGAGTGTGAAACAACGCCCCGGTTACGCGAATAGCGTAATAGGGCTGTTTGAGTAGGTTGGCGGGTTCAAAACGGCGGCCAAAGGTATCCGTCGTTTGTTGCTCGGCATGCTGCTGCATTTCCGCGAAGGTGGCCTGCAGTGTGGTTAGTGGCAGACCCAAGCCTGTTGCCATCTCCTCAATACTGGCAAAGCTGCGCACTGCGCCGCTCTCCTGGGCATTGCGGTAATCCTCAAAGGCCTGTGCGGATTCATGAATGCGGGCGTCATAAAGGTTCCAGGCCACCTGATCAGGTTGCGCCAGCACCTTGGCCGCCTGCTCGGAGTAGCCGCCGTGCTCGTTGGAGAAGCGCTCGCCGTTTAGGTTGATCTGAATGCCGCCCTGCATCATCAGCGCCCAGCTAATCAAAATCTGGTGGGGTGTTGCCAGCGAACCGTGGCCCTGGCATGCACCCAGATCTTTTGTACTGGCGCCCATGGCCTGCCCCCACAGCAGTGCATCTCCCTGGTTGCCTTCATGGCCGTAGTAGAGCGCGTGTTTGAGCGTGGGCAGATAGCGCTCTACCAGTTCAACATTACCGCCGTAGCCGTTGCAGGCCAGAATCAGCGCGTCGCAGCCAATGCTTTCGCGACTGCCATCCGGGCGCTCAATGGTTACGCCCCGCACTCTCTGAGTGTCATCAACGTGCAAATCAACTACCCGTGCCTGGGTCAAAATATCGATGCCCGCCGACTCGGCAGCGTTAAGCAGCGCACCCATCAGCTCTTCTCCGGTGCGTCGAGGCGTGGCGTGCATGCGCAGGTGGCGGTGGCCGGGGTAGAGGAAGCCTTCTACCAGCTCAAAGGGCACATGGTGTTGATCCGCTAGCCACTCGATGGTTTGGCCGGATTGGTTGGCGAGTAACTCAACAATCGCCGGGTCTGCCTCAAAGCCATTTTTCTTCTGGATATCCTCTGCCATGACTTCGGCGGAATCCGTGACGCCAAGCTCATGCTGAAAGCGCGTATTAGCAGCAGGAATAAAACCCGACGACATCGCCGTGCTGCCGCGGGGTAGCGCGTCGCGCTCCAGCACCGCCAGCTCCACACCCGCCTCTTGGGCAGCCAGTGCGGCGACCAAGCCACAGGCCCCAGCGCCAATAATCAGTAACGGCAGATGGGCATCAAAGCTGTCGTTGTTATAGGGAAGTATCGCCATTACGCCTGCTCCGCTGCACGATGAAACGCATCAAGAATCTCGCCCGCCGGGGCCTGCCATACTTTTGGGTGCCCGCTGATATGGGCCAGCACCTCTTCCAGGCAGGCAATGCGGTGGGGCTGGCCCACCAACCAGGGGTGCAGGTTCAGCGCAAACAGCCGCCCGCCCTGCTCGCGGGACTCTGCCAACAGGAAGTCGAAAGCGTCTTTCACCTGAGTCACCCAGGAATCCTCCGAGTGCAGGTTCTGGCCGATCACAAACTGGTCCTCGATCTCGGTGGCCAGTGGCATCATCATCAAGGGGCCTGATTGGCTATGAAAAGCGTAGGGCATATCGTCGTTGACCCAGTCGGCACAGTATTCGATGCCGTTTTCTGCCAGCAGGTCGGGAGTGTTGAAGCTCTGGTGCTTGGCGGGGCTTAGCCAGCCGCGAACGGGTTGGCCGGTCACGCGTCGCAGGGTCTCCACGGAGCGTTTGACCAGCTCGGCCTCTTCTTCAATCGGTTGGCCGTCGTAGTGCAGGTGATCCATATTCCAGCCGTGGGCGATAAATTCACCGCCGTGCTCTTTTAGGCGCTGCACCAGATAGGGGGTCTGCTCCGCCAGCTGCGCGTTGATCGCAAAGGTGGGTGTGATGTTGTGCGCTGCCAGCGCTTTGAGCACCCGATATATCCCCACGCGGTTGCCGTAATCCCGCAGTGAGAAGTGGCGCAAGTCCGGGTAGGGCATTGTCATGCCGTTAGGTACTTTAAACGGCTTGCCGCGCTGGTTTAACGGGTAAAACTGCAGCGAAATATTGACCCACACCGCCAGGGTTTTGCCTTCAGGCCAGGTGATCGGGGCACGCTCGCTCAGCATCGACCATTCATAGCGCTTGTGATCGTAGCCGTGATTGCGGTGGGGGTAGTCGAGATAGTCGTTGTTAAGCGCCATAGCGTTACCCCTGTTTGCCTGCGGTGGCGGCCTGGGCCGCAATACTGTCGAGAGCGGCATCGTAATAGTTGGCCAAGTAGTAATCAGCAATCTCGCGCCCGGTAGCGACCCACACATCCGGGTGGCCGGTGATGTACTCCAGCGCCTCTTCGAACGCCTTAATACGATGCGGGCAGCTCACCTGATAGTTATGAGTGGGAATGCACATCACTGTGCCGGACTCCGCGCCCTCGGCATAGAGGCGGTCAAAGTGGCGCTTGAGCATGGTGGCGTACTGGCGCGGCTCTACTTTATTCACCGCGTAGACGATGGTGTCGTTCATCTCCAGCGAGTAAGGCATGGAGATAAAACGTTTGCCGGAGCGAACGCTGACCGGCGTCGGCTGGTCATCGTGGAAGAGATCACAGGTGTAAATCCCTCCTTTGTCACCGAATAACTCTTCGCCCACTTCGGCAAATAGATCCAGGGTGCGCTCTGAATGGGAAAGCGCGGGCGCCAGATAACCTGCACAAGCCTGGCCAGTATGGCGGTAAATGGTCTCCATGCTGTCACGGATCATTGCCCGCTCCTGGGCTTCGCTCAACCCATAGGTGTAGCGGGTGTTGTAAATGCCGTGGCTGAAAAACTCCCAGTCGCGCTCTTTGCACATCTGGATAATCTCGGGGTGGTGCTCGCACAGTGCGACCGAAAGTGACACCGAGCCACGAATGCCGTACTTATCCAGCAGGGTCATCTGGCGCTGGTGGCCAACCCGGTTGCCGTAATCGCGAATGCTGTAGCCGGGTACCGAAGGGTGCGGATGCGGCCAAGGGTTACGCTGGGGGTTCAGCGGTGGGTCGAGTTCGTAATACTCGATATTGGGTGCGACCCAGAAGGCCACCTTGGCGCCTCCTGGCCACTCGATTTTAGGGCGTTGGTCGTAGGCCCAGTAGTCGTAAACGCCTAGTGACTCTTTCATAACCGGCTCCTTTGAAACTTGGTAGTCCTTAGGTGTTGCCATTTAGCCATTCGAGTACATTGGCAACCGGCAGAACGTCGGCATACTTGAGATGCAGGTCGGTCAGGTTGGCGTAGTGATAGCTTTCGTGTTTATCCGCGACGCACTCCATGGGCACGATGGTGCGGTAGCCCCGGGACAGGCTCTCCACGGCGGTGGCGCGAATGCAGCCGGAAGTAGAGCCGCCTGTGATGATCACCGTATCGATCTGATGCCACACCAGCAGCGACTGCAGCGGCGTTTCAAAAAATGCCGAGGGCATACGCTTGGTGTAGATCACATCACGGCTGCGGTCTATCTCGCAGCGCTCGTCGAATTCAGCGCGTTCAGAGCCATACTTAATGTTTTGCAACGAATCAGGCGTATCGGTACGAGTACCCCAAACCCCGGCGTCTTCGGCGGAGTCTAGAAACGCCACGTGGGTCCAAACCACCGGCCAGCCTTTCTCCCGAAAACCGCGGGCCAGTTGGTTGGTGTACTCCAACTGCTTGGGGTCTGTTTCATAGGCGGTTTTGAAGAGATCGGTGCGGGTATAGGCCTTTTGTGGGTCGACATTCACCAGCACCGCTTTGTTGCCAAAGCCAAAGGGTACCCGCTGAGGGTTGGCCATGACGTCGTTAAAAATCTCTCTCGCCGTTTTGTCGGTGGTCTGCATCGTCGTCTCCTGAATAGTTATTTATTCGCACTTATAAATATTGGGCACGGTTTGATGAGAGGCACTAGCGATTGTCGTACTGCTCGCCGAGCTCCAGCATCGCCTGGGTGCCTAAATAGTCGTTAAGCTGTTTGAAATCGAGCATTTGGTCGCGGAAGGCATCGGTGGTGCCATCCTGCTTAAGCGTGGCAAAGAAACGGCTGGCCATGTGGGTAATCGCCCGCACCAGTGCGCCGGGGAAAATCACCAGCGAGAAGCCTAGGTCTTCAAGCGCCTGAGCGTTCTGCAGCGGCGTGTCACCCCCCTCGACCATATTGGCCATGATGGGCACCTTGCCTTTGAACTGGGTCATGATTTTGCTGATATCTTCGTCACTACGGATACCTTCGATAAACAGCATATCCACGCCAGCTTCATAATAGGCTTGGGCGCGCTCAATGGCGCTGTCGGTGCCTTCCACGCCCAGCGCATCGGTTCGGCCAATAATAAGTGTGTTGTCATTTTCACGGGCGTCCAGTGCGGCATGCAACTTACCGACCATTTCGCTTTTGGAGACCAGGGTTTTACCGCGCAAGTGACCGCAGCGCTTGGGGTAGGTTTGATCCTCAAGCTGAATGGCGTTAGCGCCAGCGCGCTCCAGCAGTCTAACGCTGCGCATCACGTTCATGGCGTTACCAAAGCCGGTGTCGCAATCCACGACCACGGATAAATTGGTGCGCTCGCGAATATGCGACATGGCGGTGCAAATTTCAGTAATGCTGAGCAGGCCAATATCCGGCCGCCCCAGTTGGGTGTAAGCCAGACTGGCGCCGGAAAGGTAGACCGTATCGAAGCCCGCTTGCTCAGCTAGGGATGCGCCTAACGCATCAAACACACCGGGGGCGACCACAATGGAGCTATCTTTCAGTTGCTGTCTAAGCTGGGCGGACTGTTGTGAAACGTGCTGTGAAGCCTGGTTTGAAGAGCGGTGTGGGCGTGTCATAGCGATCTCATCTGTTTTAAGTAAGCGTCAGCGGCGAATATGAGGCCACCCAGTTAGTGATACTTAAGAGCACTGGTTCTGTAATAATGGCTCTCAAAGGGCAGCAGCTGTGTTATTGATTAGCTTTCAATATGTATTATATATAATACATTTTTATGTCTATTATTATCCCTGCGTCAAGCCTGACATGAATTTTTTGAACAACATTTTGAGGAGAGGTGTGGATGAGTGAGGCACAATCCTCCGCGGTGGGCGGCACTAAATCACATCGCATCTACCTGCTGTTGAAAGACGCAATCTTGAGCGGGCGGCTGCCTGCGGGCAGTAAATTGCCCGGCGAAAATAAACTGGCGGAGCAGCATGGGGTGTCGCGGGTGACCGTTCGGCGTGCCATGGAAGCGCTACAAGCGACAGGCATGGTAGAGCGTAAAGCAGGCGTGGGTACGGTGGTGCTGGAGCAGCCGCTGGACGCCACGGTGATGACTGCCAGCGTGTCTAACCTAATGCCCAATATGGTCAAGATGAGCCAGGCTTCTCAGGTGCGGCTGCTGGAGTTTGCTTATGTGCTGCCACCGGAAATGATTCGCGAGCGGTTAGGCATGGGGCCGAGTGGTAAGGTGCAGCGTTCGGTTCGTGTCCGCATGGTCGACGACAAGCCATTTTCCCATTTGGTAACCCATGTGCCGGAAGCGATTGCCCTACACTACAACGAGATGGATTTAGCCAATACGCCGCTGTTTGTACTGCTGGAGCGTAGCGGCGTGAAAGTTGATCACGCGTCCCAATCGATTTCCGCCACTCTGGCCAGCCACGAAGTGGCGGAAGCGCTGGATGTCGCCGTGGGTTCTCCGCTGATTTCACTGACCCGCGTGGTGTTTGATGAGCAAGGTCGAGGTGTCGAACATTTGGATGCGCTCTACCGTCCTGACCGCTATCGTTTCCAGATTGATCTAGAGCGAAACGGCGATGATGACTCACGCTACTGGGAACCGAAGGTGGGCGGAACGCCTACCGGCGGGAAGGCTGAGTAGAGTGATTGGGCTGTTTTTTAATGTATTAGATTTAATACAGATTTAAAATTACAAAAAATACATTTGACCTGTGTTGTGAAATTGCGCTAGTTGTATTGGGTGAGAACGATAAGTCTAACGAAGGCCGAGGCAACGAGCGACGACCATGAGTACCCCAACAACGCTGTTTGACAAAGTTTGGCGCGCCCACGAGGTTCACCGTAGTGAAAGCGGTCAGAGCCTGCTGTGGATTGACCGCCACTTTGTCCATGAAGGCTCCTTCCATGCGTTCAATAAGCTGGCTGAACGCCAGTTGCCCGTTGCCCGGCCCGATTTAACCTTTGGTATTGCTGACCACTACGTACCAACGCTGACCCGCGACCTGGCAGGTGTTGCCGACCCCAAAGTGCGCTCAATGATTGAGCAGCTCTCCCACAATACTCAGCAGCACGGGGTGACGCTGTTTGGTTTAGACGACCCGCGCCAGGGCATTGTGCATGTGCTTGGGCCTGAACAGGGGCTTACCCAGCCCGGCATGGTGATGGTCTGCGGCGATAGCCACACCGCCACCCACGGCGCCTTTGGCAGCATTGCCTTTGGCATTGGTGCCTCGGAAGTGGCCCACGTACTGGCCACCCAAACCCTGTGGCAAAGCAAACCCAAGGTGATGCGGATTACCGTCGAGGGTCAACTCGCCGAGGGCATCACCGCTAAAGATATTGCGCTGACCTGGATTGCGCGCCTGGGTGCCGACGGTGCTCGCGGCTACGCCATTGAGTACGCTGGTGAGGCGATCCGCTCGCTCTCCATGGAAGCGCGGCTTACGCTGTGTAATCTCTCCATTGAGGGCGGCGGTCGCTGCGGCATGATTGCCCCAGACCAAATCACCTTCGACTATTTGCGTGACCGCCCCTGGAGTCCGAAAGGGCGAGCCTTCGAGCAAGCCTGCACCTATTGGGCCACGCTCTACAGCGACCCAGGCGCCCGTTTTGATCTTGAAGTGACGCTGCATGCGGACGAAATCGCGCCGACGGTGACGTGGGGCGTCTCACCCGAAGAAGCGCTGCCGATTGATCGCGCTGTGCCCGATCCTGAGCAATTGAGTGATCCCGCGAAAGCGCGCCAGGCTCGGGAGAGCTTGGCCTATATGGGCTTAACGGCGGGCCAAAAACTCACCGATATCAACATTGATCGAGTCTTTATCGGCTCTTGTACCAACGCGCGTATTGAAGATTTACGGGCCGCTGCCGCCGTGCTGGCAGGGCAAAAAAGTCGTGTGCCCGGTATGGTCTCGCCTGGCTCAACGCTGGTGAAAATCCAGGCCGAAGCTGAAGGGTTAGACCGTATCTTTATCGACGCAGGGCTTGAGTGGCGACACTCCGGCTGCTCCATGTGCGTAGGCATGAACGGTGATTTAGTGGCCAGCGGCGAGCGCTGCGCTTCGACCACCAATCGCAACTTCAAGGGCCGCCAGGGGCCCGGCGCACGTACTCACCTGATGTCACCCGCTATGGTCGCCGCTGCGGCGGTGAGTGGGCGGCTAACCGATGTGCGTACGTTAACAGCAGGCGCTGATTCATCCGTTCAGGCTTCAGGAGCGCACTAATGCAACCTATTACCGTACTAGACACCCTTGGCGTTGCCCTTGCCGCGGCTAACGTGGATACCGATCAGTTGATTCCCGCGCGCTTTATGAAAGAGCCACGCAGCGTCGGCTACGGTCAGTTTCTACTTTACGACGTTCGCCACGACGAGCAGGGCACACCGGACGAAGAGTTTATTCTTCATCGCCCTAATGCTGCCGAGGCTGAAGTGATGGTTAGTCGCCGCAACTTTGGCGCGGGGTCATCGCGGGAAGCGGCAGTCTATGCACTGGTCGATTACGGCTTTCGCTGCGTGGTGGCGCCAAGCTTTGGCGATATTTTTGCGTCTAACGCTGTCAATAATGGCTTACTGCCTGCGGTGGTGGAAGAGGATGAAGCCGAGCGTTTGTTATCAGCGCTTGGCGATGCACCGGCGGCGATACACGTTGACTTAGACAAGCAGGTCGTCCGTGTCGCCGAAGTAGAAGTCAGCTTTTCAATTAGCCCGGTTTGGCGCACCAAGCTGCTTAACGGTTGGGATGATATTGATATGACCCGCCAGCATGCTGACACCATTACTGATTTCTCAGCACAGTACACGGCACAGTTCCCTTGGACAGCGGCTCAGCCGCCAGAGAGTACCCTTATCAGCAAGGGGTAGAAACGGCCTGGAAGTATATTGCTAACAACAGCACGCACGTTTGCAACAGACGTTGATAAGAAGGGTTAATAAACAGCAGCTTATAAAAACGGTTTAGAAACAAAAACGCTATAACGCAAATTATCTTGTGCAGGAGAAAAACTAATGAAAAAAGTAACCCTTACCCTGGGCGTGCTAACTGCCCTGGCTTCCACTCAAGTGCTGGCCGTTGATCAAATTAACGCAGTGCATGCATTTCCCCCCTCGTTGATCTATACCCAGAGCTTTTTAGAGTTCGTCGATAAGGTGAACGAACGCGGTGAAGGTGTGGTGCAAATTAACGTACGCGGCGGCCCTGAAGTGATTGGCCTTTCCGAGCAGCCCGACGCAGTTCGCAACGGCGTGGTCGATATGGCCTACACCGCTGCGAGCTTCTACGCAGGTACCGTACCAGAGCGCGATGCCATGGTCGCCTCGAACACTAACGCTATCTACGCACGCGAAAATGGCGGCATCGACCTGCTTAATGAAATTCATCAGGAGAAGATGGGCACCTACTATCTGGGCTGGTTCGACAGCGGGGTCAGCTACAACTTCTACACCATTGATGAGCCCACCGTCGATGGCGAAGGTAACCTAAACGTTTCGGGCCTACGCCTACGCAGTAATCCGGTGTATGACGCCTTCTTCCAGGACTACCTGGGCGCTCAGCCAATCAGCCTGCCGACCACCGATGTTTACGCGGCCCTGGAGCGGGGTGTAGTGAACGCGACTGGCTGGACTCAAATTGGCCTGAAAGACCTAAATTGGGATCGTTTTCTTAACTATCGGGTTGACCCTGCCTTCTTCTCCACCGATATGGGGGTGATCGTTAACCTGGATAAGTGGAACCAGCTCAGCGAAGAGTCGCAGCAAATTCTTCAGGAAGTCGCCATTGAGCATGAGCGCGACAGCGCCGAACAACTGGCTGAATTAGCCAACGAGCAACAGGCTCAGCTTGAGGCCGATGGCATGCAGGTCATCACCCTGGAAGGCGAAGCAGCACAGCGATTCTCAGACGCTGCCCGGGATGCCACCTGGGAACGTATGCGTGGCCAGATGGAGCGCCACCCCATGGGGCTTGAGCACTACGATACGCTGATCGAAAAATTCAACGATCTATAGAAACGTAGGGGCGCCGAGCGGTCGAGCGCCCTATTTGTGTGGCTTATTTTCTAGGGTTTTTTATGCGCTACGCACAACGCGGCTATCTGCTGCTGCTCAACGGCATGGCCCTGCTGGCCGCCATCATGCTGGTTTGGCTGATGGTGGCCGTGGTGCTTTCGGTGGTGATTCGTAACTTAGGTCTTCAGCCCTCTGCATGGTTTTTTCTCTCCACCGAGTACGCCATGTTCTACCTCACTCTACTCGGGGCTCCCTGGCTGGTGCGCCAAAAAGGGCATGTGCATATTGAACTACTGACCTCGGTGTTGCCGCCAGCAGCGCTAAATATCCTCAGCCGAGGGGTAGCGCTGCTCTGTGTCGTGGTGTGCGGCGTGCTGGCGTGGAAGGGGCTTGATCTGGTGCTGCTTAATATCGAGCGCACTGACTATGACGTGCGGGCTTTCTTTGTGCCGAAATGGATACTGACCATTGTTTTCCCCATCAGCTTTACCCTGATGGCGATCGAATTTGGCCGCTTTGTGGTGGGCCATGAAATTCTTCACAGCGGCGAAGCGGGGATTAAAGAATAATGGAATGGTACTTTGCACTCGCTTTCCTGCTCTCGTTGATTTTGATCTTTATGGCGATTGGCACCCCCATTGCCCTGGCCTTTTTGGCCGCCAATGTGATTGGTGCCTGGCACTTTATGGGCGGCCAAACCGGCATCTTGCAGATGCTCAACAACGGTTTCGGCGCACTATCCAGTTTTAATTTGGTGCCCATTCCGCTGTTTCTGTTGATGGGCGAGCTGTTTTTCCGCACTGGTCTAGGCATGAAAATGTTCAACGCTATTGACCAGCTAATGGGCAAGGTGCCGGGGCGTTTATCTTACGTAACAGTGGTGGGTGGGACGGCTTTCTCCACTCTCAGTGGCTCCTCCATGGGCTCTACGGCATTAATGGGTTCGCTACTGGTGCCAGAAATGGAGCGGCGGGGCTATAAAAAGAAAATGGCGATTGGCCCGATTCTGGGCACTGGCGGCCTGGCGATTATTATTCCGCCTTCTGCGCTGGCAGTGTTGTTAGCAACCTTGGCAAAAGTGGATATTGGCGCGCTGCTTATTGCCGGTATCTTGCCGGGGCTAACGCTGGCGGGGTTCTATATCGCGACCATTTTTATTCAGACCAAGCTGGATCCTCAGGCCGCCCCGAATTATGAGCTTGAGCCGGTGCCGCTGAGCGCGAAGCTCAAACTGATCGTGACCGATATTCTACCCATGCTCAGCGTGATGGTGATTATCGTCACATTAATGCTGATTGGGTTTGCCACGCCGTCAGAGGCTGCAGCCTTTGGCGCGCTAGGTGTGATTATCCTGGCGTTTATTTTCCGCTGCATGACCTGGGAGGCGTTTAAACTTTCGGTCACCGGGGCATTAAAAGTCACGCTGATGGCCTACCTGATCGTGTTTGGCTCGGCTACCTTCAGTCAGTTGCTCGGTTTCTCAGGCGCTTCGGGTGGCTTGATCGGCTGGGCGACCAGTTTCGATCTGTCGCCGATTCTGATGCTCCTGGCGATGTTTGCGGTGCTACTGGTGCTGGGCACCTTTATGGAGCAGATCTCTATCATGATGCTGACCGTGCCGATCTTTTTCCCGCTCGCCCAGGCGCTTGGGTTTGATTTGGTGTGGTTCGGTATCGTTGTTCTGCTGGCGCTTGAAATCAGCTTCTCAACGCCGCCCCTGGGTCTTTTGTTGTTTGTCATGAAAGGGGTCGCACCGGCAGGTACTACCATGAGAGAAATATACTCGGCAGCGATTCCCTACATTCTTTGTTCGATGCTGCTGGTCGCAGTGCTGATAGTGTTTCCGGGCCTGGCGACTTGGTTGCCCAGCATGTTGCAATAGAGCGTTTAGCAAGAAAAGTGCAGGTAATAAAAAAGAGAGAGGCTGCGGCCTCTCTTTGCGTTTAAGCGTTATTAGCTCTTACTTATTCCCAGGACGGGAATGGATCGGGCAGTTTCTTCCACGCGTTCATGCCTTGCAGTAGTTCCGCTTCGCTTATCAGGCAGCCATCCAGCGCTTCACGCATTTTATCTTGTTCCAGGTTCTGACCGATAAAGACCAGCTCCTGGCGCATATCGCCAAACGGCTCCTGCCACTTTTCCATAATAAACTGACGCGTTTCGGGATCCGTTGGCCAACGCTCTTCGGGAATCGCCTTCCAGAATATCCCGGCTGGGCCGTGGTGGGCGATGCCGCCTGCCTGGCTCCATTGACCGGCGGATTGGGGGCGAGTGGCGAGCCAGAAGAAGCCTTTCGAGCGCAGCAGGCCCTTACCAAACCACTCCTGGTTGAGCAGGTCATGAAATTTCTGTGGGTGGAAGGGGCGGCGGGCGTGATAGGCAAAGCTGCCAATACCGTACTCTTCGGTCTCTGGCACATGCTCGCCGCGCATCTCTTTTAGCCAGCCCGGTGCCAACTGGGCACGCTCGAAATTGAACTTGCCGGTATCCAGTACTTTATCGAGCGGCACGCCGCCTTGAGTGATCGGCACCAGTTGCGCGTCGGGGTTCAGCGAGTGCAGGATAGCCTTCAGCGCCTCCAACTCTTTCTCATTGATCAGGTCAGTTTTGCTGATCAGCAGCACATTGCAAAACTCGATTTGATCGACCAGCAAGTCAGCGACATTGCGCTCGTCATCCTCGCCTAAGCTTTCGCCCGCTTCGGTGAGGCTTTGCGCTTCGCGGTACTGTTCAAGAAAGTTGGCGCCATCAACGACGGTGACCAGCGTATCCAGCCGGGCGACGTGGGAGAGGCTCTGGCCGCTTTCATCTGCAAAAGTGAAGGTTTCCGCCACGGGCAGCGGTTCGGAAATCCCGGTGGACTCAATGACCAGGTAATCGAACTTGCCTTCCCGGGCTAACTGGCTGACTTCTTCCAGCAGGTCTTCGCGCAGGGTGCAGCAGATGCAGCCATTGCTCATCTCTACCAAGCGCTCTTCTGATCGGTTCAATGCAACATCGCCATCCAGCGTCGACTCACCAGGGCCACCGCGCACCAGTGCACCGTCGATATTCACCTCACTCATATCGTTAACGATGACCGCCA
Organism: Halomonas sp. IOP_14; assembly: GCF_021021315.1. Taxonomy (NCBI): domain Bacteria; kingdom Pseudomonadati; phylum Pseudomonadota; class Gammaproteobacteria; order Oceanospirillales; family Halomonadaceae; genus Halomonas; species Halomonas sp. IOP_14. The sequence goes on along the minus strand of NZ_JAINWD010000006.1, from coordinate 76,136 downwards.
CCCGGCGGCCTTCACGGTTGGCGAGAATATGATTGAGAACGGTGGTTTTACCGGCACCTAGAAAGCCCGACAGCACGGTGACGGGCAGGGGAGAAAACGCAGCCATTGCTAGTACGCCTCTAAATGGGTTTATGTTATGTGATAATATAACAATTTAGATGCTTAGAGGAAGATTTGTTTCAGAGGAGGTCGAGTCAGTTTTCGTACAAAGCCTAGTGGATTTCAGCGCTTATATTGCGTTGGGCAATATCCACGTAGAACATCCGGCGAGCGCAGAGCTTGGTGTTTGGTGGCGCGGCCGGTGACACGTGTGCGCCATAAACGAAACGAGGCTGGTTTAAGCTGGTGGCGCATCACCTCAATCACATCGGGCTCGGCAAGCCCAAACAGCGTTTCGATCGCTTCAAACGGCGTGCGGTCTTCCCAGGCCATTTCTATAACGCGTGACTGTTCGTCATCGGGTAAGCGGCGAAAGCGCTTAACGGGGGCTTTTGGCATCGTTCACCTCAAGGTATGTTATTGGTGGGTATTAAGTCTGCGGGCAGTGTAGCGCTTTTTAATAGACCAGCGCAGCGCATCAATCACGATGAAAATCGCCAGGCTTACACCCAGTACGGGCAGAGCTACGCCAAGCGTGATAGCGACGAACAGCACGCCGAGTTGGGTCGTAAGCGGAAGCATTAGCCAGGGTTCAGTCACCGTTGGGAAGCGCTGACCACTCGCCGTGCGTAGCCGCCGCCACGCCATTACGTAACCCCATACCATCAGCGTCACAAGCCCCGCGGCGATCAACGCCAGCACTATTTGATTCGCGATACCAAACAGTACGCCCATATGCAGATCAATCCCCCAGCGGGTGAGCTTGGCGGCTAGTGGGAAGGTGGTAAAGTCGGTTTGATCGGTCACAGCCATGCTTTGCGGATGCAGTGCCACCTGGTCTACCTGCGTAGGCCACTGGCGATCAATTTCCGCTACCCGCCATGCCTCCTGGGAACTGCTCGGAGGCGTTAGTTGGATGCGCGCTGCGCTAAGCCCCGCCTTACGAGCAGCGCTCAGCGCCTGGTCAAAGTCCTCTAACGTGATAGACGTGGCCACCATTGCCATATGGCCGTGATGCTCAGCATGTTCATCGGCTACCTGGCTATCGGTATCGATCAGTGCCGTTGAGGCACTTGGCGTGCCCCAGCCCCAGGCATGACGAAGTTCCGCAATATTGCTCCCTGCCCACTGTGACCAAGTGAGCCCCGTTGCCGAAAAGAACAGCAGCCCGAAGGAAAGCACTACGCCAAGTGTTGCGTGGCGCTGGCGTGTGGTGTGGGCGCCTGACAGTGCTTTCAGTGTGCGGCGTTGGCGAATCCACAGCGTTATGCCACCCAGCGCGGCAAGCCAAAGCCATGAGGCAGCCAGCTCACTATAGAGACGCCCCATCTCGCCCATTAACAGCTGGCGGTGAAAATGATCGATCGCGGTGCGCAGCGGTAAAATACCGCTGGTACCATAAACCGTCGTATCACCGGTGACTTTCAGGGTAATGGGGTCGACAAACAGCGCCCGATGTTCAGAAGGCCCCAGCCCTGGCTCGCTAAACATGAGTCGGGTGGTGTCGCCTAACGCCGGTGCAGGGCGCACCGCGCTGGGCAGGGTTGGTTCGCCCAGGTATTGCTGGGCCGTAGTGATCTGTTCGGCAAGTGAATGAGGCTCGCCCTGAGTAGCGCCATACAGGGTGTCATGGTAGAGCCACTCTTCAAGTGGTGGGCTAAGCAAGTAAGCGATACCAGACAGTGCCGCGATAAGAATAAAAGGGCCGACGAAGAGGCCAATATATAGGTGTAAGCGGCTAAGCAGGGCAAAAAGCAGCTTGCCGGTGCGGTTAGAGGAGTGGACTGTCATTGGCTTGAATCCGAGTGGTATCGGTAAATTAGCCAGACAGCTTAGATAGTTTGATTAGCAATCGCTAGCCTGTGCGTAGCGGTAAAAAGTCACACGCTTAGCGGCTAGACGGAGCGGGCTTGACGGCCAGGAGTGCACGGAACAGACCATTCATTAGCACCGGTTCGTCGTGGTGAATCTGAAACCCAGCTTCGCTGAGCAGTGGCTGTGCTTGGCGTGTAATGTCGGTGGCAAGTGCCGATGTGACTCCATTCAGAAGACGTCGGCCCGCGCCCACAGATTGACCGTCTGGCTGGAACTTATCCATTACGCACAGCTGCCCACCGGGTTTTAACACGCGGTACGCTTCGGCAAGCCCTCGCTGTGGATCAGGCATTACCGCAATAATCAGATGCATGATGACGGCCTCAAAGTGCTCATCGGGGTAGTTGAGCGCCTCGGCATCCATCACACTACATTCCACATCGTGGCGAAGCTCCTCGGCTCTTTTTGCCGTGCGCTTCACCATGGCCGGAGCGATATCGGTGGCGTGCAATTCGATGTCATGAGGCAGAAAAGGCAGGTCTAACCCTGTGCCAGCCCCTACCAGCAGCACCCGCATACCAGGCTCCCAATCTACTTGTCCAAGCGCAATACGCCGTGGCCTACGAAACGCACGGGCGGCGACCGCATCGTAGAAAGGTGCGTAAACGGTGTAGCGAAGGCGATTCCACGCGGTGGTGTTGAACATAACGCCCCTTTGCAGCTCAACGCTGCGATTGCTGAATGCCGGGTGTCGACTATTTACATCAGACTACCTATAGCATGAAAGCAATCATTCAACCAATAAAGCGTGCTCATGTTGGATGATTTATTTTATATGGCTAATATTATCACCTTATCAAATTTATTGTGTGGGGTTTATGAAATAGCAAACATTATAGTGATCCTTTGGTTGATTTTTTGTAGTAATTTTTGATTGGTCTTAAAGTTGTAGAGATAAGATTTTGTCATTGTGTTTGATTACCCTTTTTGTAGGCGTGTAGTTAAGCTTTCAACAATATCGATAACTAGCTGTCGATCATTTTGATTTAAAGGCTCTAAAAGCTGTTTCATTCTGCTTGACTGATCATCGATATGAAAACTGGCTTGCCCAAATAACTCAGCTGCCTCGCAGTTGAAAATTTCAGCAAGCTCTATTAAGCGCACAATGTTGGGGATCACCCGCCCGCGCTCGATGCGCGAAACGGCTTCGTTACCAACACCTAGGCGCTCAGCAACTTCCTCTTGGGTCAATTGACTGCGAACCCGCTGTTTGGCAATTGCCCGGCCGATACTGCCTGCAAGCCGTTTCTGTTCTGTTTTATTCACAATGTCCTCCATTAGACCTAGATGGTTGAGGAACGACCTATTGACATGAAGGACTGTTTAGGTTGAATATCATCTTCTAAGGTTGATTTGGATGCCTGTAGTTACTTTTTGTTTCGTTTGGTTACGCCGTGAAATGTGTAATTAAGGGGTAATGATTTAATTGGGTAGCCAAAAAAAAATAAAAAGCATAGGTGTGATAGGTGGAAATGCCCGAAGCTATAAAGCATATAACTGAGGGCAGCTTTAGTAGTGTAAGTTATCAATATGCTTTCAGTGTTAATGTTCAAGTTGCTTTGGTTGTTTGAAGGTTGTTTAAAATCTTATGAAAGAAGATTGTGAGGTGTTGAATGTTGGGTGGTTTTTCTTTTGTAAGCTTTAGGCGTTTATAAACTTTAGTCGTTGATCGGTTACCGAATGGCGTTTATGCGGCGGATCGGTGCGTTTTTTTTAAATACTGTTCAGCAAGAGCGGGAGAGAAGCTTGATGTGTAAATCCGAAGGCGCTTAATAACATGCTCCCTACTTCTGCACCAGAGATTTTTCGACAGTTGGCGGATAAGTTGACCTGCGTCAGTGAAGAGGGCTTTTTTCAACACCTTGTGCGATCCCTGACGGGTATCCTTGGCGTTGATCATGCCGTTGTTGAATATGTCGATAGCCGCCAGGGCACTGTGAGCACATTGGCAGCGTGGTCTCAGGGTGAGTTCATTGAGACAGCTCCGTATTCACTACAAAGCACGCCATGCCAACAGGTCGCGGAACACTCACGGTTGTTTGTGCCTGCTTCTGCTCGTCAGCAGTTCCCGGATGATCAGCGGCTGGACTCCCTGAGCGTTGAGGGGTATTTGGGTATCTCCATCGCAGCGCCTGGTGGCGGCTTTTTGGGGGCTATTGCGCTAATGCACTCATCCGTCCTGGAGCTTCCTTCTTATGCCGATGAAGTGTTACGTATCTCTGCGGCGTTGGCTGGCGCAGAGTTGGCGCGTCAGTTAGCAGAAAGCCAAACGCGCGAACGTCTGTTATATAAACAGCAGGCGTTGCAGCGCATTGGTCGACACAACACCGCCCTGATCAACACCATTAATGAGCAGCAACGCTTTCAACACGCCGTTGTTAGCTTGGCAACTGCGGTCTCAGCTGAGAATGGCGAAGCGTTTCTGCGCCGGCTAACCGCCCATATGGCCGAAGCGTTATCCGCTGAAGTGGGGTTTATAGCGCTACTGGACGAGCAGGATTCCGATATCGCGCATACCTTAACGCTGTATGTAAATGGTCAGTGCCAGGATAATTTTGCTTATTATCTTCCCGGCGTTCCTTGCCATAAGGTAATGGTGGAGCAAGAGTGTATCGTTCACGAGGGCGCCGCCATTAGGCTGCCTGCTGAAACCAACGGGGCGCTTTCGTGGGTAAACGGCTATGTTGGGCGGCGGCTGGATGATAGCCATGGTCAGCCGATGGGGCTTATTGGCGTCATGTTTAAGAAGCCGCTGGACGATGTGGATGTTGTGCGCAATGTCTTGCAGATATTTGCTGCGCGGGCCGCTTCAGAGCTTGAACGCCAACAAGACGAAGTACGCATTCGCCAATTGGCTTTTTCTGATTCGGGGACTCAATTGCCCAACCGTGCTGCCTTTATGCGCCACTTAGAGCGAGTGGTCGCCGATACGCAGACCACTGAATTGGCGCTATTGCTACTGGATCTTAATCATTTCAAAGAGATCAATGATACCGCTGGGCATGACCTGGGCGATTTAGTCCTAAAGGCCGTGGCCGAGCGCTTTGCAGCTTCGTTGACGGAGGGACAGTATTTAGCACGCTTAGCTGGTGATGAGTTTGTGGTGGTTTGCCCTGGTGTTGAGGCAAGCAGCGCGTTAGCCACAGCTCAGCAATTGTGCGACAGCATCGCGCAACCGTTTATTGTTGAGCAACACTCCTTTGAGCTTTCTGTGGGAATCGGTCTGGCGCTATATCCTCAGCATGCGGCAATGCCATTAGAGCTGTTGAAACACGCCGACATTGCCATGCATCAAGCCAAGCGGCAAAAGCTTCCCGTATGTGTATTTGAACCCTGGATGGGGCGCGTTGTGGCTGAACAGTTGCATATCGCCAAACGCCTGGCGTCCGCCATTGCCGAAAAACAGCTGAGCCTGCACTTTCAGCCCCAGGTAGATTTGCACACCGGCCAGTTAATTGGCGCTGAGGCGCTGTGTCGGTGGCACGATGAGGAACTGGGTGACGTTTCACCGGGTAAATTTATTCCTATTGCCGAGGAGCGCGGCATGATTGTCGCGCTCGGCAGTTGGGTGATAGAGGAAGCCTGCAGGCAACTTGCCGCATGGCGAGAGCAGGGGCGCTCTATGCCTGGCCAGTTAGCGATTAATATTGCCGCCCAGCAGTTTGAAGAGGATGATTTGGTGACTGGCCTGCTCGGTTGCTGTGTCGACTTTGGCGTTGAGGCGTCACAACTTAGCCTGGAAATTACCGAAAGCGGTATCATGGAGAATCCTGAAAAAGCGATTGCTATGACCGAAGTGTTAAAGAGCAAAGGGTTAGGGCTTTCCATTGATGACTTTGGCACCGGGTATTCGTCGCTTGCCTACCTAAAGCGCTTCGCCGCCGATAAAATTAAAATCGATATCTCCTTCGTCCGCGATATGCTCACCAGCGACAACGACCGTGTCATTGTGGCAACGATCATTGCCATGGCAAACACGCTGGGCCTTGAAACCATTGCGGAAGGGATTGAGAACCAAAACCAGATTAACGCATTGCTTGCAATGGGCTGTGCCCAGGGCCAAGGCTACTACTTTGATCGGCCATTGGCAGCTAAAGAGTTTGCCCAGCGCTGGCTGCGCTAGGTGAGTAGGTCGTTTTTGCATTGAGCGTTTTTGAAGGGCGCCCACCAAACTGCTATCTATAATAGACAATAAGCTTAAGGTAGCGCCTGTTCTCCCGGTTCAACGAATCGAGCCCATTCTAATTTTAGCCTCAACCCTTTCAAAAAGCCCGGTTAGTCGGGGTGCCAAGTAGTCTAGACTCATGCTATACCTAAAACGTAACCTCATCTTCACATACGCTCGAGGTGCGCGCTTTAGGATGGTGAGAAAATCAAAAGGACGCATTTAGCTGATCGAATGGACTCTTTCGTATGTCGATTCGGCAAGTAAGCGAATTTGAATTTAGTCAAAGGATTGTACAGGAGCATGACGCTAAATGAGTGGATCGACCCGGTTAAGTAAATTTTCAAGCTGCAAAGGTTTTTTTTCAGTCGCCGTTCTGGGTGGCCTGCTGGTTGGAAGCATCCCTCTTGAGGCTTTTGCATTTGGCTTCGATGATGTCGCTAGAAAAGCAGAGGAACTAGCCCAGCAGGGCTACCGAGCCCCGGAAACATCTTTGCCTGATGAGCTGCGCGAACTCAGCTATATGGAGTATTCGCAAATACAGTTCAAGCGAGATCGCGATGTGTGGAGCGGTAAAGGCGCACCGTTCACCCTGAGCTTTATCCATGAGGGTATGCATTATGACAGTGCCATCCAATTAAACAGCGTTGATCAGGAGGGGGGGGTACATGGCTTTGCCTATAATCCGGATGATTTTACCTACGGTGATTTAGGCATCTCCGACGAAGTGAAGAATAGCGATGGCATTGGTATTGCCGGGGTCAGGATCAACCATGCACTCAATGAAGGTGATCGCAAAGATGAGGTGATGGTCTTTCTGGGGGCTAGCTATTTTCGCGCTATTGGCGAAGGGCAGGTTTATGGGCTTTCCGGGCGAGGACTTGCCGTTGATACAGGGCTACCTTCGGGCGAGGAGTTCCCTCGCTTCAAGGAAATATGGATCGTCGAACCTGGCCCGGAAAGCCAGTACTTGACTATTTTCGCACTGCTTGACTCACCTAGCGTGACCGGTGCATACCGCTTCGTGCTGCGTCCCGGAGAAGACACTATAGTCGACGTACAGTCGCGGTTATATTTGCGTCGGGCTGTCGAGAAACTAGGGATAGCTCCACTCACCAGCATGTATCTTTACGGCCCAGAGCAGCCCTCTTCGACACAACACTATATCCCGGCAATCCATGATTCTAATGGCCTTTTGATCAATGATGCGCAGAATGGCTGGCTGTGGCGCCCGCTAGCCAATCCGGCCAGATTGATGATGAATAGGCATGCAACACCTCAGTTACGCGGTTATGGCTTGATGCAGCGTGGCCACAATTTTAGCGATTATCAGGATATTGCCGCACGTTATGATCTGCGCCCAAGCGCCTGGGTCGAGCCACAAAACGAATGGGGAGCGGGTAGCGTTGAGCTGATTCAGATTCCGACTGACAACGAGACCAACGATAATATCGTCTCGATGTGGCTGTCTGATGAACCCCATGAGCCGGGAACACCGCTGGCATTCGATTACCGTATTACGTTCACAACCAATGAAAGCCGCCACCTTGATCCTCAGCTTGCCTGGGTTGAAGAAACACGTCGCTCACGGGGAGAGGTGATGCGCGATAACCTGGTGCGCGAGCCCGACGGGACACTCGCTTTTGTCCTCGATTTTATCGGGCCCTCGCTTTCCGGTATCGGCAGCGATGCAAATATGACCGTTGAGGCAAGCGTGGGCGATAATGGAGAATTGGCGACTAGCCGCGTTGTTCATAACCCAGCGACCAACGGTTGGCGTGTATTTGTCAATGTGAAGCGGAATAATGGCAGCCAGCCCTTGGATATCAGGGCCAAGCTAATGCTCGATGGCAAGCAAATGTCCGAAACCTGGTACTATAGGCTGCCTGCTAATGGCTGAAATGATGTCTTCATCGCAGGCAACGCCAACGGATATTTATTTAGAGCGCTTGGCGTTGGAGACCCAGAATCGTAAGGAGCGCTACAAGTTACTGGTCGGTGATCTTGATAAGCACGACATGGCGTCGCTACACGCTGCGTTGAGCGAGGATAGTGATGGGGATGGTAATTGGCAGAGAGGTGACAATAGTGATCCTGCAGCGCTGTCAGTAGGTCGGCGCCTGGCGCTTGCCTATGCAGAGCCGCCGCTAGCGCCGCCAGACGTGCTGTCTACGGACACCTCCGGTATTACCCGCCTGCAAACTGCGCCACCGATGAAGCGAACGCCGTTGGCGCCCCAGCAGTGGTCGACCAATCCTTTCGTGAATATTGGTCGCCGCTTCAAGCGCTGGGCAAATGGTGATTTTCGTCGGCGCAGAAGAGAGTCACCCTCCGCGTCCTGGAAGTGGGTCGCCACTAGGCGACGCTGGGTTTTGCTAGTGCTGATTTTCGGTCAAAGTATCATCGCTGCCAATCAGATGCGTACCGTCCTCCCTGGCCAGGGCCTGCAGTGGCTTGAGATAGCTATCCTGTCGTTATTTGTGTTGCTATTCGCCTGGGTATCCGCCGGGTTTTGGACTGCCTTGATGGGGTTTTTCCAGCTATTACGAAGCCATGACCGCTACGCCATTGACAACGAGGTGGGCGACGAGCCGATTGATGATGAGGCACGCACAGCACTATTGGTGCCAATCTGTAACGAGGATGTTGCCAGGGTCTTTGCCGGGGTGCGCGCCACCCTGGAATCCCTGCGCAGTACGGGTAATGACCGGCATTTCGACATCTTTATTCTGAGCGATACGTCCGACCCCGATATTGCCATTCAAGAAACCTATGCCTGGCTGGTGTTGTGTCGTGATCTGGATGCTTTCGGTCAGGTTTTCTATCGCCGCCGCCAGCGTCGAGTCAAACGCAAGAGCGGTAATCTTGACGATTTTTGCCGCCGCTGGGGGGCGCTCTATCGTTATATGGTGGTGTTGGACGCCGATAGTGTCATGAGCGGCAAATGCCTGACGCGACTGGTGCAAATGATGGAGGTGCACTCCAGGGTCGGCATTATCCAAACAGCGCCACGCGCTTCGGGGCGCCTCAATCTGTACGCTCGGATGCAACAGTTTGCGACACGAGTGTATGGACCGCTGTTTACTGCCGGGCTCCATTTTTGGCAATTGGGTGAGTCGCATTACTGGGGCCATAACGCGATCATTCGCCTCGCCCCGTTTATGCAGCACTGCATCCTGGCGCCACTGCCCGGTAAAGGCTCGATGTCTGGGGAGATACTATCCCATGATTTTGTTGAGGCGGCGCTGATGCGGCGAGCCGGTTGGGGGGTATGGATTGCCTACAAATTGGAAGGCAGCTTTGAAGAAATGCCACCTAACCTGCTCGATGAACTCAATCGCGACAGACGCTGGTGCCACGGAAATTTGATGAACTTCCGGCTGTTTTTCTCGCAAGGCATCCACCCCGTCCACCGTGCCGTTTTCCTGACCGGTTTAATGTCTTATCTTTCCGCGCCGCTATGGTGTCTTTTTTTAGTGCTTTCGACCGCGCTTTTAGCAGTGCATACCTTTAGCACGCCCGACTACTTTCCTGAGCCGGGAATGTTGTTTCCTGTTTGGCCACAATGGAATCCAACCTTAGCGGTGGGGTTGTTTGGTGTGACGGCGTTACTGCTGTTCTTGCCTAAGCTACTCAGCGTATTGCTGGTGTGGATACAGGGGAGTCGTCAATTTGGCGGGCCTCTCAAGGTATTGGAAAGTATGATTCTCGAGTCGCTATTCTCGATGCTATTAGCGCCGGTAAGGATGCTGTTTCACACCCGCTTTGTACTGACGTCATTGATGGGGTGGGCGGTTCAATGGCGCTCACCATCACGTGAAAATAGCGACACGACGTGGGGGGATGCATTCCGCGCACATTGGAGTCAAACCCTAATAGGGGCTGTGTGGGCAGCGGGTGTTTACGTTATGGAGCCTACATTTCTGTGGTGGCTCTCGCCCATCGTCGTCGCTTTGATGCTGTCTATCCCGGTATCGGCACTGTCGAGCCGTGTCTCGTTAGGGTGGTTCTGCTTTCAAAAGCGGCTTTTCCGGATCCCCGAAGAAACACAGCCGCCCCGTGTGCTGCGGCGCATGGTGAGGTTGCTTTCCCACATGAATACCGGAATGGCGGCGCCGTCTTTTGCCCAAATGGTGGTAGATCCTGTGCCGAATGCGTTAGCTACTGCTTTAGGCACATCACGGCATACCGATGCCGAGCCAATACGCCAACGTCGGGCCGAGCGGGTTGCACGCGGAGTCAGGATGGGGCCTGCGGCAATGAGTAAGCTGGAGCGTTTGGATTTTCTAGATGACCCGGTGATGATGTCGCAACTGCACTACCACATTTGGGAAGACAGCAAGGCACATCACAGTTGGTTTGACTGTGGTCTGCCAGGCCGTGAATCCAAGCACCTCCCAACCTTTAACTAGGCAGACGCTCTTTTTTAGCTACTCTCGCATTTAATCAGGCCGGCTGAGAGGCTGGCTTGTATTTGCCGCTATTCACTGACTCGCTCATAACGTTTTCGCACTGAGCGTTTGCGATGGGCTCTCTCCGAACTGCTGCTTGTAGTCGTGGGCGAACTGTCCCAAGTGCCAAAAACCCCAGTAGGTGGCTATTTCCGTGACCGATTGTTGCGGAGATGCCGTCCGCAGCGCCCGGCGCACGCGGTTCAGCCGGGTCAGGCGTAAAAACTGCAGCGGGCTGATGCCCAGGATGGTGGTAAAGCTGTACTGCAGGGTGCGGCGGCTAACGTGAGTGAGCTGACAAAGCTCCTCCATCGTCACCGGGCCATCCAAGTGCTCATCAACATAGCGTTTAACCCGGTCTACCACTTCCTTACGATGAGTGTAACTGGGTGGCAGCTCTGCTCCAGGCTGCTCGCCCTGCAGCAGTTCGAGTAACGCCATCAGCAGAATGTCTTGATGAATATGGCTAGCGATCGCCAAGGTCTGGCTGGTGAGGAGACGTTCAATAAGAAATGACACCGCATTGAGCGTTTCGCCAGCCGCTTGCCGACGCGGCTTTACTTGCCAGCGTTTATCCAGGCGCACCCCCTGCCGTTTAGCCGCCGCGGTCAATGCGGGCAACTGGATCACCAGCCCATATATATCGAAGGCCTGTGGGGTAACCAGTTCAAAATCCCGCCCGCCGGGGCGGCACATCACCTCGCCCGCGCTAAGCGTTTGACCATTGATACGCGTGCCTTGACGAGTAGTGGGAATCCCAATCCACAGCGAATTTGGCCATACCCGACAGTCCTGGCGTAGCGCTTGCCCGGTGTACTCCTTAAACACCTGCATCGTCTCTAATGCCACTTCATCCAGGCGACCATAGAAACTGCCAGGACTGAGCTGGTCGTACTCCTGTTGCCAACGCGTCAGGTTTTGCGCGTGCTCATCAGCATCAAACGCTTCCTGGACGCATCTTTTTGGTGCAAATGCGCTGTCGAGCGTGGTCATGGGTATCTCCTCGAGACGTAATACGCGCCCAATACTGCCTGGTTAACGCCTTAACTTTTTGTATTTATTTGAATTTATTAAATATTGAAGGGTTTGCCAAAACTCGATACTCCCTTTCTAGTGATAGCGCTATGGTAGAAACAAGCAAGTTTTATACCTCAACGCGCATGCCGTGACGCTGTGTCTGAAATATACGTAGAAATTGAAATATAAAAAAGGAAGGCCCCATGACGCAGACCTATCACACGACGGTGGGGAGCCGCAGCTATCGCTTTGCAAGCCTGGCAGAGCTAATGGCTAAAGCCACACCGCCCCGTTCCGGCGACCGTTTGGCCGGAGTAATGGCGGAGAGCGCTGAAGAGCGCGTGGTCGCTCAGATGGTATTGGCTGAACTCCCGCTCACCACCTTTTTGAACGAGGTCTTGATCCCCTACGAAGAGGATGAAATCACTCGGCTGATTATCGATGACCATGACGCCGACGCTTTCGCTCCCCTCCGTCACCTCACCGTCGGCGATTTTCGTAACTGGCTGCTCTCCGACCACGCTACCAGTGAGGTGTTAGCAGAAGTAAAAGCGGGGATTACCCCCGAAATGGCCGCTGCCGTCAGCAAGCTGATGCGCAATCAGGATTTGATTCTGGTGGCCAAAAAGTGTCGGGTCACCACCGCCTTTCGTAATACGATTGGTCTGCCGGGGCGGCTTTCAACGCGGCTCCAGCCAAATCACCCCACCGATGATGTGACCGGTATTGCGGCCAGCATTCTGGATGGCCTGCTCTATGGCAGCGGCGACGCGGTGATTGGCATCAACCCCGCGACGGATAACGTCGCTCAGAGCGTCAAGCTGATGCGCTTGATGGATGAAGTGATCCAGAAGTATCAAATCCCCACCCAGTCCTGTGTGCTTACCCATGTAACGAATACGCTGGAAGCGATCGAGCAGGGCGCCCCGGTGGATCTGGTCTTCCAGTCGATCGGCGGCACTGAGGCCACCAACCGCAGCTTTGGCTTTGACTTGAGTACTCTCGCCGAAGCTGAAGCAGCGGCACAGTCGCTCAATCGCGGTACGGTGGGGCGCAACGTCATGTATTTCGAAACCGGCCAGGGCAGCTCGCTCTCTGCCGACGCTCACCACGGGCTCGACCAGCAAACCTGCGAAGCTCGCGCCTACGCCGTCGCACGCAAGTTCAAGCCTTTGTTAGTGAACACTGTGGTGGGTTTTATCGGTCCGGAGTACCTGTTCGACGGCAAGGAGATCACCCGTGCAGGCCTTGAAGACCACTTCTGCGGCAAGCTGTTGGGCGTGCCCATGGGCTGCGATGTCTGCTACACCAATCATGCCGAAGCCGATCAGAATGATATGGATAACCTGCTCACGCTACTCGGCGTGGCGGGCTGCAATTTCATCATGGGTATCCCCGGCTCCGACGACATCATGCTCAATTACCAGACTACTTCCTTTCACGATGCGCTCTATGCACGGCGGGTACTGGGGCTGAAGGCTGCGCCGGAGTTCGAGCGCTGGCTCGAAGAGATGAAGATTTTCCAGGATGTCAGCACCCACCGGCTCAATGACCAGCTTCCGGCCGCCTTTGCCAAAAGTCTGTACCACCTCCCCAAGGAGCCGCGCCATGGCACATGATCCATCATCCCCCATCGTGGTGGAGAACCCCTGGGAGCGGCTGAATGCCTTTACCGACGCGCGAATTGGCCTGGGGCGCGCTGGGGTCAGCCTGCCGACCAGCAAGTTGCTGGCATTTCAGTTGGCTCACGCCCAAGCACAGGATGCGGTTCACTGTCCGCTGGATGTGGAAGCGCTTTCTACCGAGCTGTCCCAAACCCTGAGTTTGACTGAGACACCGCTACGCTTGCACAGCCATGCCCAGGATCGTGCCACGTACCTGCAGCGGCCCGACTATGGCCGTCGCCTTAACGACGAAGCCCGTGAGCACCTCCAGAAAACCGCCGCGTCTCAGCAGCGTTATGACCTTGCGATTGTTGTGGTCGATGGGCTTTCGGCGTTGGCTGTACAGCAAAACAGTGCTCCGTTTCTTGGCGCGCTTTATCAGATGCTGAGCGGCGATGCTGCCGACTGGCAGCTAGCGCCGCTGACCATTGTGGAGCAGGGGCGGGTAGCGATTGGCGACGAAATTGGCGCCCTGCTCAATGCCGACGCCGTGCTCGTCATGATCGGCGAACGACCGGGGCTAAGCTCGCCGGATAGCCTGGGGCTTTACATGACCTGGGCGCCCGAACCTGGATTAAGGGACGACCGGCGCAACTGCATTTCCAATGTGCGTCCGGCAGGTTTGCAAGTGGAGGAGGCCGCCAGACGCTTCTTTCTGCTGTTAAAAGAGGCCCGCCAGCGCAAATTGTCGGGCGTTAAGTTGAAAGACCGCAGTGAAGACGATGTGCTAGAAGGAGACTCCGCATCAGGTTCGACGCGTAACTTCCTGGTGGCAGATTAACGTCACCTAACAAGCGACACCCTATAACAACGATCACACAACAAAACGGAACAACGTTGGTAAACCACAGCACGCCGCTGACGACGATTTCGTTCCACACTTAAAGGGCAAAACGATGACACAACCAACGATAGATCAGGCGTATCTGGCAAAACGCCAACTGCGCAAAGGCACCGCTGGCTGGATGTTGCTGGCGGGCCTTGGGGTTTCCTACGTAATTTCCGGTGATTTCGCCGGGTGGAACTTTGGTATTGCTGAAGCTGGCTGGGGTGGCTTTGCAATAGCCGCGTGTCTGATGGCGTTAATGTATCTGGCGCTGGTGCTGTCACTTGCCGAAATGTCGGCGGCGATACCCGCGGCTGGGGGCGGATACAGCTTTGCCCGCCAGGCAATGGGGCCTGCTGGCGGCTATCTGACCGGGTTGGCCGTATTGATCGAGTATGCCCTGGCGCCAGCGGCCATTGTGATCTTCATTGGCGCCGCCGTAGAGTCGTTGCTGGGTATCAACGGCCCGCTGGTCTACCTCATTTTCTACGCGCTGTTCATCGGCATTCACTTGGCGGGTGTGGGGGAAGCGCTAAAAGTCATGATGGTCATCAGTGGCTTGGCCGTGTTTGCCATCCTGGCCACCGCGGTCGCCCTGATCGGAGATTTTGACGCCGCCAACCTGTTCGATATTGCCCCCACCGATGCAGCGGGTGCGAGCACCTTTATGCCCTTTGGCTGGTACGGCGTCTGGGCGGCACTACCCTTTGGTATGTGGCTGTTCCTGGCGGTGGAAGGCGTACCGCTGGCGGCCGAAGAGGCTAAAGACCCCGCCCGGGACATGCCCAAAGGCATTATCGGCGCGATGCTGTTTCTGCTGTTCACAGCGCTGTTGGTCGTGGTGCTGCTGGCCGGTGCCGCGGGCGCCGAGATGATCGGTCAAAGCGGCGTGCCGCTGGTAGATGCGCTGAATGCAGCAGGTAATCCGACCCTGGCAACCGTGGTGAACGTACTGGGTTTGGCGGGGCTGATTGCTTCCTTCTTTTCGATCATCTACGGCTATAGCCGGTTGGTCTTTGCGCTTTCACGGGCGGGGTACCTCCCCAAGGCGCTGTCGCTGACCAGTGGCCGTAAAGTGCCTTATCTTGCCCTGATCGTGCCCGGCGTGTTTGGCTTTCTGGTGTCGTTGAGCGGTGAAGGCGACCTGATGCTGGGCATGGCCGTGGTCGGTGCGACGATCTCTTATGCGCTCATGGCACTCAGCCATATTCTACTGCGGGTAAAACAACCCGACCTGCCGCGTCCGTATAAAACGCCTGGCGGTGTCGTTACCTCGGGGATTGCACTGGTGCTTTCCCTGGTTGCGCTCACCGGGGTATACGCCTTCGACCCACGCGCCTTTAACTACACTATCGTGCTGTTCATTGTTGGCGCAGCTTACTTCTTCCTCTACAGCAAGAATCACCTCGTAGCGAAAACCGCCGAGGAGGAGTTTGCGTTGGTGGTCGCGTCACCTGAAGATCTGGATGATATTGACTCAGATCCTGTGGTCACGACAGCGAAGCTGTAATTCACAAGACTAATCGCCTAGGCTGAACAAGCCTCTTTGCCCAGCGGCAAAGAGGCTTTTTTGGCTAATGATAAGGAGTCGTCATGGCGTTGACATTTGATAGTCCCAGCGAGCAGCAGCGCTGGTACTCCGTTGATGATGGCGTGATGGGTGGCGTTTCAAAGAGTGGTTTTTGCGTTACCGATGGCGTAGGTCGCTTTCAGGGCGAGGTGTCGCTTGAAAACGGTGGTGGCTTTGCCTCCGTTCGCCGCGAGCCCAATGGGTTCGAGCCAACGCTAGCGGATGCCCAGGGCATAGAGCTGACCGTGCGGGGCGACGGACGTACCTATCAACTGCGCTTGAAAAGCACCTCCCTTGGCAATGCCTCAGCGTACCGAGTGAAATTTACGCCTTCTCAAGATGCCTGGGAGACGCTGTACTTCTCATGGGATGCTTTTGAAGCGGTGAGGCGGGGAACGCTATTGAGTGACGCCCCGGCAGTAACGCCAAGCGAGATTCACCAACTTGGCTTTTTAATCGCTGACCGCACCGCGGGGCCTTTTTGCTTACGGCTCAAACGTATTGCGGCAGTGCGCTAAACTGGGGCTACCCAACCAAGGTCGTCTCGCATGTAGTTTGCCGTTAGGCAACGCTAGCGCAAATCAACAGGAGCCCAGCCCGTGAAGCACTCGCCTGCGTACCGCTTAGCGACGACGATTTTGCATGGCTTTGATGAGTACCGTGCACGTTTTAAGGAGATTACCGCCGATGCCAGCCGTCGTTTCCGTGACGCGGCGTGGCGCGAAACGCAGCAGGCATCCGCCGAGCGCATCAATCTCTATAAGGAAAAGATTGATGACACTCTGGGGCGCTTAAAGCGTACCTTTGATCCCGAGGTGGTGTCTCACTGCGAGTGCTGGCGCGAGGCGCGCAACCACTACGCTGAGTTGATCAGCCACCGACTCGATTATGAGCTCGCTGAAACCTTCTTTAACTCGCTGTTCTGCGCTATTTTCCATCATCGCCATATCCGCAACGACTGGATGTTTGTGTATAGCTCCCGGGAAGATGCCGCCCACCGCTCGGGAATTGACCTATGCCGTCGCAAACAGGTTAATGGCGACTGGCAGGCTGCCCTCAAATGGGCACTTATCGATGCCCCCTTCGAAAATCGCTTTGCGGAAATAGATCAGGATACTCATCTCGGCGCCACCTTCTTACAGCAGCACTTACCCTCGGCGATTTTGAATGCCAGTGATGCTGAAATCGAGCTACTGAATAGCGTCTTTTATCGCAATAAAGGCGCCTATTTGGTGGGGCGAATCCTGGGCGGCGGCGAGCAGGTGCCGCTGGTGCTGCCGGTACTCCATGGCGAAGGGTTTGGTGAGCAGCAGGGGGGCGACCCTTGCCTACACCTGGATACGGTACTGATCGAAACCGACGAGGTGTCGATTATTTTCTCCTTCACCCGCGCCTACTTCCAAGTTGAGGTAGCGGTACCCAGGGAGTTTGTCGATTACCTGCAGCAGCTGATGCCGCACAAACCGGAAGGCGAACTCTACGCTGCCATCGGCTTCTTCAAACATGGTAAAACCGAGTTTTTCCGGGCACTGAATCGTCAGGTCGCTAAGCGCGAGGATCAGTTTATTATCGCCCCAGGCGTGCGCGGCATGGTGATGGCGGTGTTTGTACTGCCCAGCTTTCGCACCGTCTTTAAGATCATTAAAGATAAATTCGACCCGGCCAAAGACGTGACCCACGCCGTAGTGCGAGAAAAGTATCGGCTAGTGAAACGTCATGACCGGGTAGGGCGCATGGCTGATACTCAAGAGTTCTCCAATTTTATTGTCCGCCAGGATCATTTTGCGCCGGAGTGCCTGGAGCACTTACTGGAAGTGGCTCCCTCAACCGTTGTGTTGAAAGACGATAAGGTGATTATCAAGCACTGCTATACCGAGCGGATGATGACGCCGCTGAACATCTACCTGGAACAGTGCAGCGACCAAGAGAAGGAGACGGTGCTTAAGGATTACGGCAATGCCATTAAGCAAATGGCCGCGGCGAACATCTTTCCTGGCGATATGCTGCTGAAAAATTTTGGCGTGACACGCCATGGAAGGGTGATCTTCTACGACTACGATGAAGTTTGCTACCTCACCGAGTGCCGTTTTCGGCATATACCCAAATCCCAGGGCAATGACTTCCAGGGGGGGGATACGTTATCTATCGGCCCTAACGATATTTTTCCTGAGGAGTTTGGGCCTTTTATGTTCGCTAATAAGATCCTACGCGACATGTTCATGGCGCAGCACCCCGAGCTATTTGATCCGGAATACTGGCTGGAACTGCAGCAGGCCATCATCGATGGGCGCGTCATCGATGTTTATCCTTACCGTAACAAGCAGCGTTTTGCGGGCAACATCGGCCAGCTAGTATATTAGTGTTCTACTTAAGAAAAAGTGGAACATAAACGACGAGGTAAACATGGCAGCAAGCCCGCATTTGGTGGTATTTACCGGCTCGGGGATTAGCGCCGAGAGCGGGATTAAAACCTTTCGCGCTAGCGACGGCCTGTGGGAGAACCATCCGGTCGAGGATGTGGCGACCCCCCAGGCGTGGCAGCGCAATCCGCAGCAGGTATTGGATTTCTATAATCAGCGCCGCGAGCAGATCCGTCGCGCCAAGCCCAACGCCGCCCATAAAGCGCTGGCTGCACTGGAGCAAGACGGCTTTAGCGTCAGTATCATTACCCAGAACATTGATGACCTACACGAGCGTGCAGGCTCTCGCCATGTATTACATCTGCACGGCGAGATTTTAAAAGCACGTTCGTCAATCGATGAGCGCATGCGCTACCCGCTGCCGAAAGGTGGCATAGAACTGGGCAGCGTGTGCGACAAGGGCAGCCAACTGCGACCCGACGTGGTCTGGTTTGGCGAGTCGGTGCCGCTGTTTGCGGAGGCCTGTGACCTTGTTAGCCAGGCTGACTTTCTGCTGGTCGTTGGCACGTCGCTGGCAGTCATGCCTGCCGCTTCGCTGCTCTCGTACATTGACTACGACACGCCCTGCGCACTGGTCGACCCGGAGGCGGATATGCTCAGCCCGCCAGGTGTATTGGCAATTAACACCACCGCTGGAGAAGGCGTTCCAGCGTTGGTAAACCGCTGGAAGCAGCAGGGTAATCTACTGTTGTCTTGAAAATTCGAGACTGGATCGGCACAGCCTTCTGCGGGGGCGCTGTAAACCCGTCCATGGGCGCTACTTTTGTCATCTGACCGCCATGGATGGCGGAAATGCCGGAATTGTTGGGAACATTTTCCGGTCATGACAAAAGACCCCCGCTACAGGCTGATCCCGATCTCGTGTTGAGTAATCATTGTGGCTTTATTGAGGCCTTAAGAACCACGCCTTCATTACATCGGTAATCTGGCTAATTTCCGCTTCAGAAGTAATGTAGGCGGGCATGGTATACAGCCAGCGGCCAATGGGGCGCAGCCAAACGCCGCGCTCCCGGGCGAAATCGCCTACCCCCTTTAGCGCCTCGGCGGAGTGCGCTTCGATAACGGCGGTGGCGCCAAGGACTCGAACGTCAGCCACGGCCGGGTGCGCGTTCAGCGCCTGGTCTTCGAGTAGCTCACGCTGCAGTTGCTGGCTGAGTGTCGCAATCTTGCCAAGATAGTCTTCCTCTTCGAACACGCGCAGACTCTCTAATGCCACGCGGCAGGCCAACGGGTTGCCCATAAAGGTAGGCCCGTGCATAAAGGCGTGCTGGGGAGTATCGCCGATAAAGGCATCGTGAACCCGATCTGTGGCGAGCGTTGCAGCGTGGCCTAAATAGCCGCCGGTCAAACCTTTGGAGAGCACCATGATATCCGGCGTGATGCCCGAATGGTCGGCGGCAAACAGTTTGCCGGTGCGGCCAAAGCCGGTGGCGACTTCGTCAAAAATCAACAGCACCCCAAACTCATCGCACAGTTCCCTGGCGCCAGTAACATAGTCTGGCGAGGTCATGTTGAGCCCGCCTGCCGCTTGTAACAGGGGCTCCATAAGAAGCGCGGCAATCTCGTGGTGGTGGCGCTCCAGTACGCTACGCAGGGCGCTAAGGTCGTGCTCGACCTGTTCAGCGGTGGCATCAAAAGGGGCCGTGGGCGCCGGGGCGAAATGGTGCTGGGGGAGCAGACTGGTGAACAGGCTATGCATGCCCTCTTCCGGGTCGCACACCGCCATGCAACCGGTGGTGTCGCCATGATAAGCCTTCATCAACGAGAGCATCTTTTGCTTGCCTGAGTGGCCGGCAAGTACCTGGTACTGCAGCGCCATTTTCATCGCCACTTCCATGCCCACCGAGCCGCTGTCCGAATAGAAGACGTGATTCAGCCCGGTGGGGGTAATGCGCACCAGCTCGCGGGCCAACTGGTCGGCGGGGTCATGGGTCAAGCCGCCAAGCATCACGTGGCACAGCTCGCCTGCCTGTTCGCGAATGGCCGCCACCAAACGGGGGTGGCCATAGCCGTGAATCATGCACCACCAGGAGCAGGTGGCATCCAGCAGGCGTTCACCGCTCTCAAGCATAAAGTGAGCGCCCTCACCGCCAACCACCTTAGGTGCGGGTGTCTGGGTTTTTAGGTGAGCATAAGGGTGCCAAACTGGCGTTTTCATAACGGCTCCAGGGAAAGACAGGGGGCGGCATTCGCGGCGTTGGGGGCATCTAGATGGGGAATAATGCCTAAACAGGGAGCCGCCAGCTTGGCGTTTAGATGGGCAATATTGGCCTCAAAGCGGGCTGTGTCAGCCGCAAAAGCGGGGTCTACCACGCTGCCTGCCCAGCCGGCTAATACCAAGCCGTCGGCGCGAATGGCTTCTGCGGTTAAGCGGGCATGATTCAAGCAGCCCAGCTTTAGGCCAACCACCAGAATCACCGGTAGCTCAAGCGCCATCGCCAGGTCGGCAAAATCTTCCTGTTCGTTTAACGGTACGCGCCAGCCGCCGGCGCCTTCAATCAGAGTGATGTCTCTGGGTGTTTGGCTAAGCGTTTCGCGCAGCAAGCTAACGATGGTGCTAATCTCAAGCGGCTGACCCGCCTCTAACGCAGCGAGGTGAGGCGCAATGGCGGGGGCAAAGGCGATGGGATTCACCGTGGCGTAGTCGACCGGCGGCACGCTTTGATGCTGAAGGGCGAGAGCATCACTATTTTGCAGGCCTTCAGGCGTCGCTTGGCTGCCGGAGGCGATAGGTTTCAAGCCCAGCGTGCTCAGCTGCTGTTGGCGGGCGGTATATAGCAATCCGCTGGTCACCAATGTTTTACCCGCATCGGTATCGGTGCCAGTCACAAACCAGACGTTCATAGCGATTTTTCCAATTGCAGCGTTAAGCAGTGGTAACTCACGGGTAGGCCTTCCGGTTGGCGGAGTTGTTCAAAGCGCGCTTGTGCGGCGGCGATGTCATTTCGACTAAGGCTGGCTTGTGGCCGGGCAATCTGGGCGCCGACACCTTTGATGGACGCCATTACCGCCTTCAAGTCAGGGTAATAGAAGCGCTCAACGGTGGCCGTCTGCCGGGTGATGGTTAAGCCGCTTTCGCCGATGGCTCTCTCGACGCTGGCGCGATCAGGCGTTTGCAGCAGCGCTTCGGGTCTCTGCCAGGCATGGCCAACTTCTTTTAACGTTCCTGGCAGCAGCGTCGTAATATGCGCCAATCCCCCGGGCGTGAGGACCCGGTAAAGCTGCTCCATCACCGCGCCAATGTCGGGGCACCACTGCACCGCCAGGTTGGAAAACACCAGATCAAATGCATGCTTACCAAACGGCAGTGTCGCGGCGTCTCCCGGTTGCCAATGAATGCTTTCACCGTGGCGCTGGCGGGCCTGTTCCAGCATGCCGGGGGCTAAATCTAACCCCGTTATACGAGCATTCGGGTAACGTTCAGCCAACCGCTGTGTCCAGTAGCCGGTACCACACCCCATATCCAACACGTTAAAAGCGTGTGGAGGTAACGAACCCCAAAGCTTCTCGCCTATGTGGCGTTGTGCTGTGGCTAACGCATCGTAGCGGGGAGCGGCCCGGGAGAAAGCGTGGGCGACCCGTGCCTGCCAGTTAACCTCAGCCTTCAGCGTTAGATCGTTCATAAAACCGCCGTACTGACGTCAGTCATCTGTCTGGCATGATGGCCAATCGTTGCTGCGAGTGCCTGGGGCTGCGAGAGCATCGGGCAGTGGCCGACATCGCTTAGGGGCTTGCTTAGGCGGCGCTGGGCGGGGCTGATGAATGGATCATGGTCGCCGATGAGACGTACCACTGGGCAAGGGGGCGCCGCTAGGCGTGGGCGATTATCAATGGTTGCCAGCCAGTGTAGGCCGGTAGCCAAGGTGGGGCTGTCGGCAGGCGGTGTATCGCCCAATAAATCACGCAGTTGCCGGTGAACTTGCCGGGGGCCGGGCTCACCTTGGGTCTGCCAGCGCAAAAAGTGTTGCCAGGTCGCGGTGGGGTCGCGCTGAAAGGCGCGTTGGAAGGCACTCAGCTCGGCGCTAGTGACGCCACCTTTGGCGCTGACCTCGCCTTTGACACAGAACGTCTCCCCCGCACCGAGCAGAATCAGGCCCCGAGGTGGGGGAAGATATGCCAGTAGCGCCGTAGCAAGTAGCCCACCCAATGACCAGCCGACCCAGACCGCATCGCTGGCTAACGGCTCGGCCATAGTGTCGGCCAGCTCTTGCAGCGCCGCGTTGGCCTCAAGCGGCGGCGTATCGCCATAGCCGGGCCAATCCACCGCCTGGGCAGCTAGGCAGGCGGGCCAGTGCGCCTCAAGCGGCTGCCAAATACGCTGGCCGATTCCCCAGCCGGAGAGCAGGATTAAGCGCAGGGGCTGCATAACGCCTCTTGGTGCTGGCAGTGGTGGAGCGCGGCTAACAGTTGATCAATATCGTCGTGCTGATGGCGAGCGCTTAAAGTCACACGCAGACGGGATTCACCCTTGGGCACTGTTGGCGGTCTAATCGCCCCCACTTGTATACCCTTTTGCTGGAGATGTAATGCCCAGCCTAGGGTGCGCGTTTCATCGCCCAGGATCAGCGGCTGAATGGGGGTGGCCGAATCGCTGAGAGCTAGCCCCAGGTGCAGCGCCTCACGGCGAAAGTAAGCGATATTGGCGTTTAGCTGAGCGCGGCGTTCCGGTTCGCCCTGAACGATCTCCAGCGCTTTTAAAGTCGCGGCGGAGATGGCCGGAGGTTGGGCGGTGGTATAGACATAGCTGCGTGAAAACTGGATCAGGTGATCGATTAACTCGGTATCACCAGCAACAAACGCCCCGGCGGTGCCTAATGCTTTTCCTAACGTGCCGACAAGAATCGGCACGTCCTTACTACTCCAGGTGTTGCCCACGCAGCCGCTGGCATTGTCGCCTAGCACGCCTACGCCGTGGGCATCATCGATCATCAGCCAGGCGCTGTGCTGCTGACTGACTTCGACCAGCGTGGCAATATCGGCGATATCGCCATCCATACTGAAAACACCATCGCTGACCACGAGCTTGTGCGCGCACTCACTGCGTGCCAGCAGGCTGTTCAGATCAATGGCATCGCGGTGATGAAAGCGCCGCGAGCGGGCACCGCTTAACGCGGCGCCATCAATTAGCGATGCGTGGTTGAGGCGATCCTGGAAAATAGCGGTATGGCGATCTGCCAGCGCTTGCAGCACACCGAGATTGGCCATATAGCCGGTAGAAAACAGCAGCGCACGTTCGCGGCCTGTCCAGCGCGCTAACGCTTCTTCCAGGGTGTCGTGAATCTCTAGATGACCGCTGACCAAGTGCGAAGCACCTGCACCCGCGCCAAACTGGCGCGCGCCTTCCGCCTGGGCTTCACACACGCGAGGGTCTAGGGTGAGGCCCAGGTAGTCGTTACCTGCAAAGTCGAGGGTATTGTTTTTGGCTACCTGACGAGTTCGCCAGCGCTCCGTCTGTTGACGATGAGCGCGGGCGTCGGCCAGACGCTGTTGCCACGCTTCAGACACTGGCGTCTACCGCCAGCTCGGCAACCCTTTCGGCGTGCACCTGCTGCTGTGCCTGTTGGGCAAGGCGTGCTGCTTGAGTATCTTCGCTTTCGCAGGTCTCGCGCTTCTCAGGGTGCAGGCCCAGCTTGGCAAAAAGGGCACGGTCACGATCCACTTGGGGGTTGCCAGTGGTCAGCAGTTTGTCGCCATAGAAGATCGAGTTGGCACCGGCCAAAAACGCCAGCGCCTGGGTTGATTCGTTCATCTGCTCGCGGCCAGCGGAGAGCCGTACATGGCTTTGCGGCATCATAATGCGGGCGACCGCAATGGCGCGTATGAACTCGATGGGGTCTAAATCTTCAACATTTTCCAGCGGTGTGCCGGGCACTTTCACCAGCATATTAATCGGCACGGATTCAGGGTGCGGGGAGAGCTTGGCCAGCTGTTGCAACAGGGCGCTACGGTCTTTGGCATCTTCACCCATGCCGAGAATCCCGCCAGAGCAGACCTTCATGCCCGCATCGCGCACGTTGGAGAGCGTTTCCAGCCGGTCGCTGTAGGTGCGGGTGGTAATGATCTCGCCGTAGAACTCCGGCGAGGTATCCAGGTTGTGGTTGTAGTAATCGAGCCCTGCCGTGGCCAATCGACTGGCCTGTTCGCCGTCGACCATCCCCAGCGTCATGCAGGTTTCAAGGCCCACGGCTTTCACCTGACGAACCATCTCTTCGACCAGCAGTAGATCTTTATCCCGCGGGCTTCGCCAGGCGGCGCCCATGCAAAAACGGCTGGCACCTGCCTCTTTCGCTGCCTTGGCTTGTTCGACGACCTTTTCAATTTCCAGCAGCTTCTCTTTTTCCAGCTGAGTGTTGTAGTGGCCGGATTGGGGACAGTATTTGCAGTCCTCGGGGCAGGCGCCGGTCTTGATCGACAGCAGGGTAGAGACCTGCACCGCGTTAGCATCGAAGTGGGCACGGTGAACCTGCTGGGCTTGAAACAGCAGGTCATTGAACGGCAGCGCGAAAAGCGCGTTGATCTCATCCAGCGTCCAGTCGTGGCGCTGCGCATGAAGAAGCTGTTCGTGATGCACGGTCATGGTGTAAACCTTTTTACCTTTAATAGTTGACGAGACTTTAGCGGCGTTGCGCTTTGGGTGTCAACGTTGGAGATTTTTTAGGTTTACGGTGGTGGTGGAAACATTCGTCAAAAGATGATGCGCTCATTTATACTCTGCGCCCTTTTTCACATTCTGGAGCGTGGATGTCTGATGTTGATAGCTCTGTTGACGAGAGCTCTGTGAATCATGATTCAGCCGCTGAACATCCGCGTCCGCCGCGGCGCGAGTTCAAGGCACGGGGCAGTTTTGTCACCCGCTGCGATAACTGTCAGCTCCCCGTACTGAATTGCCTGTGCCCCTATCAGGTGAAGGCGGAGAGCCATGCTCAGGTGTGGTTATTGACCCACCCCTTGGAGCATTACAAGCCAACCAACACCGGGCGTTTGATTGGTGATGTGATCACGACGACCCAAGTGTTTACCTGGTACCGCACGGCGCCGGATGCACAGCTGGCCGCGTTGTTGAAAGATCCTCTTTACGCGCCCTTTGTGATCTTTCCCGATGATCAGCCCGACTATGCGGACCGGGTGGTTGGCATAGACGCGGTGCATGCGGCGAAAGCCCAGGCGCGCATTCCGGTGTTTATCATTTTGGATGGCACCTGGCGTCAGGCGCGGCGCATGTTCCGTAAAAGCGCTTATCTGGATGCTTTGCCCGTGCTGCCATTGAGAACCGAGCGTGAGACGCGCTACCGGCTGCGCAAACCGGCGTCAAAATCGCACCTTTGTACTGCGGAAGTGGCTATCGAGCTGCTGCGCCAGGGTGGGGATACAGTTGCTGCGGACGTGCTGGATGACTACTTTGAGGTGTTTAACGATAGTTATGCGGCGAGCCGATTGCATCACAAAATCGACCCGCCTACTGCAGCGATGCGGCGCCTAGCCGCCAAACAGAGCACCGGCGATTCTGAATCCGGCCACCCAGGTGCCCACCGCGGAGCCTAGCGTGGCGAGAATAAACACCAGCAGGGTGCGAGAGACACGGTTTTTCCACCAGCCTTTCAACTGCGTGACATCGTGGCGTAGCGATGAAAAATCGCGCACTTTGGGTTTGCGCATAAAGAGCTCAACCCCAGCGGCCACAAATCCAGCGCCGATGGTGGGGTTCAGCGAGGTGAGCGGCGCGGCAAAGAAGGTGGCAATCACGGTCACCGGGTGCGCCATGGCGATAATCGTCGCACCGCCAGAGAGAATACCGTTAATCAAGAACCACTCAAGCACCAGTTGCCAGCCAAGGTCGGTGTTACGTGAAAAACCAATCGCAAAGCCGGTAAGCACCAACGCGGTAATCAGCCACGGCAGCGCTTTCCAAAGCTTGGACGGTGGCGGGGTGGCTTCCAGTGTTTCGCGCTCTACCTTTGGCTCGGCTGGCAGCGGTGTTTCCAGATGTTCGCCAGTACCTTTGAGGTGGCCTGCGCCGAGTACTACTAACACGTGCTGGTAGCGCCCCGGCGGCGCGTCTTCGGCTAAGCGTAACGCCATATAGCGGTCGCGCTCGCGAATCAACGGTGTATAGAGCGCTTCGGATTCGGCGGCAAACTCGCTGAAGGTGGCCTCCAGCATATCGCCCTCTTTGAGCTTTTCGATGTCCTCTTTGGAGACATCCTGACGCGATAACACGCTGCCAAGCAGGCCTGAAAACAGCGAGAAGCGCTGCCACCAGGGCACATTGCTGTAAATGCGTTTCAGCGTTACGCCGACATCGCGGTCAACCAGCAACAGCGGCAGTTTCAGTCGGTTAGCTTCCTCAACTGCCGCACGCATTTCGGCCCCCGGCTGAATGCCGGATTGATCGGCAATCCGTTGCTGAAAGGCGCCCAGCGCCAGGCTTGCGGCCACCATGCCCGCTTTACCTTGTTTAAAGACTTGGAACAGATCCTGCTCGCCCATGGCATCCGGGTTGGACATGCTGTGGTGGCGGGCGTCACATAACTCAATGGCCACTGCATCAAAGGCGCCGCTTGCTAACAGCGCATGCACGTCGTCGGCACTTTCCGCCGACACATGGGCCGTGCCCAGCAGCGTGTAGCGGGTTTCACCGACAGTGATTGTTTTTAACGGCCCGCTGGTGGCTGGCAGCGAAGTCGGTGTTTCAGCCAGCGACCCCGCTTCTGCGTTGGGCGTTTCGTCGTGAGATGTATCTTCGTGGTTCATTAACAGCTCTCAAATCGATCAATAAGGGGGCAGGCGTGAAGCGCTTAACGCCGCCAGAAAGCGGGGGTAAACAGCACCAGTACCGTAAAAATTTCCAGGCGACCGAGCAGCATAGCCATGACCAGTATCCATTTCGCCAAGCTAGGCATGTCGCCATAGTGAGTGTGGGATTCACCCAGTGCAGGGCCGAGATTGTTGAGGGCCGAGCCCACCGTCGACCAGGCTGTGACCTGATCAACCCCGGTCGCCATGACGCCCACTAGCATTAAAAAGAACAGCATCACGTAGACTGAAAAGAACCCCCATACCGCTTGAGCAATGCTGTCGGGGACACTGACTTTACCTACTTTGACCGCAATCACCGCATTGGGGTGGATCAATCGCATGATTTCACGCATGCCCTGCTTGAGGATCAGAATGATCCTTATCACCTTCATGCCGCCACCGGTAGAGCCGGAGCAGCCGCCAACAAAGGCTGCCACAAACAGTAAAAAGGGCAGGGCGCCGGGCCACATGGAGAAGTCGGCAACGCTGAAGCCCGCGGTGGTGGCCACCGACACGACTTGGAAAACCCCGTGTCTCAGACCGCGCGCGGTGTCGTAGGTGTCGGTTAACCACAGAGAGAGCACGGTGACCACGGACAGCGCGAGTAGAAATAGCATCAAAAAGCGCGCTTCGGGGTCGTGAAAGTAGTGCATCAGGCTTTTTTCACGCCAAGCGATAAAGTGTAGGCTAAAGCTGAACGCCGAAATCAACATAAAACCCACGCATATCATCTCGATGGTAGCGCTATCGAAATAGCCGATGCTGGCGTCGTGAGTGGAGAAGCCACCAATGGCGACGGTGGAAAAGCTATGGCTCAAGGCATCGAACCAGCTCATGCCCGCTAACATATAGGCGATCATGCAGGCCAGGGTGAGCGTGGCGTAGATATACCATAGCGCCTTGGCGGTTTCGGTGATGCGTGGTGTGAGCTTGGAGTCTTTCAGCGGCCCAGGAATCTCGGTGCGATACAGCGCCATACCGCCCACGCCGAGGGTGGGCAAAATGGCGACGGCCAAAACGACGATCCCCATGCCGCCCAGCCACTGGAGCTGCTGGCGATAGTAGAGAATCGACTCGGGTAGAAAATCGATGCCGGTAATCACCGTGGCGCCGGTAGTGGTTAAACCGGAGAACGACTCAAATACCGCATCGGTGACGCCGAGAGAACCTTCGCCGAATAGCATCAGCGGCAGTGAGCCGAACAGCGCCAGCACCGTCCAGAACATCGCGGCGATAATAAAGCCGTCGCGGATACGCAGCTCTTTTTGCGAGCGTCGATTGGGAAGGTAAAGCAGTAATCCCGTCACCACCGAAATCGCAATACCGCTAATAAAGGCACTCCACACGCCGTCACGAAACCAGAGTGAAATCAGCGTTGGGGGGAGCATGGTAAGGCTGAAGAGCATCAGCAGCAGCCCCAAAATGCGCAAAATAACCCGCAGACTCATGGTTGTCGCATGCTCCTGTTATTAGCAGCCAGTGGCCGTGGTTCGAGGGTTATCAAAAGAACGTTAAGCCGACTTGGAACAGGCGCTCCACATCGCGAATGCGGCGCTTGTCGATCACAAATAGAATCACGTGGTCACCGCTCTCAACCATCACGTCGCCGTGGGCGATAATGACTTCCTTGCCGCGCACAATCGCCCCGATGGTGGTGCCCTCGGGCAGGTCGATCTCGCGGATGGTACGCCCGACCACCTTGGAGGACTGCTTATCGCCGTGGGCGATGGCTTCAATGGCCTCGGCGGCGCCCCGGCGCAGCGAGTGAACGTTGACGATATCACCCCGACGCACGTGGGTGAGCAAGCTGCCGATGGTCGCCTGCTGGGGAGAAATAGCGATATCGATCTCGCCCCCCTGCACCAAATCCACGTAAGCGGCGTTGTTGATCAGCGTCAGCACCTTCTTCGCCCCCAAACGCTTGGCGAGTAGCGACGACATGATATTGACCTCGTCGTCGTTGGTCAGCGCGCAGAAGATATCGCACTCTTCGATATTCTCCTCTTCCAGCAAGCGCTTGCTGGTGGCACTGCCGTGGAGCACCACGGTGCGATCCAGTCGCTCGGAGAGGGTGGTGCAGCGCTCCAGGCTGTGCTCGATGATCTTGACCTGGTGGCTATGCTCCAAATGCTCCGCCAGCCGCTCGCCGATATTGCCACCCCCGGCGATCACGACCCGACGGAAGTCCCGCTCGACCCGGCGCAGCTCGCTCATCACTGCGCGAATATCCCGGCGGGCGGCGAGGAAGAACACCTCGTCGTCAGCCTCGATGACCGTATCGCCACGGGGAATGATTGGGCGGTTACGGCGGTAAATCGCCGCCACCCGGGTATCCACGTTGGGCATATGGCGGCGCAGAAAGGCCAAATCCTGGCCCACCAGCGGGCCACCGTAGAACGCTTTCACCGCCACCAGCTGTACCAGGCCACCGGCAAACTCCAAGACCTGCAAGGCGCCTGGGTGTTCGATCAGGCGGCGTACATGGTCGGTCACCACCTGCTCTGGGCTGATGAGTACATCAATGGGAATCGCTTCGTGGGCGAAGAGCCCTTTACGAGTCAAGTAAGCGGTGGCGCGTACACGGGCAATCTTGGTCGGGGTGCGAAATAGCGTGTGGGCGACCTGGCAGGCGATCATATTGATCTCATCGCTGTTGGTCACAGCGATCAACATATCAGCGTCTTCGCAGCCTGCCTGACGTAGCACAATGGGGTAGGAGCCCGCCCCGGTAACGGTGCGGATATCGAGTTTGGTATGCAGCTCACGAAGTTTTTTGGCGTCAGTGTCAACGACAGTGATGTCGTTCTCCTCGCGGGCGAGGTGTTCTGCCAGTGTGCCGCCGACCTGGCCGGCGCCGAGAATGATGATTTTCATTGCTGAGCATCGGTTCCATTAAAAGCGCCAGCGCAATATCGTTAAGACCAGGAGACGGTCTTAGGACTCAGTCCTGACGTTGAAGACGTAAATGGTCGTTCAGGTACGTCTATCATGCGCTGCAATAAAGACGGCGGCCAGTGTAAACCAGCCGCCGCCGAAAAGCAGGTGGGGATTACTCTAGCGTAAAGCCGACTTTAACCGTTACCTGCCAGTGGGCCACTTGGCCATCTTCAATATGGCCACGGGTATCGACTACTTCCAGCCAGCGCATGTGCTTAATCGTTTCTGACGCCTTGGCCAGTGCATTCTGAACCGCTTCCTCAATGCCCTTCTCGGAAGAGCCGGTCAATTCCACGTGCTTGTAAGTATGATGACTCATAGTACCTCCTTCCTTGTCATGAAATCACTGCCCCCGACATCAGTGAGCGCCTAGGCAGTGCGCTTCTCTAGTCTGGCATAAAAAAAGCCATCGTGACTGTTCTGGGCTGGAAACAGCTGGCGACCCGCGCCGCTGGAAATGCCCCAGGCAACATCGTTAGGCGTGGTGACATGGGCGTCAGGGGTGCGGGCGAGAAATGCCTCAATCTGCTCACTGTTCTCTTCCGGAAGCACCGAGCAGGTGGCGTAGAGCAGGGTGCCGCCTTCGCGCAGCATCGGCCAAAGGTTGTCTAACAGCTGACGTTGAAGCTTGGCCAGCGGCCGGATATCGTCTTTGCGCCGCAGCTTCTTGATATCCGGGTGACGGCGGATAACACCGGTGCCAGAGCAAGGGGCGTCGAGCAGGATGGCATCAAACGGCGTGCCGCTCCACCAGTCGCGCTCGGTCGCATCGGCGTGTTGGAGAACGGCCTCTACGCCTAGTCGGGTAAGGGTATCTTCCACCCGTGCCAGGCGCTGATTATCGCTATCGATAGCGGTAAGATTGATGTCGAACAGTTCGAGCAAATGGGCCGTTTTGCCGCCGGGGGCGCAGCAAGCATCCAGAACATGTGCACCTGGCCGTGGCGCAAGCACGGGCCCCAGCAGTACTGCCGAGAGTTGGGCGGCCTCGTCCTGAACGCTAATATGTCCCGCTTCGAAGCCAGGCAGCGCCGTGACATCGCAGGGTGTTTCCAGCGTGATGGCGTCTGGGGCGTGGGGGCACAGGTGACCACTCAACCCCTGCTCGGTCAACTGCGACAAGTAGGCTTCACGATCGTTGTGGTGCTGATTCACTCTCAACGTCATCGGGCCTGACTGGTTGTTGGCTTCGACAATCGCCCGCCACTGCTCTGGCCATGCCTGACGCAAGGCGTTAAGTAGCCAGGGTGGATGTTCTAACGCGACGCTCTCATCCCGGTCTACTTGGGCCTGGAGCG
This sequence comes from Halomonas sp. IOP_14, assembly GCF_021021315.1. Taxonomy (NCBI): domain Bacteria; kingdom Pseudomonadati; phylum Pseudomonadota; class Gammaproteobacteria; order Oceanospirillales; family Halomonadaceae; genus Halomonas; species Halomonas sp. IOP_14. The sequence goes on along the minus strand of NZ_JAINWD010000006.1, from coordinate 45,018 downwards.
CCTCGGATTCGCGCTGCAATCGCCGCAAACAGCCATTTAACACGCGGGTGGCCCACTCCTTATTCAGCAAGCGCGCAGCGCCCGCGGTTTCACCTACTGCCGCGTGGGCTGGAATGCGCATGTACAACAACTGGTAAATACCCAGCAGCAGCAGCGCCTGAACATCGCTGTCGCGCTTTTTAAACGGTTGCTTAAGTAATGTGCCCGCTAAGGCTTCCAGACGCGGTAAGCGGCGGCAGGTGCCAAAGCAGAGCTCTTTGAGCAGCCCGCGGTCGCGAGCCACCACGCTGTGCTCATCCAGCCCCGCCAGTGAGCCTTGGTCGCTGAGCACCGGGGCCAGCGCGCGAGCCGCCGCGGCGCGGACTTCCTGACCACTGCCGCCTTGGGGGGAGCGCTTTTGGCTCATGGTGTTTCTCCTTCGCTGGCCTGAGCCGCTGGTTTACCAAGACGAGTACCGGTAGCAAGGCGCGCGTGGCGGGCATTGAGTAAGTCACGCACGTCCATGGCTTTACCGCCGGGCAGCTGTGCGCTGGTCACACAAAGTACCTCGCTGCCGTTTTCCCCACAGGCAATCCGCAGATGATCGTCGCCGTGGTCTAGTAGCATGCCGGGCTCGCAGGCTGGCTGATCGCCCTCTTCTACGTTCGCCATTAGCAGCCGCAGGCGATCATCGCCTAATGCGCACCAAGCCACCGGCCAGGGGTTAAAAGCGCGAATTTTGCTGGCTAACTGCTGGGCGGGCTGGGCAAAGTCGAGCTCGGCTTCCGCTTTGCTCAGCTTGGCGGCATAGGTGACGCCTTCCTCGGGCTGAGGCGTGGCATGCGCGGTGCCGGTGGCCAGGGCATCCAGCGTGTTGATCAACGCATTGGCGCCTTGAATCGCGAGACGGTCGTGCAAATCGCCGCCGGTGGTGCGGTTCGTAATGGGCGTGCGCACTTCCGTGAGCATCGCCCCGGTATCCAGGCCAGCATCCATCTGCATGATAGTTACACCCGATACGCTATCACCCGCCTCGATCGCCCGCTGTATGGGGGCAGCGCCGCGCCAGCGGGGCAGCAGCGAAGCGTGAACGTTAACGCAGCCGAGACGCGGTATGTCCAACACGGCCTGAGGAAGCAGCAGTCCATAGGCCACAACGACCATAATGTCAGCATTGAGCGCGGCCAGCTCGGCTTGTGCCTCGGGTTGCTTTAACGTCTGAGGCTGATAGACAGGCAGGCTGTGTTCCAGAGCCAGCTGTTTGACCGGGCTGGGCGTTAGCTTACGGCCGCGGCCAGCGGGGCGGTCGGGTTGGGTATACACCGCCACCACCTCGTGCTGGCTTTCCAGCAGCGCGGCAAGGCTAGAGGCGGCGAATTCAGGCGTGCCAGCAAAAACAACGCGCAATCGTGACATATAAAGAGGGCTACCTGGCGTGAATGAGAGAAGTGTTAGGCGTCCTGCATCTGCTTGTGGCGTTTCTGCATTTTCTTGCGGATACGGTCGCGCTTTAGCGGCGACAAGTAGTCAACAAACAGCACACCCTCAAGGTGGTCGTACTCGTGCTGAATACAGTGTGCCAGCAGACCTTCTGCCTCTAACTCATAGGCCTCGCCATTACGATCCAGCGCGTTGAGCTGCACCTTAAGATAGCGCGGCACTTCGGCGTAGTGCTCGGGAATCGACAGGCAGCCTTCCGAAAGTGGCTCTTTCTCGTCGCCAATGGGTGTATAGCGCGGGTTGATGAGCACCAGCGGCTGGGAGTTATCGTCGCTGACATCCATGACGACAATACGGCGATGGACATCGATCTGGGTCGCGGCTAGACCGATACCACGGGCGTCATACATGGTCTCCAGCATATCGTCGACGAGCTGGCGTACCTCATCGTCGACGGTTTCCACCGCAGCGGCCTTGGTGCGCAGGCGCTCATCGGGGAATTCAAGAATAGGAAGTTTGGCCATGGCGTTACAATCACCGTTATGCTGAGTCTAAATTAAGTCAAGCTAGGTAGTGACGAGCGTCTTCTAACCTAGGTACTTTATGATGGGTCACTATATCATGCTGTCAACGTTTCTGGGCATGGGCGCCCGATACGCACTGGGTCTCAGCAGCAACAGAATGACTGCGCTTATGCAGCGCTTCGACATGGAACTAAGAGTGATGCATTTTCTTGGGAGAACTGGATGGCGGCAAAACAACACGCCTACCGGAGGGCTTTGAGTGGTTTGCTGCTGAGCGCAGTGGTGCTGGTGAGTATTGATGCCACCGCTTGGGAGCGTGATCAGAAAGTGATTAAACTCTCGCCTCAGGTGCGTACCTTGCCCCATCGTGAAGCGATCGAGCCCATCGCCTTGGAGGAAGCGCGAGCCTTTCTGCGCGAACACCGCGTCGTCGATGATACCGAGGCGTTGCAGGAACTGGCTTACGTAGTGGCGGGAGATGATCGCCGCTTGATCAGTGGTGCGGGAGATAGGTTATACGTGCGTGGCGTTGTGCCACACCATGGTCAGGTGGGTATCTATCGGCAGTCGGAGCCCTACCTGGCAATGGATGGCACGCCGCTGGGCTTAGAGCTGATCAACGTTGGCATCGCTCGCCACGTCAGCAGTGAAGGCGATATTGCGCAGCTTGAAGTCGTTAGCTCCCATCAGGAAGTGCGGGTTAACGATATTGTGTTGCCCTTGGAGGAGCGCGAGCTGAGCCGTGAGTTTATGCCCCGCGCGCCGCCCAATGCGGTTGAGGGTCATGTTATTGCCGTGCCAGGTGGCGTGCGTTTTATTGGCCGTTTTCAGATCGTTGCGCTGGATCTTGGCACCCTGGATGGTTTGCAGGCGGGGCATGTGCTGCGAGTCAATCAGCAGGGTGAGCTGATCAACGACCCACGTACCCAGGAGCTGGTGCAACTGCCCAGCACAGAGGCGGGCAGTGTGATGGTCTTCAAGCCCTATGATCGCGTCAGCTATGCCTTGGTGATGCAGGCGTCCCGGATACTGGAAGTGGGCGATGGGGTTGGGTCAGCGACGAACTAACAGGCGGCACACAAAGACGTTTAAAAGGAGGAAGTATGGACGCCCAGGCGTGGCTGGTGGTCAATGCGTTGCCGGGTATGGGGGCGCTGCGTATCGCGCAATTATTAGCCCGTCAGCCGCAGTGGCCAGAAGGCTGGCTGGCAGCACTGCCGAGCCGTGCTGCCAGCGAGTTGCGCCTGTGGCTTGAACATCCCACGCGCAGCCCGTTGCAAAATGTGGTTGATGAAACCCTGGCGTGGCAGCGAAGCGGCCCAAGTCGCCATGTGCTGCATCGAGATCACCCCGCTTGGCCTGCGCTGTTAAATGAATTGCCCGACCCGCCTGTGGTGCTCTGGGCCAAGGGGGATCTTAGCGCCCTGGAGGGCCCCAAACTTGCCATGGTAGGCACTCGTCGCCCCACCGGCGAAGGTACCCATAACGCCCAAACCTTCGCTCGCGATCTAGCCCGCCGCGGCTGGTGCGTGGTCAGCGGTATGGCCTTGGGAGTTGACGGTGTTGCCCAGCGCGCAGCGCTAAATGCCGGTGGGCGCACGATCGCTGTACTCGGCTGCGGCGTAGATGTGATCTATCCCGCCTCTCACCGTGATCTTCACGAACAGCTTAGCTCTCTACCCGGTGGCCTGGTGGTGTCAGAACATCCGCCAGGTACGCTGGCCCGCCCGGCGTTTTTCCCGCGGCGCAACCGAATCGTTACCGGCCTCTCGCTCGGTACCCTAGTGGTCGAAGCCACCGAAAAAAGCGGTTCGCTGGTCAGTGCACGACTTACTCTAGAGCAAAATCGCGAACTGTTTGTGCTGCCTGGTTCGCTACACAATGTACAGGCCCGCGGCTGCTTGACACTACTGCGTCAAGGCAGTGCGCACCTGGCCTGTAGCGTCGACGATATCATCGCTGATCTTGGCCACTGGGCGGAGGCGTTTATCCCGCCTGAGACGGAAGAACAGCCATCTGAGCAAGAACCGCTACCCGATAGTTTGTCCGACGATAGCTTGCCCGATTCCTTATTAGCGTCATTATCGGCCACGCCGACGCCTATTGATCTCTTGGTGCACGCCACTGGCGTGACGGTCAGCGACTGCCAGCAGCGCCTACTGATGCTGGAGTTAGAAGGCTGGGTTGCACAGCAGGCGGGAGGCTGGGTGCGGTTGCCGCGGCCATGATAGGATAAAGTCATTAAAGGCCTGTTAGCCGTGAGGAGAGAGCATGAGTTTGGCGACCGATCTAGCCCCTGCGATTAGCGCGCTGCGTAGTGGGGGAGTGATTGCCTGTCCCACTGAAGCGGTTTGGGGGCTCAGCTGTGACCCCGAAAACGACGCAGCCTTAGCCCATCTAATGCGCATGAAAGAGCGCGACCCTGCCAAGGGCGTCATCCTTGTTGCTGCCAATATTGGCCAGTTCCACCCCTGGTTGAGCCAGCTTCCCCTCGCGATGCATGCTCCTCTTGCGGCAAGCTGGCCGGGGCCCAATACCTGGCTAGTGCCTGATTATGGCCGCAGCCATGGGCTGGTGCGTGGCGCCCACGAGCGCGTAGCGCTGCGGGTGACCGACCACCCGGTGATGAAAGCCCTGTGCGAAGCTTTCGGTGGTCCGTTGGTATCAACCTCGGCCAACCGTTCGGGGGAACCGCCCGCGATGAGCGCCGCCGAGATTACTGACATCTTTGCTGATGAAGTGGCCTATATAGTGCAAGGCGAGCTGGGTGGCAATGCCAAACCCAGCACTATTAGAGACCTAGCCACCGGTAAAATCATGCGTTCTTAAACCGGCTCTCCAACTATTCACCACTCACCCATTACGACTCACCCATTACGACTCACCAATGCCCCCAGGAGTTACCGTGGCCCACGAGCACCTTGATGACGTTAAACGCTACCTTCTTGATCTGCAGGATCGGCTCTGCGCTGGATTGGCAAAAGCCGATGGCGCTGCCCAGTTCCAAGAAGATAGCTGGGAGCGTGCCGAGGGCGGTGGTGGTCGATCACGGGTGATGACCCATGGCGGCGTATTTGAAAAAGGCGGCGTCAACTTCTCCCATGTCTATGGCACCCAGCTGCCGCCTTCGGCCACCGCCGCGCGCCCTGAACTGGCTGGTCGCAGCTTCCACGCGGTGGGCGTTTCCTGGGTGCTGCACCCGGAAAACCCCCATGTGCCTACCAGCCATGGCAACGTGCGCTTCTTTATTGCCGAGAAAGCCGGCGAGCCGCCGGTGTGGTGGTTTGGCGGCGGTTTTGACTTAACGCCGTTTTATCCCGTGATGGAAGACGTGGTGCACTGGCACCGGGTGGCAAAAGCCGCCTGCGACCCCTTTGGCGATGATGTTTATGCGCGCTATAAGGCCTGGTGCGACGAGTACTTTTACCTTAAGCACCGCGATGAAACCCGCGGCGTCGGTGGGCTGTTTTTCGATGACCTGAACGAAGGTGAGTTTGCCGATTGTTTTGCCGTTCAGCGCGCGGTGGGCGACAGTTTCTTAGCGGCTTATTTGCCCATCGTTGAGCGCCGTAAAAATGACGCCTGGGGCGAGCGGGAGCGCGACTTCCAGCTTTACCGCCGTGGCCGCTACGTGGAGTTCAACCTGGTGTGGGATCGCGGCACGCTATTTGGCTTGCAGAGCGGCGGGCGCACGGAGTCAATTTTGATGTCAATGCCGCCAATGGCGCGCTGGGAGTACGCCTTTGAGCCAGAGCCCGGCAGTCCCGAAGCGCGTTTGCAGGATTTCTTATACCCCCGCGACTGGCTCGGTGAATTCGCTGAGGATGCAGGTCAAGGAAAAAGCGGAGAGCTCTCATGACCGATCGCTACTGCGTGTTTGGCAACCCGGTCAAACACTCCAAATCCCCGCAGATCCACGCTGAGTTTGCCCATCAAGCCCAGCAGGCCCTTGAGTACACCGCTGAAGAAGCACCGGTGGATGGTTTTGCAGGTGCGTGGCGGGCGTTTATCGACGCGGGCGGGCGTGGCGCCAACGTTACCGTGCCGTTCAAGGGCGATGCTTTTGCGCTGTGCGACACCTTGAGCCACCGCGCCCGTCGTGCAGGGGCGGTGAATACTCTGATTCTGGGTGGTAATGGCCGTACCTACGGCGATACTACCGATGGCATTGGCCTAGTGCGCGATTTGGCCTATCACCGTGTGGCGTTAGCAGAAAAGCGCATTTTGGTGGTAGGCGCAGGCGGCGCCGTGCGCGGCATTCTGGAGCCCCTGCTTGCCGAGCAGCCCAGTGAAATCGTCGTGGTCAACCGCACCGCCGCCAAGGCCGAGCAGCTGGCCAGCGATTTTGCTGATCTAGGGCCTATCCACGGCGGTGGTTTTGATACCGTTAATGGCACTTTTGATGTGGTGATTAACGGCACCAGTGCCAGCCTATCAGGCGATTTACCGCCGTTGCCTGATACGTTGTTCAATACCAATGCCTGGGCCTACGACATGATGTACGGGGCCGAGCCGACGGTATTTTTACAGTGGGCAGGCCCGCACGGCGCGAAGTTGCTTGACGGCTTAGGCATGCTGGTCGAGCAGGCCGCCGAGTCGTTTTTTCTGTGGCGTAATGTGCGCCCTGAAACCGCGCCTGTGCGAGAAATGCTGCGCCAACAATTAAATTTCTTAACTTAGTGCTTTAAGTTGACAAGTGAAAAGGAACAAGGAATTCTTCTTAATAAGCACTAGGCACTTGCATAATAAGCCTCTGTAGCTGTACTGCCCATTATGGTGTGCGTATTTGTAATCGTTTAAAACCTCAAAGGTGTATTAATAGTTCGTATCTCACTTGAAAAATAAGTAATAACAAAAAGGAGCTACTATGAAAACTTTACCAAAAATAACGTTAGTACCACTGGCAATAGCTGGAGCCATATTTTTATCTCCTGGTAGCGAAGCCAGAGTGACTGGTTTTGAGATCATCAACACTGTAGATGAGTATGGTGGTGAACGCTTTGGAGAGTCTGGTGCTTACGAGAGAATTGAGGCCGTGGCAAGCTTTGCTATTGATCCTACGAGTGCTAGAGCCAGTAACATTGCCGATTTAGAAAAAGCGCCTGTTAATGATCAAGGTGAAGTGGCCTTTAGTACGGAAGTGGTGATTCTACGACCTACTGAGCAAACCTCAGGAGTGCTTTTCTACGAAGTCCCTAACCGTGGCCGCAACTTGAGTTTTCCGTTACTTAATCTAACGAGTATCTCGGGCGACTTTGCAGTCGATGAGCCAGGTGATGGTTTTTTAATGCGCCAGGGCCACACCATGGTATGGAGTGGCTGGCAGACCGGTTTGAGCGATAGTTTGATCGAGATTGATTTGCCGGTTATTGAGGGGGTAACGGGTGAATCTCGTGAGGAGTTCGTTTTCGATAACCATGAGTCGGTAAGTGTTGCGTCCCTTACATACCCTGCTGCAGACCTAAACCCCGAACATTCCTCTCTAACCGTTAGGCCTACGCCTGATGCGCCTCGTCAAATGGTGGAGGGTTTGTCGTTTCGTTATTTGGATGAAAATCGTATAGAGATTCAGCGGCCCACTAGTATGGATGGCGGCGCTATATACGAGTTTATTTATACCGCTAAGGATGCAGTGCCCGCCGGGTTAGGGATGCTCGCGACGAGCGACTTGGTCGCCTTTCTGAGAGGTGCGCAAGGACATGATGTTGAAACACCACTGAACGATATTGAGCATACCGTGGCAATGGGGATTTCTCAGTCAGGACGCTTCCTGCGCGACTTGATATATCAAGGATACAATGCTGATAGTCAGGGCAACCGAGTATTTGATGGCGCCATGGCGCATATTGCGGGATCACGGAAGACGTTCACCAACTACCCTTTTGCTCAGCCTGGTCGCTTCTCTCGACAGCATGAAGATCATGATGCGGTAGGAGATCAGTTCCCCTTCAGTTATGTCGAGATGCTAGATCCGTTGACGGGGCAGAGCGACAGTATTTTGGCCGTCTGTCGTGAAAACAATACGTGTCCGAAACTTATGCACACCGACACGTCGGCAGAATTTTGGCAGGCTCGTGCGTCATTGGTTTCTACATCCCCCACTGGAGACCCCCTGACTATGCCTGATGATGTGCGATTATATTTTTTCGCTGGGGCGCCGCATTTTAATGCTTGGGGAGGATCGGCTTCGGCTAGTGAAGTATGTAAATATCCGAGTAATCCAATTAGTGTGGCGCCTAGCATGCGTGCGCTTGTGAGTGCGATGGAGTCTTGGGTCGTAAATGATATAGCCCCGCCAGCAAGCCGTTATCCAGGTTTGAAGGGTGATGGGCTTGTGGCGAATGAGGAGTTGAATTTGCCGCCCTTACAGGGAGAAGTGCCTAAGCCGCCTGTCAACGAGCTGTATGCCAGAAACCATACTGTGGTGCCACCTGAAGAGGGTGAACAATATTCGGTGAAGGTGCCAGAAGTGGATGAAGATGGCATTGCCTTGGGAGGCATTCGCCAACCCTATGTGGCTGTGCCTCTAGGTACTTATTTAGGCTGGAATTTGCGCGATCAAGGGTACGCAGAAGGCCAATTGTGTAACTTATCCGGCAGCTTTATCCCTTTTGCGAGTAGTAATGATGGTAGAAAGTCAGTATCAAGCCGATACTCAAGCCCTGAGTCATACCAAGAATCCTTAGGTGACGCTATAGATGAGCTAGTAGATATTGGCTTTATGCTTGAGAAAGACCGTCAATGGGTGATGGAGGATGCTCCAGAACTATAACCCGCATTTTTAAAGAGTTTTAAATGAGGTCTTTTTCCTCGCTAGTATCAATCTTCATTGATCAACAACATAGCTAAAAAAGTGGGGGCGGATAATATATCCGCCCCCACTTTTTATTGATGCCACTAATAACGTTTCACTTAGTGCGTTTGACGTACAAGCCCACCGTGCACATCGCCAGCCCCACTACCGAGAGCAGCATGCCGCCATTGACTAACAGCGGCGAACGCTCCAGCCAGGAGACAAACGGTTGCGGGGTGTCTCTACAGGCACTCTCGATATAGTCCCAATGGCCGCCATCAAGCTGGCACGCGCGTACGTCGTTTAGCTCCCAGAAATACACGCCCATCAGCACAAACAGCGGCAGTACCAGTAGCAGTAATCCCAGCTTAATCATTTAAACCTCAAGAGCCGTTAAGGACGCGGGCAGTTGGGTGTACGACCATTGCTGCGAGCCTGCTCGTACAAGGCAAGTGCTTGATCCATATTACCCTGCAGCCCTTGAATGCGCTGGCCTTGGCCAGGGTGAGTCGACATCCACTCGGGGGGCGCACCGCCACCTGTGGCCGCCTGCATATTTTCCCAAAGGGTCACGCTCTCACGGGGATTGAAACCGGCTTGAGCCATGAGATCCAGACCAATCACATCGGCCTCACTCTCATGGGCCCGGGAGAAGGGAAGTACGATGCCGTACTGTGCGCCCATGCCGAGCACGCCCATGAGTTGCTGGCCACCGGCAGACTGCATGCCAGAAGTGCTGGAAATCACCGACAGGCCTAATGAGGTGGCGCTCTCGGTGGAGGCGCGCTCATTGGCATGGTTGGCCAGTACGTGACCAATTTCGTGACCGATAACGGAAGCAAGCTGATCCTGGGTCGTGGCAATATCCAGCATGCCGGTATTCACGCCCATATAGCCGCCGGGAAGCGCGAACGCGTTGGGCTGTTCGGACTCAAATACGCGAATTTGCCAGTCTAGCTGCCGCTGTTCGGCGGGGAGTTCCGCCACGATGGCATCGGCAATACACTGCACATAGCGGTGGCTGGCCTGGCCCGCCGTGGGCAGCTCCTGCTGATATTGAGTGAACGCTTGGCGCCCCATCTCATTCAATTCGCTATCAGAGAGCAACAGCAGTTGCGAGCGTCCGGTAGGCGAGGTGGTACAAGCGGCGATAGACGCACATAGTGCGGTAACAGCGAGAGGGCGAAGCCAGCGCATGAGTCGGTTTCCTTATAGACGAAAGAGTTTCTTGCACACAAGATAACCGCTGATAGCAGTAAATCAATCCCCCATCATAACCCACCTAGTGGTTGAGTATGGGTGCTGAATTGAGTCCCCTCTGAACCAAGGCTAGGCCGCAGACGATTGGCTGCAAGCTCCTAGACATAAACCCTTAGCGCTGGGGTACTAGCTGCCCATCGGCACCTACGTTTAAGCGAATTGTCGGCGTTAATAATCCTGACGGTAGTTTCATACCCAACCCGCGTAGATCCCCAGGCGTGATGGCCAGTTGACTGCCAGGCGGTAGCTCGCCTTGAGACGCCAACTGGCTGGCAAGCTCCAGCATGGGGGCCAGGCGTTGGGTGTCGGTGGCGAGTACATCAAAGGCAACCGGTAGGCGTAAATTAGCATCATCGCCAGAGGTCAGCGTGACGTCCTGTTCATAGTTCCCTTCCACAGGATCAACGCCCGGCATATCCAGCGCCCAGCGAAAGCCTGACATCTCCACCGGTGGCATGCCCGCAGGTAAGCCCAGCCCCATGGCAATGGTGGCCTGAACGGGCAGGCTACCGGCACCAAGGCTAGACGCAATCAGGCTGGTTAAATCGCTGGTGTCTAGCCCCGCATTAATGCTGTAAGGGCCAATGCGAACATCCTCAACCCCCAGAGAGGTCACCGCCAAACGAAACGCAAACAAACCGGTTTGGGGGAGGGCGAGACAACCCGTGAGTAGGCTGGCAACGCCAAACAAGGTCAGCCAGCGCCAGTAGCGAGCAATATAAAGCATAAGATAAGAGTCCCCTTAAGTAGGACGTAAGCAGTGGGGTAACGACGCTAAGTGTAAAGTGCTGATGCAAGCTTGTTAGCTTCGGGCTAATAAGCGCGGCTATTTGAGGGCTGAAGCTATTTTCTGTCAACAGAATTTACGTGTTCAAGCGCCTATTTAAGGCTAGAACCAAAATGCCCGCTTGATGATACAAGCGGGCGAATTCAAAAGGCAGCTAATAAGGCGTTTAACGACGGCTTTTACGCGCCTCTTTGGTGCGATTAAGCTCGCGCTTTTTAGCTTTCTCTTTGTCGCTGGCGCCCGCCATGTCATCGAACGGGTTACTGCCCGAGCGGAACTCAAAGCGAATTGGCGTGCCGCGTACCTTGAGCACCTTGCGGAAGGTGTTGGTCAAATAGCGACGATAGGCTTCTGGCAACGCCTCGGTTTGGTTGCCGTGGACGACGATAATCGGCGGGTTGCTGCCACCCTGGTGAGCCATCCGCAGTTTAATGCGTCGACCGTGCACCATCGGCGGTGGGTTTTGGCTTACCGCGTCCTGTAGCAGGGTAGTGAGGCGGTTGGTCGACCAGTGGGCGTTAGCGGCGTCAAAGGCGCGATCAATCGAGGGGTAGAGATCCCCCACTGCCGTGCCGTGTAGAGCAGAGATGAAGTGCAGCTCGGCATAATCCGCAAAGCCCAGGCGGCGCTTCACTTCAGTGCGCATTTTGTCCTTGGCTTCGGTCTCCAGGCCGTCCCACTTGTTGACTGCAAGCACCAGGGCACGACCGGTGGTCAACACGTAGTCGAGCAGGTGCAAATCCTGCTCCACCAGACCGCTGGAGCCATCCAGTACCATGATCACCACATGGGACTCTTTGATCGCATCCAGCGTCTTGATGATGGAGAATTTCTCGGCGATTTCGCGCACGTTCTTGCGCCGCCGAATACCCGCGGTATCAATCAGCACATAGGGCTTGCCGCGGCGCTCAAAAGGAATCTCGATAGCATCGCGGGTAGTGCCCGCCTCATCAAACACGACGACCCGATCTTCGCCCAGCAGGCGATTGACCAGAGTCGATTTGCCCACGTTCGGGCGGCCAATCACGCCGATGCGAACGCCTTTACTGCCGGTGTCGGCAGGAATGCTGGCATCGCGCTCCGGAAACGGTTCGAGCACCACATCGATCAGGGTGGAAACGTTGCGCCCGTGGGCGGCAGCAATTGGCCAGGGGTCGCCTAGGCCGAGCGACCAGAAGTCGCCCATTGCCGAATGCTCTTCTAACCCATCGGTTTTATTCACCACCAGCCAGGTTTTTTTCTGGTTAACCCGCAGGTGGTTGGCAATCGCCTGGTCAGCGGCGATAAGGCCGGCGCGAGCGTCGACCATAAACAGCACGATATCGGCTTCATCAATGGCGGCGAGTGACTGCTCTGCCATAGCGGCATCGATGCCTTCTTCGTCACCGCTGATACCGCCGGTATCAATCACGGTATAGACCTTATCGCCCAGCATGCCATTGCCGTACTTACGGTCGCGGGTGAGGCCAGGAAAGTCGGCCACCAGTGCATCACGCGAGCGCGTTAGGCGGTTAAACAGCGTCGATTTGCCCACATTGGGGCGACCGACTAAAGCAATGACGGGTGTCATGGAGTTACTTCCAGGGTTTCCAGGCGACCATTGTTGGCCTGGACATGAATGGTGCTGCCTTCAGTGACCGGGCGTACGCTGATGCCCGAGCTGTGCACGCGAGTGCGACCCACGATATCGCCTTCGCGAGCGTCGATCAGGTGAACATAACCTTCAAAATCGCCGAACACTAAACGGCCATCGGCGAAGGCGGGGGCGGTCAACCAACGATCTTCTAAATCGTCGTTGCGCCAAATTTCGCGGCCGTTGTTAGCGTCGAGGGCGACGACTTGGCTGTCATCGGTGACCACAAACAGGAAGTCGCCGACCAGAATCGGGGTGTGGCGACTGGAGAGATCCGCTTCCCAAAGTACGTCGCCTTGAGTTGCTTTCAGCGCCACCACGCGGCCGTTATAACTGGTCACGAACAGGCGGCCATCGGGGCTGATGATCGGCTGGCCGGAAAGATCGACCAGGCGTTCCACTTCACTACGCCCTTGGGGGGTGGCAATCTGCATTTCCCATAGCGGTTGGCCGCTGCGGTTATCCAGCGTGGCCAGGCGGCCATTGGCCAGGCCAACAAAGCTGACTGGATCAATGACCATCGGTGTACCGGTACCGCGCAGGGTGAGTGACGGCTGCGAACTGGTGTATACCCAGCGCTCTTCACCAGTGGCGCGATCCAAGGCAGTCACACGGCCATCGACACTTTGCACGACCAGCAGTTGCTGGTTGGCCTGGGGCGCGGCAAGCACTTCGCTGGATACCCGCGAGCGCCATTCTTCGCTGCCGTCACGTTGATCCAGCGCGATCACTTCGCCGTTACCGGTGGCCAGATAAACCTGACCGGCAATTGCCGTTAGTGCGCTGGAAATAGGGGTATCAAGGTCGATTTCCCACTTGACGTCGCCGCTGTTGGCATCCATCGCCATCACCACGCCCTCGACATCGGCCGCAAACACGGTGTCGCCTTCACGGGAAGGCGCGATGGGGTAACGGGCATGGCCCAGGCCATCGCCCACGTTGCGCCGCCACTGAGTTTCCAGCGAGGAGGTCTCGTCGAAACTACGCAGCTCTTTGGGGGTATAGGCAGGCTCGCCTTTACTCGCGCAACCGACCAGCAGTGCCAGCGACAGCGCGCCTAAGCTAGCGCGTACTAGCTGTTTCGTTGGGATACCAAAAGTCATTGTGTCGCCTCCTCAGCGCCGAGATCGTCAAGCTTGAACTGCACGCCGTAAAGCGGCTGGTCTTTGGTTTGAGACACTTCTAGAGCGGTTTCCCAGGCATCGCGGGCCGCCTCGGTGTCGCCTTGGGCGGCGAACGCATCGCCGCGCACGTTAGCTTTTTGGGCCGCTAGCGCATCACTAATCGGCTCGTCTAACAGCGCATGCGCCTGTTTAGGGTTACCGTCGGCAAGCTCGATACGGGCTAAACGTAGCCACGCCAAGCTTTGCACATAGCGGCGCGAGGAATCGGCTGCGCTTTCCAGTGCGGTGCGTGCTGCTTCCAAGTCGCCTTGCTGAACAGCCAAGCGGGCGTCGAGCAGCAGGGCGAGTTCGGCGTAGAGCGTATCGCCATGCTCGTCGGTTAGTTCGCTAACCATTTCCCGCGCGCTTGCTAGTTGCTCCTCGTCAAGCTCGTTGCCAGCGGTCATATTGACTAACTGCTGATAGCGCATGGAGGCCGCTTCAGCCTGGCCTTGCTGATAGTTCTGCCAGGCATTCCAGCCGAACACCCCGGCCGCCGCCAGGACAGCGCCTGCAATCAACGACATGCCGTTCTCTTTCCACCAGCGCTTGACGGCGTCTAGCTGTTCTTCTTCGCTTCTCAGCTCCACCACGGGCGGGCTCCTTTCTTCTAAAGTCGTATGTTTAGACCGTCGCATGCAAGCAGGCAGCCTGCAGGGCTTATGCGTTAGCCGTTAAAAGCTCGCCCAGCGTGCGGCCTAATGCGGCTTGAGGAACGCTTTGCTGTTCGCGGTCATCGCGCAGAAACTTGACCGTTGCCGACTGCGTCGCGATTTCATCTTCACCGATCAGTATGGCTATCGTAGCAGCGCTCTTGTCGGCTTTTTTGATTCGGCTTTTAAAGCTGCCGCCGCCGCAATGAAGCTGTAGACGCAGTTCAGGCAGCTCGCCACGCAGTTGCTCGGCCAGGGTGATCGCTGCCGTGGTGGCGGTATCATCCATGGGCAGCAAATAGACATCGCAGCCGCCAAGGGCGTTCTCAGGAATCAGTTCCAGGGTGTCGAGCAGCAGAATCAGCCGCTCAATGCCCATGGCAAAGCCCACCGCTGGGGTAGGCTTGCCGCCCAGCTGTTCGACCAGGCCGTCGTAGCGTCCGCCTGCACATACGGTGCCCTGGCTGCCCAGCGCAGTCGTGGTCCACTCGAACACGGTGCGGCAGTAGTAGTCGAGTCCGCGCACTAAGCGTGGGTTGATCACATAGTCAATGCCTGCTGCTTCAAGCATCTTAGTGAGCTGCTCAAAGTGTTCCTGAGATTCGGCATCCAGGTGATCCATCAACTGCGGCGCGCCGTCGAGCATCTCCGCCATGGCCGGATTTTTGGAGTCGAGAATACGCAGCGGGTTGCTGGTCAAGCGGCGCTTGGAGTCTTCATCGAGAGCATCTAGGTGCTGCTCAAAGTAGGCCACCAGCGTATCCCGGTAGGCTGCCCGCGCCTCTGATGAACCTAGCGAGTTTAGCTCCAGGGTAACGTGCTCCATCAAGCCGAGTTCCTGCCACAGGCGCGCTGAAAGCAAGATCACCTCGGCGTCGATATCCGGGCCATCAAAACCGAAGGTCTCGACGCCGATTTGGTGGAACTGGCGGTAACGGCCTTTTTGCGGACGCTCATAGCGAAACATCGGCCCCTGGTACCACAACCGCTGAGTTTGGTTATACAGCAGGCCGTGCTCCATGGCCGCGCGCACGCAGCTGGCAGTGCCTTCGGGACGCAGGGTCAAACTCTCGCTGTTGCGATCATCGAAGGTGTACATCTCTTTTTCGACGATATCGGTAACTTCACCGATAGAGCGTGCAAACAGCGCGGTTTGCTCAACGATAGGCGTGCGGATTTCATTAAAACCGTAACGCAGCATTAGCTGGCGTACTTTGGCTTCAAAAAATTGCCAGCGTGGGCTATCGCTGGGCAGTAGGTCGTTCATACCACGAATGGCTTGAATTTTTTTAACGGCGGACTTGCTCAAAGAAAACTCCTTATTCTGCCATCAGGCGTGGTTCACCCAGGCTGGCAGCCAGCCCCAGCTAAACGCTGCGGGCAATCATATCGTCTTGCTGCTGCTGTTTTTCGCGCACTTTTTCGCGAATCAGCTGCTCGAGATCATCTACCAAGTGGTCGTTGCGCAGCTTGCTGGCGGGCTTGCCGTCGATATACACCAGGTTAGCGGGACTACCGCCGGTCAGGCCGATATCGGTCTCTTTGGCTTCGCCGGGGCCATTGACCACGCAGCCGATCACCGAGACGTTGAGCGGCGTCATTACGTCTTCCAGCCGCTCTTCGAGCTGGTTCATGGTGTCAATGACGTCGAAGTTCTGGCGCGAACAGCTGGGGCAGGCAATAAAGTTGATGCCTTTCGAGCGCAGCTTGAGGCTGCGGAGCATATCAAAGCCGACCTTGATCTCTTCCACCGGGTCTGCTGCCAGCGAGACGCGGATCGTGTCGCCGATTCCGTCCATCAGTAGCATACCCAGACCAATCGATGACTTGACCGTGCCCGAGCGCAGACCTCCCGCTTCGGTAATCCCTAAGTGCAGCGGCTGCTCGATGCGTGCGGCAAGGTCGCGATAGGCGGCCACGGCCATAAATACATCCGAGGCTTTGACGCTGACTTTGAAGTCGGGGAAATCCAGGCGATCCAGGTAGTCAATATGGCGCATGGCAGACTCCACCAGCGCTGCTGGCGTGGGTTCGCCATATTTCTTCTGCAGGTCTTTTTCCAACGACCCTGCGTTGACGCCAATCCGGATCGGAATGCCATGATCGCGGGCCGCGCTAACCACCGCGCGTACGCGGTCTTCACGGCCGATGTTGCCTGGGTTGATGCGCAGGCAGTCGACGCCGAGTTCGGCGACGCGTAGGGCAATTTTGTAATCAAAATGGATATCGGCAACGAGCGGTACATTGACGAGTTTTTTGATCTGACCAAAGGTTTCGGCGGCGTCCATATCGGGTACTGAAACGCGTACGATATCCGCACCGGCTTTTTCCAACTGTTGGATCTGGGCCACGGTCGCGGCGACATCCAACGTGTTGGTATTGGTCATGCTTTGAACGGCAATGGGGGCATCACCGCCCACCGCGACGTTTCCAACCTGAATCTGGCGGGAATGGCGGCGTTTTATCGGAGAAGGGGCGTGCATAAGACGGGTCACTCTCCCAAGGTGAATCGGGCAACATTGTTGGCGCCTGCGCGGGCGGGAAGATCAACTTCCTCGCCTTGGTAGCGCAGCTCAACGCCGGTGGCATTACCTACGGTTAAGCGAAACGGAGGCTCACCCTCGACGGTTGTCGAGGTGCCGGGCGTTTGTAGGCCCACGAAGACGCGCTGGTTGGTGGCATCAAAAATTTCCGTCCACGACTGCTCGTTAAACGTCAGTTCGAGGACGTTGGCATTGGCGGTTTGCTCGGCGGCAGCGTTTTGTTCGCTATCAGTGTCGCTCTCTTCAACACTGCTTTGCTCAGGCCTGCTAGGCTCATTGCTATCGTCGGCGGTGCTGGCCGTATCGGTGGTGCTATCCAGTGCGGATTCGTCGAGGCCAGTCACTGCGTCAACATCAGCTTGATCGCTGGGCGCTTGTTCTTGCGCAGCCGTCGGTGAAGGCGTGACGTTGGTGGCATTACTGGGCAGCGTCGCGCTTTCATCGCCACTGGTGAAGCTTGAACCCGTACTCTCTGCTGTTTCAGCGGGTTCACTGGTCGGCTCTGCCGGGGCGGTAGCGGTCTCTTCCGGGGAGGTTGAGCCAAAGCCCGGCGGCTCATTGCCACCCCGGCTTTGCCACCACATCACGGTCACCGCGATAAGACCCACAATTACCAGCAAAGTCACCAACTTGAACAGCCAGGCGCCAATACGGGAGGGTGGCCTCGCCGTGGAGACCGGGGTGACTTGGCGTTCGGTGTCGCTACCGCCGC
Organism: Halomonas sp. IOP_14; assembly: GCF_021021315.1. Taxonomy (NCBI): domain Bacteria; kingdom Pseudomonadati; phylum Pseudomonadota; class Gammaproteobacteria; order Oceanospirillales; family Halomonadaceae; genus Halomonas; species Halomonas sp. IOP_14. The sequence goes on along the minus strand of NZ_JAINWD010000006.1, from coordinate 27,531 downwards.
TGCGGGCTTGATAAGCTTCAAGCACCAGCCGGTCATCCATGCCCAGGTATTTAGCGTAAGAGCGCAGGTAGCCGCGTCGATAAGCGGCGACAGGGATTTCTTGGTAGTCATCCTGCTCAAGCCCTCCCACCACGGCGGGGCGCAGGTTGAGCGCCCGGGCCGCATCGGCGAGCGGAATACCAAGCTGCTCGCGCTGGCGAGCAAGAAGTTCGCCAGGAGAGGCGCTAGTGTTAGGGCTATCAATGACGCTTTCTTGTGACTGTGTATCGCTCATGGCTGAGCATCCTTCATTAAATAAGCGGTGATCAGGGCGTCAATCAGTCAGTCGTTGCCAAGCAGGCGCTGGTATTCGGCGGCGACGCTATGCTCGCCGCGTGAATGAGCGATATCAACCGCCATTCTTAGCGCTGCTTGGTTGGGCTCGGCGAGCTGTAAATAGGTTTGCAGCGGTGCCCAGGCCTGAGAGTAATTGCCCTGCGAATATTCGAGTTCAGCTAACATTAAATAGCCGCGTGAATTACGCGGATCAATACTTTGCGCGCGCTCCAATCGAGCGCGCGCCTTATCAAATTCTTCCAGCGCCAGATAACACTGCCCTAAATTAGTAAATAGCTGGGCACGGTTGGCGTACTGGGCATCCTGTGATGCGGTTTCTAACTGCTCACAGGCGGCGTTTAACTGGCCCTGACTGAACAAGAACGCCGCATAGTTGTTGCGGGCGCGGGTGAAGTCAGGCTCGGCATTCACCGCCTGTTGAAAATAGTCGTTGGCAAGTGCACTTTCGCCCTGGCGTTGATAAACCAGTGCCAGTGCTTGCAGCGCTTCTGCATGGTGTGGGGCAATTTCAAGTGCCCGATCCAGTGCGTTGAGAGCGCGGGGAAGATTATCGCGCTCTAAATAGGCGACGCCAAGCTGGGTATAGGCTTCTGCCGCCGCGGGGGTAGCTTGTGGTGAAAGGTTGTTGGACGAGGCACAGCCGGCTAGCCACAAGCTACCGATAAGCACGGTGAGCATGGGCACCCGCGATGGGTGTTGGCGCCTGCGGTGAGCGATCATGTAAATCCTCTTGTAGTGAACGTCCAACTGCGAGTAAGGCAATACATACAAACAGCAGTGCTAATCTAAATAAAAACCGTGACCATCAAAGCGCCGTGCCAAGCGGAAGTCAAGATAAGCCCGGTTTTCGACACTCCACCCCCTAGTCCGCGTCGAGCTGTACTGACTGGATATAGCGCGCGCTGCGTTTGGTGCGGTCTTTCACGCGACCAACGAGCTGGCCACAGGCAGCATCAATATCTTCACCTCGGGTTGTTCTAACCGTGGCGTTGTAGCCTAAATCATACAACCACTGTTGGAAGCGCATAACCTGATTACGCGACGGTTTTTCGTACCCAGAGTTTGGGAACGGGTTAAACGGGATCAGGTTGATCTTACACGGCAGCTCTTTAAGCAATGCAGCAAGCTGCTCGGCGTGTTCCTGCTGATCGTTGACGTCCTTGATCAGCGTGTACTCAATGGTGACCTGACGATTGTCCGGGCATTTGGAAAGGTAGCGGTGGCAAGCATCCAGCAACGCGCGAATATTGTACTTACGGTTGATGGGCACCAGCTCATTGCGCAACTCGTCCGTAGACGCATGCAGCGAAATCGCCAAGCTAACGTCCATTTCATCGCCGAGCTTGTCGATCATCGGCACCACGCCAGAGGTCGACAGCGTCACGCGGCGCTTGGACAGGCCATAGCCGTTGTCGTCGAGCATCAGCTTCATGGCAGGTACAACGTTATCGAAGTTGAGCAACGGTTCGCCCATGCCCATCATCACTACGTTGGTCACCGGACGGTTCGCCGTATCACGCCGCGGGCCAACGCTGCGCTGAGCGACCCATACCTGGCCGATAATTTCAGCAGCGGTTAAGTTGCGCTGAAACCCCTGCTTGCCGGTGGAGCAGAAGCTGCAGTCCAGCGAGCAGCCGACCTGGGAGGAAACGCATAGCGTGCGGCGCTTACCGTTCTCCGCCGGGATCAGTACCGTTTCTACATAACTGCCGTCTTCCACTTCCAGCACCCACTTACGGGTGCCGTCGCTGGAAGTACCCTCATAAATCACCCCTGGGCCACGAATTTCTGCCAGCCGGGCCAGTTTTTCACGCAGTGCTTTGGAGAGGTTCGTCATGGCAGCAAAGTCATCGCTGCCTTCCTGGTGAATCCACTTCATTAGCTGCGCGGCACGGAACTTCTTTTCGCCGATCGACAAAAAGAAGGCTTCCATCTGCTCGCGGGACATGCCAAGCAGGTTTTGACGCTCAGGCGTCGCTTTTGCAGCAGGCTTGCTGGCGGCGTCAGTATGTGGGGCGGGCGTGTGTTGGGCTACAGTGGTGGTCATGGCGGTCAGCGTTATAGAAAGGGGCGGGGGACTAGCCCCCGCAAAATGGCCGGCAACGAAAGTTGATTCGGCGGCGCTACCTTAAAGGCTTAGCGCGGGCAGATTTCGTCGTTGCCAAAGAAGTAGCTAATTTCGCGCTCAGCGCTTTCCGGAGAATCAGAACCATGGACAGCATTGGCGTCAATTGTTTCCGCAAAATCGGCGCGAATAGTGCCGGGTGCCGCTTCTTTCGGGTTGGTCGCACCCATCAGGTCACGGTTTTTAGCGATGGCGCCTTCACCTTCAAGCACTTGTACAACCACCGGCCCAGAGGTCATGAAGCCAACCAGGTCTTTAAAGAACGGACGCTCTTTGTGTTCTGCGTAGAAGCCGCCAGCCTTCTCTTCAGAGAGATGAACCATTTTGGCTGCGACGACTTTTAGACCCGCTTTTTCGAAGCGAGCAATGATGTCACCGATAGCATTCTTGGCAACGGCATCAGGCTTGATAATAGAAAGAGTGCGTTCAGTAGCCATGTAAATGGTCTCCTTAAAAAGGCTTAAGCAAAAAGTGCCGCCCTAGAAGGCCAGGGCGGCCCAGAAAATGATTCAGTTAATAGCGCTTCGGCAGCTAGCGTTTTTAAACGCTAATGTGTCAAAAAAGCATGCGGGCGTAACCCGGCTGCCTGCGCTTGTGTATCCAGGGGCGTGATTATAGCGCTTAAGCCGGGGGATGAATACCGGCGATGAAGCTGACCAAGCAATGCTTAGACGGTAAAGCTCTCACCGCAGCCACACTCATCTTTGACGTTAGGGTTGTTGAAGCGGAAAAAGCGGTTCAGCCCTTCGCTGACGTAATCCACTTCGCTGCCGTTAAGCATCTCTACCGCATCGGGAGTGACATAGACGCTGGCACCGTGGGCTTCAAAATGGACTTCTTCGTCGCTGACGGTGTCGGCAAAATCGAGCACGTAGCTATAGCCAGAGCAGCCGCTTGGCTTGACCGAGACGCGCAGGCCGAGGCCTTGGCCGCGCTCGTCGAGCACGTGGCGGATCTGTTGTGCGGCAGCCGGGGTAATATTGAGTGTTGCCATCATGAGGCGTCCTCCTTAAAAATAGTCAGCTAGTCAGCCGCTTGACGGGGCGGTGTACGTAAACCGCTCACCGCATGGCGTATGAGCGTTAGCGCATGATCAATGTCGGCTTCGGTGGTAAAGCGCCCGAAGCTAAAACGCAGCGATGAGAGCGCCAGCGAGCGTGGTGTGCCGATGCCGAGCAGCACATAGGACGGGTCGACGCTGGCCGAGTTGCACGCCGATCCGGTGGAGACCGCTACATCGCGCAGCGCCATCAGCAGTGACTCGCCGTCGACACCTTCGAATGCCAGATTGAGAATGTTGGGTACTGCTCGCTTTTCAGTGTCATTCAGCGGCGTGTTCGAGAATACACCGTCAAGTCCCTCCAGGCCACGCAGAAAGCGCTGCTGCAAGCCCATAATATGGGCGTTGTCTTCGTCGTACTGCTGCTGCATCAGCGCAAAGGCTTCACCCATGCCAGCAATTTGGTGTGTCGGCAGGGTGCCAGAGCGCATACCACGCTCATGGCCACCGCCATGTATCAGCGCCTCAACGCGAATGTCCGGGTGGCGCTTCACATACAGCGCCCCGACGCCTTTGGGGCCGTAGGTTTTATGGCCGGACAGCGACATCAGGTCGATCTGCTGAGCCACTACGTCTAAGGGAATACGCCCCACCGCTTGGGCAGCATCGGTATGAAAAGCCGCGCCAAACTCATGGGCAACGGCCGCTAGAGCCGAGATATCGTTGATACTGCCCAGTTCGTTGTTAACCGCCATTAATGAAACCAGCGCGGTGTCATCGCGCATCGCTGCGCGCAGCTGTTCGGGTTCAATACGGCCATCCTGGCCCGGCGTTAGCCAGGTAACCTCAAAGCCCTCTTTCTCCAGCGCATGGGCAGTGTCAACGATGGCTTTATGCTCAATCGTCGAGGTCACCAAGTGTAGGCCACGCTCGCGGTTGGCGCGCATAAAACCAATCAGCGCTAGGTTGTCAGCTTCTGTGGCGCCGCTGGTCCAGACGATCTCTCTCGGGTCGGCGCCAATGGCATCGGCCACCTGGCGGCGCGCCTGCTCAATCACCTGCTCTGCCTGCCAGCCCAGCATATGGCTGCGCGAAGCCGGGTTGGCAAATAGCTGGTCAACCGTCAGGTAGCGTTGCATAACCTCAACCACGCGGGCATCCGCCGGCGCGGTGGCGGCGTAATCCAGGTAAATGGGCAGCGTGGGTGTGGTCATCGTTACGTTCCAGCGGTTGATCGATCAAGGTAATCGGGTTTGTGTCGTGGGGTCAGGGTGAAGAGGCGAGAATGCCTGCCTCGGCACGCTGTTTCTGTCGCGACGCAATACGTATGACATCAGGACGCAGCATCAGTTGTGCCAGGGTCATATCGTCAAGAAAATGGCGTATCTGCACGGAGAGCTCGCACCACAAATGGTGGGTCAAGCAGGTGTCACCCTGTTGGCAGTCAGAGAGCCCCTGGCAACGGGTGGCATCAACGCTTTCATTTACTGCGTCAATCACCTTTGAAACGCTAATCGCGTCCGCAGGCTGCGAAAGCAGATAGCCGCCGCCTGGGCCGCGCACGCTGTTGACCAAGCCTGCACGGCGCAGGCGAGCAAAAAGCTGCTCTAAATAGGAGAGCGATATCTCTTGACGCTGGGAGATATCGCTTAGGCTGGTCGGGCCGTTGTGGGCATGCAAGGCTAAATCGAGCATGGCGGTAACGGCGTAACGGCCTTTAGTGGTCAAGCGCATGGCAAGCCCCTCGACGCTGAAAGCTCAGCGCACTAACGGCAAATGTGCTGCCATTATGGGAAAACCTGAGTGCTTTGGTCAACCATTACGCGGCGGCAGCGTTTCTTGCTCGGCTGATGGTGGAGTGGCCGAGTGCTTGCCAACGCCGGTGCAGCCGGTATCGTTCTCGTCCAGAATGTCGGCAAAATCTTCATCGCGCAGCGCCGGTAACTGGCCGTCACGGTAGTTGTCATCTAGCTTACGCAGGGTAGAGCACATGCGCTCAATGCGCTCATCCACGGCGTGCATATGGTCGAGCATTGCCTGCATCGAACGGGCTACGGGGTCGGGCATGTCCTGGCTGACGCCGTAGGCATCAAAGCCAAATTTTTGGCAGATGGCTTCGCGTCGGGCGGGGTCGACATCCAGTGCTTCTTCCACATCGGGGTCGGCGCGTTTAACGATTTTACCGGGAATACCTACCACCGTGGCGCCCGGCGGTACTTCTTTGGTGACCACGGCATTAGAGCCAATTTTCGCTCCAGCGCCGACCGTAAAGGGCCCCAGTATTTTGGCGCCCGCACCGACAATCACGCCATCGCCCAAGGTGGGATGGCGCTTGCCTTTGTTCCAGCTGGTGCCGCCCAGGGTGACACCTTGATAGAGCGTTACGTTATCGCCCACCAGCGCCGTTTCGCCAATCACCACACCCATGCCGTGATCAATAAAAAACCGCCGACCAATCGTGGCGCCCGGATGAATTTCAATGCCGGTGAGCCAGCGTGAAAACGTCGATAGTGTACGCGCCAGCCACTTGAGATTTTTTTTCCACAGCCAGTGGCCGCAGCGATGCAGCAGTAGGGCGTGCAGGCCAGGGTAGTTGGTCAGCACCTCAAGAAAGTTACGTGCGGCCGGGTCGCGGTCAAATACGCTGTTGATGTCTTCACGTAGACGTTGAAACATGAGGTGTTCCTTGGCGTTATAAAGGCGGCGTCTAGCTATTGAACTATTAGAACGGATTTTTGAAATATCGCCGATTCTTGGAATATCAATAGAGAAATCACGTTAGCAGAATAGCGAAGTTGGGGCACGCAGCATCAACTTCAAGTTTAGCGTTTCCAGCCTAAGTTAGTTACGGTTTGGGCGGTTTGGTGTTCGCCGCCTTTTCGGTAGCCGACAGAATTCCACGCAAAATATTCATTTCCATGCGTTCTGGGCGAGCGCGCAGGTACAAGCGGCGCAGTCTCGCCATTAGCTGTCGTGGCTGATCAGGGTCGTGGAAATCAATGCCAATTAGCGTGCGTTCTAAGTGCTCGAAGTAGCGCTCTAGTTCGGCGTGGGTGGCCAGATCATCGTCATCACTCGGCACAGTTGGAGGTGCATCCGCTTGGCCATCTGATTGGCTTAGCCACGCCATGCGACACTCATAGGCAAGCACCTGAACCGCTGCGGCCAAATTGAGTGAGCTAAAGTCGGCATTGGTAGGAATATGCACATGTGCGTGGCAGCGCTGTAATTCAGCATTGGTAAGGCCGCTGTCCTCGCGCCCGAATACCAGCGCCACGCGGGACTCAGCAGCCTGGCACTCGGCGGGCAGCCGGTCAGCTAACTCCCGCGGTGAGAGCATCGGCCAGGGCAGAGTGCGCGAGCGTGCACTGGCGCCCACGGCCAGGGTGCAATCAGCTACCGCCTCTTCCAGTGAGGCATGCACACTGGCTTGATGAAGGAGGTGGTCAGCGCCGGAGGCACGGGAAATGCTGTCCTGGGTAATCACTTCACAGCGGGGGGCAACGAGGGCTAAATCTGCCAGGCCCATATTGTGCATGGCGCGTGCCACGCCGCCGATATTGCCGGGATGGCTGGTGCCGATAAGAACAATGCGAATGCGCTCAAGCATAATAAGGCTCGGTGAATAAAGAGGGTGATTATTATCGCGTAAAGCGCGCAGTCTAGCATGAGTCGATGGCATGCCCGAGAGTGGTCTGCTAGAATTGCGCGCCAAAGGCGGCACCTGCGCCTACTTATGCTCTATGATTAGCATCACGTTCTTTAACATCACTGTCACAAGGCCCAACCATGAATCCGATGGTCCAATTTACGCTGCGCGCTGCGCGTAGCGCTGTTGAACACTTCCTGCGCGTGCGCGAACGTATTGAGAACGCGCACGATGAATTTAACCTTGACCGCCTGCTCGATGAGACAGCGCGCAAGGCCGAAGCGACGATTGTTCAGCAGTTGGAACGCGGTTATCCCCAGCACGGAGTTACCGGCCGCTTTACCCCGCACCGCGCGGGTGAAGGCGAAGGCGCGGATATCGTCTGGAAAATTGAACCGATGCACGGCTACTCTAATTTAGCCGTTGCCGGCAAGGGCTTTGCACTCTCAGTGGTGTGTCTTATCAAAGGTCGTCCCGAACACGCGGTGATTATCTGTCCGTTCGCCGACGATGAATATATCGCCAGCCGCGGCCGCGGCGCCCAGCACAACGACAAGCGCATGCGCGTTAGCAAGCCTACTGCCATTAGCGGCACGCGTATGGCCATGAGCTTGCCGGAAGTTTGGCTGCGCCCGCGCAATTTACCTGCCTATTTAACCGTTTCACAGCAGCTTGCCCCACAGGTAGAAAACCTGCTGGCCACTGGCTGTGGGCTGCTGGATTTGTGCGAGTTGGCCACTGGGCGAGTGGATAGCGCTTTTGTACTCGGCTTGGAAGAGCAGGATATGCTGGTAGGCACGCTGTTCCTGAAGGAGGCGGGCGCCTTGATGGGGACGCCGGACGGCCAGCCCACGGTGAAAGTGGAAGGACAGCTAATGGCAGCCGGGCCGCGTCTCTATAAAGCGCTGATCAAGCAGCTCACGCCGCACTTTTAAGTAGCAATGCTAAGCTGTTAAAGATAAAAGCTTTACAGACGACCGTTTTTTTAAAGACAAAAAAAGCCCCTGCTGGATTCCCAGCAGGGGCTTTTTTGTAGGCTAAATAAGAGGAGTATAGAGATGCGCCGTTAAGGCAGCTCTTCCTCTTCTTCGTCGAACTCTTTCTTGGTGGGAATCAAATCTTCTCGCGACAGCTTCAGTGGTAGCAGTAGCGCCGCAGCAATATAGATAGACGAGAACGTACCCACAACGATGCCGACCAGCAGCGCAATGGCGAAATTCTCAATCATATCCCCGCCCAATAGCAGCAGAGCGAGCAGTACCAGAATGGTGGTGCCCGAGGTTGCCAAGGTGCGCGAGAGCGTGGCGTTAATCGCTTCGTTGAAGATCTGCGGCATATCGTCGATACGCGAAGTGCGGATGGCTTCGCGGACGCGATCATAAACCACGATGGTATCGTTCAACGAGTAGCCGATAACTGCCAGGATGGCTGCCAATACGGTAAGGTCGAAATCGAGCTGAAACAGAGCGAACACGCCCACTACGATAATCACATCGTGCAGCAGTGCCAGCAGTGCGCCAATCGCAAACTTGTACTGAAAGCGGAAGGCCACATAGAGCATGACCACGCCGAGCGCTACCAGCAGACCCAAGCCACTCTGGTCACGCAGTTGGTCACCTACCTGGGAACCAACAAACTCAGAGCGAACAAGGTCAACGCTATTACCACTCGCGCGTAGCAGGTTTACTACCTCGCCGCCTACATCAGCGTCAAACGCCTGCTGGAGACGAATCAAGACTTCGGTTGATGCCCCAAAGGTTTGCACCGAGACATCTTGAAAGCCGCTCTCTTCGAGCAGCACACGAATAGCGTCCAGGGAGGGCGCAGCGCCGTAGCGCACCTCAATCAGCGTACCGCCAGTAAAGTCCAGCCCTAGGTTGAGCTGCTGGAACAGGATGGCGCCAATCGACACGATCAGTAACACAGCGGAGACGGCAAACGCGATGTTGCGCCGTCCCATAAAGTCGATTCGCAGGTGTGATAGGGGTTTCATTACCACCTCTTCAGTTCTGGGCTAAGCACGTGGTTTAAATTCATGCTTTTCAAATCCATGCTCTTTAAATCCACAGCTTTTTGACGGGTTTGCTGCCATAGGCCAAGTTGACCATGGCGCGAGTCACCATCAGAGCGGTGAACAGCGACGTCAAAATGCCGATAGAGAGCGTGACGGCGAACCCTTTCACCGGGCCGGAGCCAATCGAGAACAGGATAACGGCCACCAGCAGTGTGGTGATGTTAGCGTCGACGATGGAGGTGAAGGCGCGCTCATAGCCGGCTTGAATCGCTTGCTGAACCGACATGCCGTTACGCAGCTCTTCACGTATTCGTTCGAAAATCAGCACGTTGGCATCTACCGCCATGCCCAGTGTCAGTACGATACCGGCAATACCTGGCAGCGTCAGCGTGGCGCCCAGCATCGACATCACTGCGACCAACAGCGTTAAGTTCAGCGCCAGGGCGATATTGGCAAACACGCCAAACACCTTATAGCGCACCAGCATAAACAGCACGACCAGCAGCAAGCCAATCTGTACCGAGAGCAGGCCCCGCTCAATGTTTTCAGCGCCCAGGCTTGGCCCAATGGTGCGTTCTTGGACGAAGTAGATGGGAGCCGCAAGGGAGCCCGAACGCAGCAGCAACGCCAGCTCAGCGGCTTCTGTCGGCGAATCCAAACCGGTGATCCGAAAGCTGTTGCCAAGCGCACTTTGAATAGTGGCCAAACTGATCAGGCCGCGCTCAACGTAAGGCTCCCGCTCAATGGTCTCTTCGCCCGTTTCCGGGTCGACCACCACGGTGTCTTCACTCTTATGCTCGATGAACAGCACCGCCATATTGCGGCCGATATTGGTGCGTGTGGCGCGGTTCATTAGCGTGCCGCCGGTGCCGTCCAGATCAATATTGACCTGCGGGCGACCATTCTCATCAAAGCTGTTGCTGGCACTGGAGACGCTATCGCCGGTAATGATCACGTCGCGCATTAGCTCGGCAGAGCGCGAAGGCTCATTTCGGAAGGTGAGGGTTTCCGTTTCGTTATCCGGCGTATCGTTGCGCGCTTCCAGGCGGAACTCCAGGTTCGCCGTTGCGCCGACAATACGCTTGGCCGCCACGGTGTCCTGGATGCCCGGCAGCTCCACCACGATCTGGTTGGGGCCTTGGCGCTGCACCATGGGCTCAGCCACGCCCAGCTCATTGACCCGGTTGCGTAGGGTGGTCAAGTTCTGGTTGATCGCGTAATCCTGAATTTCGTTTACCGATTGATCGCTAAGCGTCATTACCAGCGTTGAAGCGCGGCCATCGCCTTCACTGCTGTATTCAAACTCAGGAAAGTCACGGCTGATCAGGCTGCGGGCCGTATCGCGGTCTTCGGCGCTGGCAAAATCGATCGACAGCGTGCGCTCCTCGATATCGGTATTACGATAGCGAATCCGCTCGTCGCGTAGCAGCTCACGCATGGCGCTGGCGTTGACTTCCAGGCGCTGGGTAAGCGCGGCTTCCATATCCACTTCGAGCAGGAAGTGCACGCCACCGCGCAAATCAAGGCCCAGCGTCATGGGGGAAGCAGAGAATGCCTGTAGCCATTCTGGCGTTGCTTCGGCGAGGTTTAGCGCTACCGTCGCATCATCGCCTAAAAGGTCAGCGGCAATGTCGCGAGCAGGAAGTTGATCGTCATCGTGGCGTAAACGAATAAGCCACTGCCCGTTCTCTTCTTCGAGGGCTTTGATCTCAATATCGTGTTCGCTGAGCGCGGTTTCAACACGGTCTATCTGACGCGCATCCAGCGAGTCGCCTTGGGCGCTGCTAATTTGGATGGCGGGATCTTCGGGGAATAGATTGGGAAGCGAGTAGATAAGGCCAACCACCAGGACGACCAGTATCAGCAGATACTTCCACAGGGGGTAACGGTTGAGCATGCAAGCCCTGCCTTCAATTACAAACGGAATGCTGTGCACGGACACGCCGCGCACAGCAAAGTTCACCATCATTCATACCATGTCACCCCTGCCGGGGTGGCTGGCACTGGCTCGGCAGGGGTATTACAAGGTTTAGATGGACTTGATGGTGCCTTTAGGCAGTACGGCGGCAACGGCGTTCTTCTGCACGTTAACTTCGGTGCCTTCAGAGATCTCGATGGTCAGGAATTCGTCGCTCACCTTAGTGATCCGACCTACCAAACCGCCGCCAATAACGATCTCATCGCCTTTGTCCAAGTTGGTGACCAGCTGCTTGTGCTGCTTGGCGCGCTTGGCTTGCGGGCGCCACAACAGGAAGTAGAAAATCAGCACGAAACCGACCAGCATGACGATTTGCGCAATACCACCGCCAGCGGCGGCTTCTTGGGCATGGGCTGGTGAGATGAAGAAATCCAGCATTGCAGAGAACTCCTGAGTTAGAAAAGCTTAGGTTTTTAGATGCTTGGTTTTTGAAAGCTTGGTTTTGAAAACATGGTTTTTAAAGCATAGTTTTTAAAACATAGCCAAACAGTTTAAACCACGCGCCAAGGCGCGTGGCGATTAATTCGTCAGGGCTGGCTTAGCGGAGGCACTGGCAAGCCACGCCGTGCATAGAAGCCTTCCACAAAGGTCGTCAATGTACCCGCTTCAATTGCCGCGCGCAAATCGGCCATCACACGCTGGTAGTAACGTAAGTTGTGGATGGTGTTGAGCATCGAGCCGAGCATTTCATTGCAGCGATCCAAATGGTGCAAGTAGCCCCGTGAGAAATTCTGGCAAGTATGGCAATCGCACTCTTCATCGAGCGGGCGGGTATCAAAACGGTGCTTGGCGTTACGAATTTTGACCGTGCCTTCCGAGGTGAACAGGTGGCCGTTACGCGCGTTGCGGGTGGGCATTACGCAATCGAACATATCCACACCCCGGCGCACGCCTTCTACCAGGTCTTCGGGTTTGCCGACGCCCATTAGGTAGCGAGGCATCTCATCGGGCATCCAGGTGGGCAGGTAGTCGAGCACCTTGATCATCTCTTCTTTCGGTTCGCCGACGGAAAGCCCGCCAATCGCCAAACCATCAAAGCCGATTTCCAGCAGCCCTTTGAGTGAGCGTTCGCGCAGCTCAGGGTGCATGCCGCCTTGAATAATACCAAACAGCGCGGAAGGGGAGTCGCCGTGGGCATCACGCGAGCGTTTGGCCCAGCGCAGCGACAGCTCCATGGATTTCTCAGCTTCGTCAAAGGTGGCCGGGTAGGGCGTACACTCGTCAAAGATCATCACCACATCGGAGCCCAGCGAACGCTGAACCGCCATGGACTCTTCCGGGCCCATAAAGACTTTGCTGCCATCCACAGGCGAGCGGAAGTGCACGCCCTGCTCGGTGATCTTGCGCGTCTCACCGAGGGAGAAGACCTGAAAACCGCCGGAGTCGGTCAGAATCGGTTTGTCCCACTGGGCGAAGTCATGCAGGTCGCCGTGAGCTTCAATCACCTCGGTGCCAGGGCGCAGCCACAGGTGAAAGGTGTTGCCTAGGATGATTTCGGCGCCGATCTCTTTGACGGAATCCGGCGTCATGCCTTTCACCGTGCCGTAGGTGCCTACTGGCATAAACGCCGGGGTCTCCACTGTGCCACGGGGGAAGTGGAGGCGGCCACGGCGCGCACGGCCATCGTCGGCCAGGCGCTCAAAGCGCATAAAGCATTCGTTTCGCATATAAAGTAACTCGTTAATCTCGTTCGTTTGGCGCGACGGGTGCAGGGCAAGCGGGTCAACAATCAGCAGCAATACCTAGCGGGTCAACAGCATGGCGTCGCCATAGCTAAAAAACGCATAGCGCTCGGCCACTGCCCGTTGATAGGCGTGCATGATGGTGTCATAGCCCACAAAGGAGGACACCAGCATTAGCAGCGTCGATTCCGGTAGGTGGAAATTGGTAATTAAAGCATCCACGCAGCGCCACTGGTAACCGGGGTAGATAAAAATATCGGTATCGCCACTAAAAGGCGCGATCTGCCCGTCGCTACTTTTCATGCAGGCGCTTTCCAGGCAGCGCACGCTGGTGGTGCCCACTGCCACCACCCGCTTGCCTGCTGCCAGGGTCTCGCGCACTTGCTGGCAGGTAGCTTCCGTGACCTCAATCCATTCGCTGTGCATATGGTGTTCAAGGATGTTGTCGACGCGCACCGGCTGAAAAGTGCCCGCGCCCACATGCAGCGTCACAAAGGCACGGTTAATGCCTTTATCGGCAAGGGCGTCCAGCAGTGGCTGATCAAAATGCAGCCCGGCGGTCGGCGCCGCTACTGCACCATCACACCGGGCATAGACGGTTTGGTAACGCTCACGGTCGCTGAGTTCGTCTTCGCGGGTAATATACGGTGGCAGTGGCATATGGCCGTGCTTTTCAAGCAGCGCGATCATCGGCGTATCGCCTAAAAAGCGCAGCTCGAACAGGGCATCACGGCGGCCTTCTACGATGGCGTGAATATCGCCCTCGAAAATCAGCTCGGTGCCGGGCTTCGGCGACTTACTCGAACGAATATGCGCCAAGCCACGGTGAGCATCCAGCGGGCGCTCCAGTAACATCTCCACTTTGCCGCCGCTGGCCTTATGGCCGTGCAGGCGCGCCGGAATCACCCGGGTGTCGTTAAACACCAACAGGTCGCCGGGCTCCAGAAGCTCAAGCAAATCGGGAAAGCGGCGGTGTTCCAGCGCGCCGCTCTGGCCATCCACGCACAGCAAACGGCAGTCGCTACGCTGTTCAGAAGGGTAGCGAGCAATTAATTCGTCGGGTAGTTCGTAATGAAAATCGGAGCGTTGCATGGAGATGGAAACGTTTCGCTAGGAGAGTGAAGAGAGCCGAGCGTCATACCCGGAGAAAAAGTCCATACAGGATACTCGACTACTTGTTTGAAGTCAGGCGTATCACTCAGAGGTTTATATCGAGGTGGTGGAAAAGGGGTAAATTCGACAGATTTCGTTGATTAATCGAGAGGCTGCGAGCGATAGGGGTCGATGCTGCCGCACGATGAGGTGTGATTCGGCCTCGATAAACACCTGATGGGCGATGGGTAGCGCTACAAGCTGGCTTCGTGCAAGTTCATGTTTGAGCGCCACCGCTGGCATAAACGTCACTGCGTGCCCAGCGCTTACGTACTGTTTAAGGGTTGCTAGCGAGTTGCTGACTAGGCTAGGTGTAAAGTGGCGTTTATCGATTATTTCCACGGTGTCGACTAACTGACGCAGACCATATCCCTTGGATATTAACCCCAGAGGATATTGGAGAACGTCGTCCAGTGAGAGTGGCAAGGATCGCTTATTTAAGGGGTGGTCAGGATGCATAACCGCACATACCGGTTGACGCGCTGAGGCGATCGATTGAACACCAGGTAAAAGGCGTGGAGAGTAGGCCAGCCCTATATGTGCATCACCTTCCATAACCCGCGTGACTACCTGATTTACGCTCGCGTGGGTCACTTCAAAATGCAGTTTCGGGTGTTGCTGGGAAAAATTATTGATCACTTCGCTCATAAGCGTGGCGCTGTAGCCTTCGCTAATCGCTAAGCGAAGCGATCCTCGGCTGAGGTTGTCGAGCTCGGAAAAATCACTTAGCAGTGCAGATTCAGCGGCTTGGCGCTCTCGATGAAAATCAAGCAGTAACTCCCCCGCTTCGGTGGCGCGTACACCTCGCCCATGCCGCTCCAACAGCCTTACCCCCAGTTCCGCTTCCAGGCGTGCGATTTGACGGCTAATAACGGAGGCTTCGATATCCAGTTTGTCCGCCGCGCGACGGATAGAACCTTGCGTCATCGCCTCAAAGGCGTAGCGCATTCGACGCGAATTAAACCCTTCATTATTCAGCGGTGCGTGAGATGACATGCCAGATACCGGTGGTTGGGAAGCAGCGTTGCTCAAAGGGCAACAGTTTCATCATGCATCGGTCATTGCTTGTCTGTCTATGCCACGCCTAGAGTGAAAAACATGATGCTGCTGCACTGCGTCATATACTTAAGTCTAGGAGAAGGGATGAACATTCTGATCGCTGGATTTCAGCATGAAACTAATACGTTCGCACCTACCAAAGCCACCTACGCGAGTTTTGTTCAAGGAGGTGGTTTTCCCGCGTTATGTCGAGGTGAAGCTTTACTTGAACTCGAAGAAGTAAACATACCCATTGGTGGGTTTATCACGGCGGCTAAGACGGATGGGTATCACCTTTTGCCGATCGTATGGGCTGCTACAAGCCCTTCAGCGCACGTCACTAAAGACGCTTTTGAACGCATTGCCGGTGAAATAACTGCCGCTGCCTCGTCTAGAGCTTTTGACGCTATTTATCTCGACCTACACGGCGCAATGGTTTGCGAACATCTTGCTGATGGCGAGGGTGAACTGTTGGCTAGACTGCGTGAGATCGTGGGCAGCGAACTACCGATAGTGGCTAGTCTTGACCTCCACGCCAATGTTACCCAGCGCATGCTTGAAGCCGCGACGGGCCTAGTGGCCTTCCGCACTTATCCACATGTGGATATGGCTGAAACGGGCGCCCGCACCATGGCGCTGCTCAAACGTATCTTCGATGGCGAGACATTGCACCTCGCATCGCGGCGCATTCCTTTCCTTATTCCTATCTCCGCTGGCAGTACCTTTCTTGAACCTGCCCAGAGTGTCTATCACGGGCTTAGCGAACATGACCAGCGCAGTAACGGCGTGTGTTCATTCGCTGCTGGCTTTCCCGCAGCGGACTTTGCTGAATGCGGCCCAGTCGTTTGGGGGTATGGACCCGGCCGTGAGCGACTAGAGGCTGAAGTGGCGCGGCTTGCTGACGAAATCGTCACTCTTGAGGCGCGCTGGAAAGTCCCTTTCCTGACGCCTAAAGAGGCCATTGCTGAAGCGATGCGGCTTGCTAATGGTGAAAGCCGACCAGTGGTTATTGCTGATACCCAGGACAACCCGGGTGCTGGGGGCGATGCAACCACTACCGGTATGTTGCGTGCGCTGGTGGAAGCGGATGCCCAAGACGCCGCCTTAGGGTTGATTTGTGACCCTGAGGCGGCTGCCAAAGCACATGCCGCGGGTGAGAGCGCGCGCATTTTCCTGGCGCTGGGCGGTGAGCCAAGTGTTGGCGATGCACCACTGGAAGCCGAGTTCGAGGTGGTGCGCCTGAGCGATGGCCGCTGTCGTTTCGACGGCCCAATGATGCACGGCAATCAGGTCGATCTTGGCCCCAGTGCGCAGTTAAGAGTAGGCGGCGTGGCGATCTTAGTGACCAGTCGTAAGAGCCAACTACTAGATCGCAACCTGCTGCGCATGGTGGGTATTGAACCTGAGATGAAGAAGATTTTAGTGCTCAAAAGCTCGGTGCATTTCCGCGCCGATTTTCAGCCCATCGCCGCGGCTATTTTGATCGCCAAATCGCCCGGCCCAATGGCGGCTGACCCCGGTGAGTTGCCTTGGCAATGCCTGGCACCGGGTATCCGCACTCGCCCCATGGGGGAGCCTTTTGTCCCTCCAGCGGAGGCTTCCTAGTCTGATGTGATTAGCCACTCTGAGTAGTTCCACCACCAAGAAAAAAAGAGGTATCGCGATGCAATCTACAGTAGTGATTAAATCGTCTCCTGGCATGGTTCGAACCCTGCTAAGTGCAGCGCTGCTTGGCCTTGGTGCCATGTCATTGGCTGCCGAGAGTCAGGCGCAAACCGTCAACGCGGTGATGCACTCGGGGGTACGGATCATTGATCCAATCCTCACCACGGCGCATATCACCCGTAATCACGGCTATATGGTTTTCGATACCCTGCTCGGCATGGATGAAGAGTTTCAGCCGCAGCCGCAGATGGCCGATTGGGAAATATCCGACGATGGCATGGTGTACACCTTCACGCTGCGCGACGGGCTCACTTGGCACGATGGCGAGGCGGTCACCGCTGCCGATTGTGTGGCTTCGCTTGAGCGTTGGGCAAAGCGCGATTCCGGTGGCTTGATGTTGATGAATCATGTCGAATCGCTAGAAGCCAGCGACGAACACACCATTACCCTGACCTTATCTTCGCCGTTCAGCTACGTTCTCGAGCTGCTTGCCAAACCCTCTTCTGTACCCGCCTTTATGATGCCCGAGAGGCTAGCCAATACGAGCCCCGAAGAGGCTATTCCAGAGCAGATTGGTTCGGGGCCGTTCCGGTTTGTCGTCGACGAATTTCAGCCGGGTAATCGGGTGGTGTATGCCAAGTTTGAGGAGTATGTGCCTCGTGATGAGCCGCCAAGTTGGACCGCGGGTGGCAAGGTGGTCAATGTTGATCGTGTTGAGTGGATCACCATGCCGGATCAGCAAACCGCTATTAACGCACTAGGCAGTGGCGATATTGATTTTATAGAGAATGTGCCGCTTGATTTGGCGCCGCTGCTTGAAACCAATGACGACCTGACCCTTGAAACACTTAGCGTGATGGGCAGCCAAACCATGGGGCGGATGAATTTCCTCTACCCTCCGTTTGATGATGTGCGTATTCGCCAAGCGGCGATGCTGGCGATGAATCAAGAGGATGTGCTTGCTGCCCTGATTGGCAACGCTGACTACTATGAAACGTGCGGCTCTTTCTTCGGTTGCACAACGCCATTAGGCAGCGATGCTGGCACCGATACATGGATGGCTACCGGCGACCTTGACCGAGCTCGTGAGCTACTGGAAGAGGCGGGGTATGACGACACCCCAGTGGTTATCCTGCAGCCCACTGATGTCGCAACTGTCTCTCCCCAGCCGGTGGTAGCTGCGCAAGCGCTGCGCCAGGCCGGTTTCAATGTTGAGATGCAGCCGATGGACTGGCAGACCCTGGTAACGCGGCGTGCCAGTCAGAATGATCCGGCGGATGGAGGCTGGAACATGTTCTTTACCAACTGGATTATTCCTGAAGTCTGGAATCCTATCGTCAACCCGATGCTCAACGCCCAAGGGCGAGAGGGTAGTTTCTTCGGCTGGCCCAAGGATGAAGAGCTGGAAGCCATGCGCCTGGATTTCGCCATGGCTGAGAGTGACGAAGAGCGAGAGCGCATCGCAGAAGCGATCCAAGTCCATGCGCTTGAGCAAGTTATCTATGTGCCGCTAGGCGACTATCGCTCGGTCTCCTCCTGGTCCAACCAGCTCGGCGGTGTGCTCAAAGGGCCTGTGCCAGTGTTCTGGAATATGACTAAGAGCGAATAAGGCTTTGCCAGTGCGTGAGGGACACTACGTTCGCGAGTGAGCCTGCGCACTGACCTTATTATTCGACCATGCCTATCCACAACACATAGCAGGTGTCGCATGTTCGCTTACTTCATTCGCCGTATTTTAGCTTCGATCCCCGTTATGCTGGTGGTGGCGCTGTTTGTCTTCCTATTGCTGCGCCTCTCGCCAGGCGATCCGGCGGCAATTATTGCT
This sequence comes from Halomonas sp. IOP_14, assembly GCF_021021315.1. NCBI lineage: Bacteria > Pseudomonadati > Pseudomonadota > Gammaproteobacteria > Oceanospirillales > Halomonadaceae > Halomonas > Halomonas sp. IOP_14. Next base: position 9,067 of record NZ_JAINWD010000006.1, on the reverse strand, counting down.
GGGGACATGGCGAGCCCCGCTCAACTCGCCAATATTCGAACGGCATTAGGGCTCGACCAGCCGCTGCATATCCAGTTCTTTGTTTGGCTTGGAGAGCTGGTAAGCGGCAATTTCGGGACATCGCTGATTTCCCAGACCCCAGTACTGACGATGATCGGGCAGCGCCTAGAACCGACCGTCAGTTTGGCGGTGGTGGCGATACTGTTTACCGTGGTTATCTCTGTTCCGCTAGGGGTCATCGCCGCCTGGCGCCATGGGCGCTTTCTCGACAACCTGGTGATGTCGGCCTCGGTAGTAGGTTTTTCGGTGCCGGTATTCGTGATTGGGTATTTATTGATTCAGCTGTTTGCCCTTGAACTGGGCTGGCTGCCGGTGCAGGGCTTTCGAAGTCTTAGCGAGGGAATTGCCCCTTTTGCCAGTCGCATCGTGCTGCCAGCGCTGACGCTCTCTTCGATCTATATCGCGCTCATCACGCGTATGACCCGCGCCAGTATGCTTGAAGTCCTTGACGAGGATTATATCCGCACCGCCCGCGCCAAAGGACTTGCCGAGCGTGCGGTGCTCTTCCGCCATGCCCTGCGTAATGCGGCGGTACCGATCCTGACCGTGATCGGTACCGGCTTTGCACTCATGATTTCTGGGGTCGTGGTCACCGAGAGTGTATTCAATATTCCCGGCCTGGGGCGGCTGATAGTGGACGCTGTACTGGCTCGCGACTACCCGGTGATCCAGGCGTTGATTCTACTCACTGCCGGGCTCTACGTGATTATCAATCTACTGATCGATTTCTCCTACGCGATCACCGACCCGAGGATTCGCTACTGATGCATGCCTCGCACTCCCACTTTACCGTCGCCCCCGAAGGGCGCAGCGTTAGCCGCCTACTGTCGCGGCTAAGCCAGACTCGCCCGCAGGGAGTTACCCTGGCCGCTGGCCTTGTGCTGATCTTGATCGTCGCTGTCGCCCTGTTTGCGCCTTGGCTTGCGAATCATGACCCACTGACGCTGTCTCCCGCTAACCGCCTGAAACCCATGGGGAGTGAGTACTGGCTCGGCACCGACCCTTATGGTCGTGATCTCTACTCACGGATTGTCTATGGCGCCCGCGTGTCGCTGACTGTGGGGCTTGGGGTGGCCGTAACCAGTATCGCGATAGGCCTACCACTAGGGTTGTTGGCGGGTTACTTCCGAACCATTGACGCGATATTGATGCGCATTATGGATGGGTTGATGGCAATCCCTGGCATTCTGCTGGCGATTGCCATTGTCTCACTTACCAGCGCCTCACTATGGACGGTGATGATCGCGATTATGGTTCCCGAGATCCCCCAAGTGGTGCGGCTGGTGCGTTCGCGGGTACTGGCTACTCGCGAAGAGTCGTTCGTGGAGGCCGCGATACTGATGGGAACCTCCACACCGAAGCTGCTGTGGCGTCATTTGATGCCGAGCACGCTGGCCCCGCTAATCGTGCAGGGCACCTATATCTGTGCCTCCGCCATTCTCACCGAAGCCATTCTCTCTTTTCTTGGCGCGGGGATCGGCACTGAGACACCTTCATGGGGCAATATCATGTCTGAAGGACGAGTCTACTTTCAGCTTAAACCTTCGCTTATCTTCTGGGCCGGGCTGCTGCTATCGGCCTGCATTCTGTCGATTAACCTGCTCGGCGATAGCGCCCGCGATGCACTCGATCCGAAGATGAAACGGAGGATGTCATGATGGCCGACACCCCGATACTTGAGGTTGAAAATCTGGTCGTCGAGACCGCTGGGCGCAAGCCTACGCGTATTCTGGACGCTATCTCATTCACCATTGGCGCTGGCGAGACGCTGTGCCTGGTGGGGGAGAGCGGTTCGGGTAAATCGGTCACCTCGCTTGCTACAATGGGACTGCTGCCCCCTGGAGCACTGGTCGCCCGCAGTGGGCAGATCCGGCTTGCCGGGGAAAATGTACTCGCCGCCACACCGGCACAATTACGAGCCCTGCGAGGGCGGCATATGGCGATGATTTTTCAGGAGCCGATGACCGCGCTTAACCCGGTGTTAAGCGTAGGCCGCCAGCTTGACGAAGTGCTGTGCCAGCACACCTCACAAACAGCCCAGCAGCGCCGTGCCCGAGTGCTCGAAGTGTTTGAACAGGTCCACCTTCCTGACGTTGAACGTATCTATACAAGCTACCCTCACCAGCTCTCGGGCGGCCAGCGCCAGCGCATCATGATCGCCATGGCACTGCTGCTTAAACCTCAGTTGCTGATTGCCGACGAGCCTACCACCGCCTTGGATGTGACGACCCAGCATCAGATTCTGGCGTTGATCAAGGAACTCCAGCGCGAGCATGGTACCGCCGTGCTGTTTATCACCCACGACATGGGGGTGGTGGTGGATATCGCTGACCGGGTATGCGTAATGCATCGCGGCCAGTTGGTTGAAAGCGGCCCTGTTCGCCAGGTGCTTGGTAACCCCCAAGAGGCTTACACCCAGCGCCTGCTGGCCGCAGTGCCCAGTCTTGTACCACGTGTGCCACGGGAGGCCACAAGCAATAAAACGGTGCTGGAAGTGCAGTCGCTTGAGAAAGTATTCAATACTAGCCAGGGCGTGGTGCGCTGGCTGCGTAAGCCCGTCGTGCCGACCCGCGCTGTGGATGATGTCAGCTTTGTGCTCAAGCGCGGGCGAACGTTAGGTATCGTCGGGGAATCGGGGTCTGGAAAGTCGACGCTGGCGCGCTGCGTCATGCGCCTGATCACTCCCACTGGCGGCAATATTCGGGTCAGCGGTAAGCAGATCACCGAACTGCCCAAATCGATGCTCAAGCCTCACCGCAAACGCATTCAAATGATCTTTCAGGATCCCAATCGCTCGCTTAACCCGCGTATGACGGTGGGGCAGAGCCTGATCGAAGGGCTGACCAACTACGGCATGCCACGCCGCGAGGCCCTGGCTCGCGGGCATGAACTGCTCGAACTGGTAGGCCTGCCGATTGATGCCATTGATCGCTATCCCCACCAGTTTTCGGGTGGTCAGCGCCAACGTATCGCCATCGCGCGCGCATTGGCCATGGAGCCGGAGGTCATCGTGGCCGACGAGGCGGTCTCGGCCCTTGATGTTTCGGTGCAGGCTCAAGTGCTCACGCTGCTCAATGAAATCCAGCTTCGGCTGGGTATTGCTGTGCTGTTTATTACCCACGATTTGCGCGTCGCCGCGCAGATTTGCGACGACGTGCTGGTGATGCAGCGTGGGCGACTGATCGAATATGGTCCCGCAGCACAGGTGCTTGGCCAACCCCAGGCTGAGTACACGCGGCAACTGATGGAAGCCGCACCGGGGCGTGGATGGGACTTCACCGCCGGTGCACCGATTAAACCTCGGGTCAGCCAGGTTGAGGCGCACTGATACTGATGATTCGTCATCCCACATGGAGAACAAGATGACTACGATTGCTCGCATAGAAGAGTACGGCGATGATCTACGCGCTATCCGCCATGATCTGCACGCGCACCCCGAAATTGGATTTGAAGAGCAACGGACTTCCTCCATCGTTGCTCAACTGCTCAAGCAGTATGGTGTTGATGAAATTCACACCGGGATCGCCACCACCGGGGTGGTTGGCTTAATTCATGGACGTCTTGGCCAGGGTAAGTGGATCGGGCTACGCGCCGATATGGATGCATTACCCATGGAAGAAGAGAGCGGGTTGCCATACAGCTCCGTGAATGCGGGGCGCTTCCACGGCTGTGGCCACGACGGGCATACCACCATGCTACTGGGCACCGCCCGCTATCTTGCCGAAACTCGCAACTTCGCTGGCACCGTCGTGCTGATTTTTCAGCCAGCGGAAGAGGGGCTGGGGGGCGCTCGCCGAATGATAGCGGAAGGGCTTTTTGAGCGTTTTCCCTGCGATGAAATCTATGGGCTTCACAACTCTCCTCAACATGCCCCCGGCGAAGTAGCGCTTTGTGCAGGCCCTGCGATGGCGGGTGCCGACTTTTTTGATATTACCGTGACTGGGCAAGGAAGCCATGGGGCGATGCCACACTATTCCCGCGACCCTGTGGTAGTGAGCGGAGCATTGATCCAGACGCTTCAGAGTGTGGTTAGCCGTAATATCAATCCCCACGATCCAGTGGTGCTCTCGATCACTCAGGTGCACTCTGGTTCGGCCTATAACGTTATCCCCCAGACGGCCACCCTTGCAGGCACCGTAAGGACCTTTTCCGACAGGGTTCGTGAGCAAACCCGTGAGCGTATGCGCACGCTGGTCGCTGGCATTGCAGCAAGCTATGAAGTTGATATCGATATCGAGATTCGTGATGTATTCAGCGTGCTGGAGAACGCCCCCATGCAGACGGAGCTGCTCGCCGACGCCGCCCGGGAAATCGTTGGCGAGGCTAATGTAAGCACTGATAATCAGCCATTGATGGGTAGTGAGGATTTCGCGGATATGCTCAAGGTAGTACCTGGAGCATACTGCTGGGTGGGTCACAGCGGCAATGTACCGGTGCATAACCCAGCCTTCGTGCTCGGTGACGATATTCTGCCGATTGGGGCCAGCCTATTTTCAAGGCTGATTGAGAAACGGTTGTCGCCCGGTGCATGAATTTTTACGGACCTAGCTGATAACAGCATGCTTTTATTGACGCGAGGAATAGTGTCTGTATAATTCGCCTCCATTGCCGGTATGGCGGAATTGGTAGACGCAGCGGATTCAAAATCCGCCGCCTTTACGGGTGTGCCAGTTCGAGTCTGGCTACCGGCACCAAATTTAAAATCAGGCGCTTAGGCGCCTTTTTTTGTGTCTGCGGTTTGAGTTTTCCCCTCCTGAATCTGTCCACCTCAATTTTTGGTGCGTACTTTATAGCGTTGACTAGCTATGCTTAGTTTTAGCTGCAGTGCTGTAGCTTCTAGGCTACTATTTTTGTTCTGCTGTGTGTTTGTGCGAGACAGGCTGCCTATCACCTAGCTCATTTTCACAACATGAGGGTGAAGAAATGAAAAGCCATGATGATGCTGTGATTAACATGCTTCGTGAAGATCTTGATATGGCTGTCGATTATCTACGCACCGCTTTTGATGAGTTGGATGAGGAAGGCGGAGAAACGGCCTTTCTAATGGCGCTTAGACATGTGGTGGAGGCCCAGGGTGGAATGGCAGTCGTTGCTGAACGGGCCAAGCTATCAAGAGAAAGCCTGTATCGTGCGTTATCGCCTAAGGGTAACCCGACCTTGCGCACTATGACTGCGGTCATCAAAGCCACTGGCGTACACTTTCATGACTTAACCCGGCAAGCTTCGTGAGCAAATTAGTTAGAAGCCCCGAGATAGAGAGGGCTCGCCGCGAATTGAAGCAAACAAGGACGGGTATCAGCTAGCCCAACGGGGTGTGGATAGATAATATCCAGGGAGGAAGGGCTGTGAATAAACAACTGATTTTGAGTAAGTAAATGCAAAAAATAACAGCAAGAGTTAGAAAGTGGGACTCAAACCATCTTGAGTGGAGCTGGCTATGGGAGTTGGTTCTGTTTGTATCGCTGAACTATATTTATTATTATGTATTTATTTATTTCGTTAATATTGATGGGGATTTTGAAACAAGAGATATTGGTATTGTCGCTGTTGGACTTCTAGCCGCGGGAGTCAGTTTGTTAACATCTTATAATGCCAAAGAGAATGAGTTAAATAAATATAGGGCAAAATGGTGTGATGAAATAAGAAGTATTTCAAATGAATATATTTCTGAGTTGATGTTTTTTAGGGCTATTATGAATTTTAAGGTTTCAGGATATGAATCTTCTCATGGTAAAGTGCTGCACTATATAAATGTATATGACAGTAAGTTTGGAATTGATTTTATTAAAGATATACAAGAGAAAAATTCTAAAATAGATCTTTATTTAATTAGAGGTGAGGAAGATAAGGTGGAGGTGGGAGTGTATAATGATTTTATTGAAGTTCAGAATAAAGTTATCAGCCTAGTGGTGGAGGTGGAGATTTTAGGGGAGTGTGTTAAAAGCGGAAAAATCTTAAAAGGGTTTGATGAAGATGTAGACGCTCTTTACGAGGATTTTAATGATTTTGAAGATGATTTTATAGACCCATTGAGATTCCATGTTGCAGGGTATTTAGATGGCGAGTGGAAAAAAATAAAAGTGGGTGGGTTTAATTATCGAGTGAAAAAAGTGTTTTTACTTTCTTTTATTTCATCTGTCGTTATAAGTTTTTTAAGTTATTTGGAGGTGTTGAATTAATTGAACTGTTTTATTGGTTCTCTATCTATTTGAATAATTTGAAACCTCTCCATTACAGATTCTCACTGAATTCAGGACTCTGAATCTGTCCACTTTTTGTCCACCCCTATTCTATTTGTGGGTCAAACCTAATCGCATCGGCTAAATGGTTGGGTGACAGGGGGGCATAACGCATGGCCACAGCGATGGTTTGTTTAGGTCATACCGGTGAAGGTGACTCAGCCAATGCGCAGCACATTGAACAAAGCGACAGTATCTTCATGGGTAAGGTAAGTGAACTCCTTAAGGTGCCAATCCGTTCATTTTTTTATCTTCCAGCAAAGAGATCCGTCTCCATTATAATAAGGTCGGCTACTCTTTTTGCCCCTTCAACAGACATATGGTCTTCGTCAAAGTAAAAAGAAGTGCCCTCTCTTCCTGCGTAACAAACTTCATCGTCACAGTGGATTTCGTCAACGTGGACACGATCAATGGATTCCGGGACAGCATATGTATTTTCAAAAAAGGTATTAAATGAATCCCACCAATCTCTCGAAAGACCGTGAATACTTCCATTTACTATTCTGTCTGAGTACACAAGCTCTTGAATACTCCATGGTAACTCCGGTGCTTGATCGACATAGATTACCTGTTTTCCACTAGCTGCAATATCTAAAAGCGTGCTCCTTAAGCTGTCAATAATAGGTTTGTATTTATTCTCACTTCTAATTCGAGGTAAATTAGGATAGACCCCCCGTGGGGTTCCCCAAATTTTTGACGCCATACGATAAGACACGATCACATGAGTGAACTCATCACTCTCTATAATATAGTTGACAGTATTATTTGCCCACTCTGAACAAGTCGAACTGTCTGCTTGTCCATACGATGCAGCACAACCGCTAAACGAGAAATGCGCAACGCCAATGTCAGTTCCCTTAACCTGCTCACCTAAAGCGTAAGCAAGTTCAACCACATGGCTGTCACCAAAAACGGCTATGGCTGCACTTTCATTGTTATACCGGCAAGCATCTTCGGGTTCTATTATATGATCTGAGCTAGCGTGGCACACGCTTCTCATCGGGCTCGCCGTTGCTGTTGAAAGATATGAGCTTTGCTCTTCACTTAAGCGAATTCTATCGGGCATGCCATTACTTAAATGTCCATATAATCCAAAAGAAAAAACAGCCAAGGATACGGCAATAGCCGTAGAAAATACTTTTACTCTGCTGTTAATCCAAGAGCCATCTTTTGTTCTGAATGGCCGCTCTACATAGCGCCAGGAGAAATAAGCTAGCAATAATGCTATAAAGCAAAGTGCTAGCATAGTCGTCCAATGAGGATGCGGATATATTTTTATCCTAGCAAAAGCCATCAAAGGTTGGTGCCAAAGATAAGCGCTATAGCTCACCAAGCCAATCCCTACAACGTATTTCAACGAAAGAAACTTATGAACAAGAGTACCGGTAGAACAAAACAATATAATCATCGTTGTTCCTAAAACCGGAACCAATGTGTAAGCTGAAGGAAAAGGTATGTCTTCATTAAACATAAAAACTGAATAAAAGATAAGCACAAGACCGAGTGTGGAAAATGTTTGACTCGCCTTTATTGTGTGTTTATGCATATAAAATGCACACATGGCGCCAATTCCAAGCTCCCAAGCTCGAGTAGGTAATAAATAAAAATTAGCCGATGGCGAGTTTCTCCAGCCCCATTCCGATAATAGTAGACTAATACATGATAATCCAAAAATTACAAAAAATACTGGATGTTTACCAAAGCGCCATAATGCAAAGAGAAGAATGGGAAAGAAAATGTAGAATTGCTCTTCAACTGCTAAACTCCAAGTGTGTAATAAAGGATTTAGCTCAGCAGAAGGAGCAAAGTAATCCTCTTTAGCCCAAAACAAAATATTAGATGAAAAGAAGCTTACGGCTACAAATGCCTGTGAAAAGTCTTTGAATTGTTGCGGTATCATCCATGCATAGGCAAAGGGGATGCAACATAACATAACAAAGAAAAGAGCTGGGAGAATTCTTCTAGCCCTTCGCTCGTAAAATTTAGATATTGAGAAGCAATTATTATCTAAGTCTTTTATTAATATTAATGTAATCAGATAGCCGCTGATTACAAAGAAAACATCAACGCCTATGTAGCCGCCGGAAAACAGTGAAAAGCCAGCATGGAAAAAGATTACAGGTAGCACAGCGACCGCTCTCAATCCATCAATTTCTTTACGATATTCCATTGCCTAAGCCCCATTTTAAATAATTAAAATAAAAGATAAATGGTGAGGTTGTTTTTTAATTTTCAGGCAAGTTTTATTTTAAAGTACAATGCTATGCTCAAAAAATAAATAGGAAGGAAGACTTAGATTGACATGTGGTTTTGACTTGTCTAACTGCCTTTATGTACAGCTATAGACGCAATTCTAAACGGAGAGTTAGACAATAATTTATCAAGGGATCAGGTTGTGGAGATTAAACTGTACAGAGGCGGCATCAGTATCAAAAAAATGAGCCAATATTATGACGAACTTTACTAATACCAATGTTACTTACAGGCACTGGTTAACTAAGGAAGCTCTGAAAAAGTCACTGCCATCAGCGATAATACGGCTATCGTCAACTGCATAGGATTCAGTGCTGCCATGGATCAAATCACCTTCTCAGAAGCCGAGTACCAGAACAAGAAGCGAAAGACCCGCCGCGAACTCTTTCTGGAGCGGATGGACAAGCTGATCCCCTGGACGCAGTTGGAGAAGAAGGTAGCCCGTTATTACCCTAAGGGCGAGAGCGGGCGGCCTCCGTATCAATTGTCTGCCATGCTCCGCGTCCATTGCATGC
>NZ_JAINWD010000059.1:0-21406 GCF_021021315.1 Halomonas sp. IOP_14 | reverse complement strand
GTGCTTCATAGGTTTCACGTGCCATCGTTGGTCTCCGTCCTTACAAACGCTTCAGGCGCCATAATCCGATAGCGCGGACGTATCTTGCCCCCTTTACCAGTGCACGGTCGCCGCTGCCGAGATTGAACTCTGCTGGGTCGAAGCGCTTGCGCCAGGGGGGATCGAGGCGATCGACAAAGACAAAGAATAGCCGCTTTACCTTGATCTACTTACAACTCTGCAGCAGAGCTGCCAGTAGTTTAGGGCGCAGCGTTGTCAGGCTCTCAAATAGCATATCGAGATTGTGAAAACTCTCATGGTCGGGCAGCTCGTCCATAGCTTCCATAATTGCCCTTTCGAGTGCCGACCTCTTGAGCGTCCAGTCCCATGGCAGCGTGTCTTCGGCGTTGATTAACTAAAGAATCTTCCATAAGGCTCTTTAATATCGTCAAATTTTGTGTACTTTTAGTTCACAAAGCACCTATCTTTTAAAGACCCACGGGGAGGCGATTTACCAGCTTAATATCCGCGCCTGCTTGTAACCGAGATACAAACTAATTCCGGGCTCTAAGGCAAATCCGCCTCCTGCAACAGCTAGCTTTTATCGGTTTGCGGGCATCAAATACCAACGAGACGGCAGCAAGACAAAACAAAAAGTGCCACCTACTTTGAATGTATGAATCTTCTGGAGATTGGCAATGGAACAACTAACAGGTGGCTGTCTCTGCGGTAAGATCCGAATCTTGGCCAATGGCGAGCCGCTTCGGGTAGGTATTTGCCACTGTATGGATTGTCGCAAGCATCATGGGGCGCTTTTCTATGCGGCTGCTGATTATCCCAAGCAAGCTGTCATTATCGAAGGCGAACCGCACAGTTATCAGGGGCGCTACTTCTGTTCCGCATGCGGTTCGTCGGTTTTTTCGGTAAGCGAGGAAGAAATCGAAATACACCTTGGTACCCTTGATTCACCCAATCAACTTAAACCGACGTATGAGCTTTGGGGCATTCGCCGCGAACATTGGCTACCGCCATTTCAAAACGTGGAGCGATACGAACGAGATCGGGAAGATTGAGCGGGTTCAAGGGCTGCCGCTTAGGTCAGAAGGTAATCGATCAGCGCTTACCTTCAGTGCGCAGCTTAACCACATCCTCTAGCACCAAGCCTGTCGCTTCAGCAATCTGCTCGTCACTCAGCACTCCCAGCTTGAGCAGATTACGGGCCGTTTTCTCAATGCCCAGCTTTTCGCCTTCCTGGCGTTCTTGCTGAGCCCAGTTTTCCAAATTTTCTGCCAACATGTCTTTATCCTCCAACAAACTGTTGAGCTGTTGGCTACGCGGTCAGCAACTCCATTTCCTCGCGGCTACGAACCGGATGGCGGATCGCCTCTTTGGCTATATTCACTTCTAATGCTACTTTCGCAATATCCAGCACGCCAACATCAATTTGGTAACCCCCTCGGGTCATCAACCAGTCAAGCACCTCCGCCAGGTGCCAGATTGAGGCACTGCCTTCGTGAACCGGCATAGGAAACGTCGCTCGGTGGGTGAGCATCAACTTTCGCATTGCCTGTCGGGATACGCCCACAACGTCTGCTACATCCGTCAGGCCAACAAGATCCGGCGAAGCCTCGATCAGCCGCGCGGAAGGGATTGCTTTTTTTACGTCAACCAGGGCAGTGCGAACCGCTTCCGCGGCGCTGCCCGCTTCACGAGAGAATTCCAGCGCCAAGCGGCCCGGCTGCCCCACGCCCACCAGAGCATCATCGCAACCGGCAGTGCCCAAACGCCCCACCAGCGCATCTAGGTCGGAATCACTATCAGCCAGTTGGTATTTCAGCGTAAAAACATATTCCATTCTTCAATCCTCCGGCTCCGCTTCGTCTCGACGCTTGTGGGTCGAGCACTTGTCCACCACTCTCCGAATTGCCCGGGCGTGGCTGCCGGGATTTTTCGGTGTACTCCACACGCTCGCGATACAAAACTCACCGCAGCGGCATTCATCATCATTATAGGGACAGTAAATCTTGCCCCAGGCGTGACTACCGCCGACTTCAACTCGCCAGCCCTCCGCTTCCGCATGTTTGAGGGCAGTTTCGATCTCTTTTTTCGGATGTGATGGACGAGTCATTATTTGCCTCTGAGTATGAAGCCCCCTTCAATGGTTGTCAATTGACAACCATTGAAGCAGCAATTCATATGCTTGCCGACGTTCATCTAAATAGATAGACCCAAGTGTCTCTTTTAACTCCCTAATAAAAATTTAAAAAAGAATATCAGTATGTGCAACACTTAACCTGACGCTGGGGGCTTTCATGGCATGGGGAATGTCTGCCATCCTCAGCAACCAAATACAGAAAGGGCAGCCAATTGGACTGCCCTCTCGTTTTATGTGTGAAGCGGGAATACGTAAATGAAAGCAAGGATCAGCGCTGGCCTTCAGTGCGCAGCTTAGCCACATCCTCTAACGCCAAGCCTGTCGCTCCTGCAATCTGCTCATCACTCAGCACCCCCAGCTTGAGCAGATTACGGGCAGTTTTCTCGATGCCTAGCTTTTCACCTTTCTCGATGCCCAGCTTTTCGCCTTCCTGAATGCCTACTTGGCGTTCTTGCTGAGCCCAGTTTTCCAAATTTTCTGCCAACATGTCTTTATCCTCCACCAAACTGTTGAGCTGATTGAGGTCGACCTCAGCCCCGAGCCGCTGCAAGTGGCGTTTAAGCCAGCGGGTAATAATCTTGTCGATACGCTCTTTGTGAGAATCGGCCTGAATAATCGCCACAATCCGATCCACAGCTTGCTGAAGCCCCTGGCGATTTGTGGAAGCCTTCTCGATACTGAACACCCCGCTTAACGGCGACTGCACCAAGCCTAGCTGCTCATCAGTATAGCGCCCTTCATCGACTAAATAATAACGCATGCGTGGCTGGTAGACCTGTAGGAGACCCGGCGGTTCCGGCATGATCATGTCATAGAGATCTAACGATGCCGTCCAGCGCTCTGAGCCGTTATAAAGCACTACCGGAAACACCGGCGGTAAGCCCTGGCCGGGTGTGATGACCTTCTGCTTGAGCAATTCACTGTAGAAGCAAGCGGCGTAGTGCATCAGCCGAACCGGCATGGTGCGATCCACCGAGGACTGAAACTCCAACAAGATGTACAGGTACACCTCTTGGGTCATCCCTTGCCAGTTAACGTTGACTGACCACACCACGTCCTCAATTTTTTCTTCGAACAGTGGCGTAATGTAGTTGCCGCTCTGGCTCTTCAGGGTAGAAAAATCCATTAACCGGGCAATCTCGGCGGGAGCAAAGCCTTCGATGAGTTGCTGAACAAATTCAGGATAACTAAACAACTCTTTGTAGCCGGTATCGTGGTGGTTATTAACCATGGAGACCTCTGCCAATCGTTACGAGACAGATTACCATGCTCATCCATCCGTAATACATTCACACCATGCGATGGAAAGCCCGTTACGCTTTGCACTCTTTCAGTAGTTGTTGGCCGACCTGATTCAGCGGCTGCCATTTAGCCCAAAAGGCAATCAGGTTCCGGTCACGTTGGGGAGATAACGGCAGCGTTACCACATTAGCTGCTGGCTTATTGTTTAACGCCAGTGTGGGCACTAGGCTAACACCGACATCGCCAGCAACCATCTGCAACAGCGTGCGCGTATCACGTACCCAAAAATCCACCTGAAAAGTATCGACTTCCTCCAATGAGTGAGCAAATATCTGCTGAATAAGCGCCTCACAACCCCCTGACGACATAATCAACGGATGATCGGCAAGCTCCGCTACCGTAACGCTAGCTTGTTTGCAGAGTGAATGGTTCTCGGGTAAAACGGCAACGACCTCATCCTTCTTTAGTAGCTGCCAATCGAAGTGCTCACACCAGTAGGTGAGATTAAGCTGCGTCACATCGGTGGTTATGCCCATATCAACCACGCCGCTTTCCACCCACTCCTTTATCTCTTCCTCCATGCCTTCCAGCACAAGGCTAATGGCATCAGGGTAGCGGCTCGTTAAGCTAGAAAGGTGTGGGGATAACCATCCTGTTAATGCACTGGGAATTACACCTATTTTCAGCGTTTCATCTACTTCATTATGAAATTGGGCCACTTGCTGGCTCAATACCTGAAACTCTCCTACAACCTTTCTGGCACTAGTAAGCACTAACTCGCCTAAGGCAGTCGGCTCCCATCTTTCCGCCGCTTTTGTGATAAGTGGGCCACCTACCAGCTTTTCCAATGCCTGCATTGAGTGACTTACGCCAGATTGGCTAACGCCCAGTCGCGCCGCCGCCCGGGTATAGGATTGCTCTTCCACTACCGCAAGCAGCACACGTAGTTGGGCAATAGAGATGTCGGCGCCTCTTATCATCATCCCTCCTCATAACGGCCATGAGCGAACCGAGTTTCCAGCCAAGCACTAGCGACTTCTATGCTGGCCTTTCATTTATCATCCTGACCTGGAAATCCCATGTCCATCGTTCTGGCACTAAGCGCCATGTTGTTGCTCGGCAGTACACACTTTATCAATGGCTTGCTCGCCCGTTTTTACCCGCCGCTTAATATTGGTTTTTACACCCATCTGGGCGGGGCGCTTGTCAGTCTTGCAGTCGCGCTGCTCTTTTCCACATGGGAGCCAGATACCTGGAAATGGGGTACGCTTGCTGGCCTTGGCTCAGCCCTGGGCGCATTGCTGCTTTATAAAGGCTTATCGCAGGCTCCCTTTGCTATCGTAGTGCCTGTTAGCGCTGTCTCGATGGTAACCATCGCCCTTGGGCTCTCTTTGGTATTTCTTGGCGAGCGGCCCAACGCTTGGGTATGGCTAGGTGTGATGATCGCCTTGCCCGCTATCTGGCTAACGACGGGCGGAGGTAAGATAAACAAAGGGCAGGTGAGCAGCATAATCAGAACAGGCCTGCTCTTTGGGTTAGGTGCAGGGTTGGGGTTTTCTCTGCAGCTGCACTTTCTTGGGCAGGTGCCCGACCATGCGGCGCTGTATGGCATCGCCCTATGCATGCTAAACGGTGCCGTGTGTCTACTGCCGTTTTACCAACGCACGAAGCCAGCTCAAATACGCCTTCCACTTTTCTCAACGATGGCGGGCGGTATCAGCGCTCTAGGGCTTACGCTCTATGCGCTATCACGGCAAGGACAGCTCACCATTATCAGCATTGTGATTGTGTCGATGTACCCGCTGATACCCGTCGTATTCGGCTCACTGGTTCGCAAGGAGGCGGTTAGCGGCACCAGAATGGTGGGGATAGCGTTGTCTATTGTGGCGACGATGTTGATTGTGGCGGGGAATGGTTAGATAGCACTCAGCCGTTTCGGGTGTGTCAGTTTGTGGATTTGTAGTGGCGACGCAAACCGAATATTCGGTTTGGACATATCAACAGTTCGATATTGACCTGCCCAACAATACACATTGCCTAGCCAAGATCTGTGCCACTGGCAAATCGTCTGGACAGTAAGCATTCAGGGAAGGCATCAGAAACTTGTATATATAGAGCTTCAAGCAGCTCCGTTTGATCTCTTCTTCGTGCGCCCTGTTTAGCCATACACGAGCCGATTGCCTCCATTCAGCTCATATTATGAGCCGATTATGACTTCTATTCGGCTCGTGGGCTCATCAGCGGACTTGTTGGTAAAGAAGAGTGGGTTAAACAGTAGAAATGCTCAGTAGACCGCACCAGTTAGGCCTCTTGCCTTTCTTGTCAGCCATATCCATATTTATTACTTTTGAACACGGGAAGCATTCTATGACGTCAACAAGTCTTAGCTTGGAAAAACGCAAAAGCAAACTTGAGGCGCTACGTACACATCTAGCTCAAGGTACCAGACAAGCTAGAGCTGGTGAATTCGTGGACGATTTCTCGATGGATGCATTAATCAGCGACTTAGATAGTGAAGCGTGATGTCCACATTCCATATCACACCGAGGGCGCCGCTCCGATCTACCTACCCTAGCAACACTTCCAGCTTTCTCCGTTGCTCAGCATGCTTGGCGGCATTTTCGTTTTTCAGTTTTCCCAGATTGATAAGCTTCCAGCGTACGGCAGGCAGATCCGCCGCCCGAGGGCGATCAATAGCATCAAAATCGGGCATACCGTCATGCAGGCTCATTAGGAATTGCTTGGTGTTCTCATCGAAGCGGGAATGAATATCTGCAATCAATCGTTTACGGGTGTCGAAGAGCTCTTGGAGACTGACAGAAGCTCTGGTCATTCCCTCAAATTCTTGAGTATAAGGCTGATCAAGATTGATGAGATTCGGATTCAGCAGCTCATGCGCGGGGCGCGACGAACTCGCAATGTAGATCAAAAAGGTGCGAAATAGATCATCCGTTAGGCCCTCGTTCTCGTAAAGCAGCTTCACATCGTAAAGGTCGCGCGGATGCTGACGGTCGACGGCTGCGTTCAACTTACCGCCGAACAGATCTTCGAAGGAGACAATCTGCATCTCTGCGTAGCCGAACTCATCTTCAACAGCTTCGGAGACGGAAAGCGTTTCAGGCTCATGAACGACACCGCGTGTGACTGGAGAGGTTTCGATCTTGATCTCTACACCGCCCATGCGAGCAAGAAGACGAGTGGCACCACCACCGCCGCCCTTTATACGTTGTGTTTTGGCACCAACGATACCGCCTTCAATGGCCCCCGCAATGCGATCCATCGCGTTGTTGATCTCGGAAAGGCTATCGATTCGATCTTTCACCGGCAGGTAGGTCAGGTCGATATCGACCGACAAACGCGGAAGATCACGATAGAACAGGTTTATCGCCGTGCCGCCCTTGAGCGCGAATACATCTTCCTTGGCGACATGCGGGAGAATACGCACAAGAAGTGCGACCTGTGCTTCATAGGTTTCACGTGCCATCGTTGGCCTCCGCCGTTACAAACGCTTCAGGCACCATAATCCGATAGCGCGGATGTATCTTGCCCCCTTTTACCAGCGCGCGGTCGCCACTTCCAAGATTGAACTCTGCTGGGTCGAGGCGCTTGCGCCAGGGGTGATCGTGGCGATCTGCAAAAACAAAGAACAGACGCTTTACCTTGATCTTCTTACAACTATGCAGCAGCGCTGACAGTAGTTTAGGTCTCAGCGTTGTCAGGCTCTCAAATAGCATATCGAGGTTGTGAAAACTCTCAAGGTCGGGCAGCTCGTTCATAGCTTCCATAATTGCCCTTTCGGGTGCCGACATTTTAAGCATCCAGTCCCATGGCAGCGTGCCTTCGGCATTGATGTTGTCCTTGGCCAACCCAAGCGATGAGTCGGCGAACAGCGAGGTGCTACGGGTTTGAAGTGGTGCGTTGAGTGGCAGCTTGCTGAGCCAATTGGGCGTGGCCTCGCCATATACCCAGACAGGCGCATTGCTGCCCAGACGCAGATAGTGATCGTAGCCTTGTTGGGCAAGCGCCGTGGTACCGCCGATATGGATGTCATAGCGCATAATATGCTGCATGGAAAGCAGGCAGGTTTTCCAATCGATGGTGGCCGACTTTATTGCGTTCGGCGCGGGGCGGCGGAAGACGCCGCGGTTAACACGCTCCAGCCAGCCGTTATCAACGTATTTGCGAGCAAGGAAACGGCTGACACCGTGGCGTTCAAGCCATGCGGTGTCAACCATGAATCCTGAAGGTATGGCTTCAAGCACCTTCTTTAGCTTTTCTTCATTAAGTGTACTCATGGTTCACAAATTAGCACTTAACTAAATAATCTGCCATGAGACTCTTTAATATCATCAAATTTTGTGTACCTTTAGTTCACCAATTATCTATCTTTTAAAGAACCAAGGGAGGGCGATTTACCCGCTTAATATCCGCGCCTGCTTGTAACCGAGATACAAACTAATTCCGGGCTCTTAGGCGAATCCGCCTCCTGCAACAGCTCGATTTATCTCGGTTTGCTGGCATCAAATACCAACGAGACGGCGGCAAGACAAAATCGAAAGTGCCACTTACTTTGAATGTATGATTCTTCTGGGGATTGGCAATGGAACAACTAACAGGTGGCTGTCTCTGCGGTAAGATCCGAATCGTGGCCAATGGCGAACCGCTCCGGGTAGGTATTTGCCACTGTATGGATTGTCGCAAGCATCACGGAGCGCTTTTCTATGCCGCTGCCGATTACCCCCAAGCAAGCTGCCAGATTGTAGGCGAACCGCACCGTTATCAGGGGCGCTACTTCTGCTCGGTATATGGCTCTTCGGTTTTTTCGGTAAGCGAGGAAGAAATCGAAATACACCTTGGCACCCTTGATTCACCCAATCAACTGAAACCGACGTATGAGCTTTGGAACATTCGCCGCGAACATTGGTACCGCCATTTCCAAACGTGGAGCGATACGAACGAAACAGGGAAGTTTGAGCAGGTTCAAGGGCTGCCGCTTAGGTCAGAAGGCAATCGATCAGCGCTTACTCTCCATGCGCAGCTTAACCACATCATCGTAACGCCAAGCCTGTCACTTCAGCAATCTGCTCTTCACCCAACACCTCACGCAGCCAACCCAATAACGCTACGCTGCCTGGGCGTTGGGGTGCGCCCTGGCGTGTGTATAGGGCGATCGCATCGTGCTGGGGCAAGCTCTCTGCCACCGGGCGGATCAGTTCGCCATTTTCAATTAAGCGTTGCGTTGTGCGCCGCCAACCCAAGGCGATACCGTGCCCCGCGACAGCCGCTTGCAATAGCAGTGGGTAACTATCGAAAACAGCACTCTCCGCTGATGAGAGTTCAAAGTGCCCCATGGCACGAAACCAGCCATCCCACTCCAGCCAATCCGCCGGGTCAGCGTGGTGGTGCAGTAGCCGCTGATTCAGCAAAGCGTTGAGACTCAACGGGGTAGTGACCCCTTTCAGGTACGCTGGGCTGCAGACCGGAAATATCTCGTCCTCGGCGGTAAACACCAATCGATGGCTCCCGCTAGGCCTACCGTTGG
Source organism: Halomonas sp. IOP_14 (assembly GCF_021021315.1). Classification (NCBI taxonomy): domain Bacteria; kingdom Pseudomonadati; phylum Pseudomonadota; class Gammaproteobacteria; order Oceanospirillales; family Halomonadaceae; genus Halomonas; species Halomonas sp. IOP_14. Next base: position 12,488 of record NZ_JAINWD010000059.1, on the reverse strand, counting down.
TTTGCAGCGCAATGTCGAAGCTGCCACTAAATTCGGTAATCGGCCTTGTCGAGGTCGCCAGCTGTATCTCAAGTTCAGGATAACGACGATTGAAGTCAGCCAGCTTTGGCATCAGCCAATAGAACGCTTCGCATAACTGGCAGAACAACACGACGCGCTTATCATCCGGGTCGCCGCGCAGCGCCTGAGCACCCGTAGCAATACTCTCCAGCGCCTGGGAGACCGTTCGGCCAAACTCGCGCCCCTCGCGGGTAAGAAACACACTGCGATTACGGCGCTCGAAAAGCATCACGCCAAGGTCTTCCTCCAGCGCACGGATCTGTCGGCTGATAGCCGCCTGGGTCAGGTGAAGTTCTTCGGCCGCGCGCGAAAAGCTTTCCAGCCTGGCAGCAGCCTCAAAGGGTCGTAGCGTCGCCAGTGGTGGAAGAGACTTGATGAAGTTATCCATAATCTGAGCTCATGCATTGTGACGCAGAAGTTGTTTGAAGTACTGCTAGAGGCAGCGGCATTCTAGAGCGGAATTCAACTCTGGAACGCTGCAATGAAGGCCACCGCTGAACCACAAGATAATATCCTACAGGGCATAAGCCTTATCGTGGGGGCTGTGTTTCTGCTGGCGTTGACCGACGCCCTGGTTAAGTATCTGAGTGCCAGTATGTCGCTATGGCAACTCTATGTCATCGCCTCCACACTATCGCTGCCGATACTGTTAGGGTTGATCATTGGCCATTCAGGCCCCCGCCCCAAGGTAAAATCGCGCCGCTGGGTGGCGATTAGAAGCCTGCTTCTGTTGCTGATGTGGATAGCCTACTACGCAGCACTGCCGCTGATTCCGCTTTCGGTGGCGGCGGTCGCCATTTACACCACTCCGCTGTTTATTGCCGTGCTGGCTGCTTTTGGGGCAGGCGAGCATCTTTCACGCCAAGCGTGGCTGGGCATCCTCTGCGGATTCCTGGGCGTGGTGGTGGTGTTGCGCCCTGGCGGCGACACCTTCACACCTGCCACACTTCTTCCAGTGCTTGCCGCCCTCTTTTATGCGCTAGCAATGCTGGTCACTCGCCACCACTGCCAAAGAGAGCATCCCTTACTTCTGACCCTGGGGTTGAATCTGGCCTTCCTGGCAGCAGGCACTCTCTTCAGTGTGCTGGTGGCAATCAACAGCACAGCAGCACTCGCTGAACGCGCGCCGTTCCTGTTCGCCGGTTGGCAACCGCTAGATGCCGAAGCGTTATTGATCGTGGGCGCCTACGCCCTACTGTTGATCATTGTGAATACCGGGGTGGCCAGGGCTTATCAAATTGCCCCTTCGGCGTTGATCGGCACCTTTGATTACGCCTACCTCATCTTTGCCAGCCTTTGGGGCTACCTGCTATTCAGCGAAGTGCCCGATGCCATGACCTGGTTGGGTATGGGCATGATCTTAATGGCGGGAGTGATGGTGTTACGGCAACGGCGTATTTAAACCTGCAAAAAGAATGGCATCGTCAGTCGGCCATTACATCCACACAGAGCTCGATAGGCGCACAGTAGACATACTATTCAGCCATTAAAAAATTTGATCATTTTAGCGGCGATTTCATCCGGTTGCTCCTCAGGCATGTAATGACCACAATTCTGAATGACCCCACCTTCCACATGGGTCGCTAATGGTTTTATAGCGTCATAAATATCAGGTGACATGCCGAAATCACCGCCTAAAGCCAAGATTGGCGTCTCAATTTTTTTGGCCGCCAATGACGCGTTCTGCTCGGCGTCATCAAGCACTGCACGATAATAAGCCAGCGCCCCACGTAGGTTTCCGGGTTGCTTATAGACGCGCTCATATTCATCTATATCAGCTGTTGAGAAAGTACCGGCGGGATTAAAAGTTTTCCGCTGAAAGAACCACTCGATATAACTTCTCTCCCGGCCAGTGATTAAAAACTCAGGGACATCCGGTACTTGGTGAAAAAAGAAGTGCCATGACTTCCAGGTGTTTGGCCCCACCTCAACTGTTGGCTTGAGCGTCACGCCTGGGATATTAGCGTCAAGCAAGACTAGCCGACCTACTTCATCGGCAAATCGCGCCACAAAGGGGTAAGCGACCCACGAACCAATATCATGCGCACCAATGTGATAGCGCTCGAAACCAAGCTCCTTAACTAGCGCATGGACACGATCACCAGCCGTTTGTGTATCATAGCCATCTACCGGTTTGTCGGAATCACCTTGCCCAGGTAAATCTATTGCGACTACGTAAAAATGGTCAGCAAGTATCGGCATGATGCGACGCCACGCGTACCAGCTTTGCGGGAAGCCTGCCATAAGCAAAATGGGAAAGCCTTTGCCACCTGATACAGTGTGCAAACGGACATCTCCAGCATCTACCATGGCATGCTTGAAACGCTTACCGCCAAGTTCAATTTCGTCATGTCCAGGCATTCACTTTCCTCCCTTTTTATCGTTGACAGCCAAGCCGTTATCGAGCCTGTTAGTGCTTGAGTTTAGCAGCCACCTAATTACAGCACCGTGCGACTCGCTGGTTAATATCTGATGTCCTCGTATCAAGCTCCTGACGATAGTAGCCACTTACATTAATAGCTCGGCAATTACTAACTCTTCTGGGCTTTTGGGAGGGGCTAAGGCAGCCTTTTTCCATTAGCTCAGCCAATGGCAGATGAGGATAGCCAGGAATTGTATGGCTCTATCCGACGGTGCCCGTTCCCCCTATGTCTGGGAGGCGCCACCATCAGCAAACAACTCCACCCCGTTGATATAGCTAGCGGCATCACTGGCCAGAAAGGCCGCGACCGAGGCAATCTCCTCGGGTTCACCGATGCGCCCCAATGGGCTTTTCTCTGTCAGGAACGCCATGCCTTCCTCGGCGTGCTCGCCGAATGCCTCGCGCAATGAAGCTGTGTTGGTGGGCCCAGGGCTCAGGATATTGATGCGAATACCCGTTCCCTTCAGTTCCGCCACCCAACTGCGCACCATGTTGCGCACAGCCGCCTTGGTACCACCGTAGACGCTCATGGTCGGCCCTGGGTCTATTGAGGACGAGGAACCAACGATCACAATGCTGGCACCAGAGCTCATCAAGCCCAGCGCCCCCTGAACGGTCAGCACCACGCCTTTAACGTTGGTCGAGAGCTGCTGGTCGATCTGCTCCTCGGTGATCTGCCCAAGCGGTGCGTGGCTGCCGCCACCGGCATTGGCCACCAGGATATCGATACGCCCGAAGCGGTTTTTCACGGACTCATAGAAAGATGCCAAGCTCGCAGCACTGGCGACATCGGCCACTATCCCTATAGCGCTGCTGCCCAGCCTGTGCACAGCCTCATCCAATACCGCTTGCCGCCTCCCCGTTATCACGACATCGGCTCCGTCATCGATCAAGCGCTTGGCGATGGCAAACCCGATACCACTGCTACCGCCGGTCACGACAGCAACGTTACGATTCATGTTCTGTTTCACAGCATCACCTTTCAGTTTGTAGTGGTCACTAAAGCAATGCTATAGTGACCACTACAAACCAAAGAGTCAATCGGTATCGTCAACATGAAAAGCAAACCATCCAAAACAGGCACTGGTGAAGGTATTGCAGAACGCTCATCTCGGCGCCCCTTCGACAGAGAGGCGGGCGTTGCCGTTGCCAAGGATCTATTTCACGAACGCGGCTACGACGCGGTAGGGGTTGCCGAGCTCACACGTGCACTGGGCATCAATCCGCCTAGCCTCTACGCCGCCTATGGCAACAAGGCGGGGCTCTATGAACGCTGCCTAGAAATCTACGTGGCAGAAGCCAACCTGCCAGCAGACAAGATCCTGACGCCCGACCGGCCTCTGTCGGAAGCGATCGATGATTTACTACGGCAGGCCGTGCGGCTCTACACCAAGTCAAAAGCCAAGCGTGGCTGCATGGTGGCTGAAGGCATGCGCGCCGATGATCCTCAGGCCCGCCAACTGGCCAACGCCTATGGCGACGCAGCGGCAGACTTTATCGAGGGCTACATCAAGAGAAGTCAGCCGCACCAGGCACGAAAACTTGCCGATTACGTCGTGACGACACTGCAAGGTCTTTCAGCAGGCGCGCGCGCTGGCCGCTCAAGGGCTCGCCTGCTTGCCGTAGCCGAACTGGCTGGCCAGGCCTTCGCAACCTTTCTTCATACACCCGATGAGAGCAAAGACACATGAGTATTCTTGACCATGTCGAGTTCGCCGTACGCGATGCGGAAATATCGCGATGCTTCTACGAACAGGCGCTAGCCCCGCTGGGTTTCAGCCGAATTATCACCGTAGGACCAGACCGCACGCGCAGCGGCGGCACACGGCATGGCTTTGGGATGGAGGGCTACCCACGGCTATGGATACACGACAACGAGCAGCCGGGCGAAGGCGTTCATATCGCCTTCGCCGCAGCAAAACGAGCCATTGTCGATGAGTTTTATCGCGCCGCGCTGGCAGCGGGTGGGGAGGATAACGGCGCACCAGGCATTCGCACCCACTACCACGACAACTACTACGCCGCCTATGTCCTGGATCCCGATGGCTTCAACGTGGAAGTGGTCTGTCAGCAGGTCAACTGATGGGAATATCAGTAATTCGCGTATCGGCGATGGTCTCGGCAAAGCCGTGGCCGAACAGGCCCGCAGGGGTTTGGAAGCCGGGCCTCACCTCACCGGCAAGCACTCGCCGGGCAGCTTCCGCTGCCGCTATGGCCGTGAAGGTGTAACCGTTCACCGTATCCAGCACCGAGCGCGCCACCGAACCGTCCATGTCGGTCACTTCGACAACCGCATGGTAGCGGTTCGCCGCCCGCTCATCGGAACTGGGCCCCGCAGGGAGTTCGTTGGTATCCCCTCTGGGGAACGCACCCGCCGCCACATGCACGAAGGTTTCTATATCACGCACGCCAGTCGCATGGTGGAGTGTCACGAGGTCGGGCAGCGTGACAGGGAACGACGATAGCGGGCCCTCGCCAAAATCGAAGTCGCGCACCTCCTCTGAACTGCGGGCAACGAGTTCGCCGCCGACCAGATGAAGCGTCTCCGTCGTGATGTTCTGACTCGCGCTGGTCACCGACCCTCTCGACATTCCCCCCGCCACCTTCAAAGCGATACTGATCTTGCGCGGGTTGCTGACTCGCGCCACGGCATGCCCCGCCAAGCTTCCCAGCATCGCGACGCTACCACCGCTTCCCGGCAGCAGCATGACACCCGCAGCACGCGCCTGCCCGTCGAGCGCCAACGCTTGCCGGTAGGAGTCGAGTTCCGCTGAGAAATCGAGATAGTGCACGCCAGCACGAATGGCGGCCGACATCAGCGGCTTGGCCGTGTTCATAAAAGGCCCGGCGGCGTTGAGCAGAACAGAGATGCCTTCAAGCCCCCTTGCAATTGCCTCTGGGTCATCGAGCGAAAAGAGCCGAATATCAGCGCCTAAACGCCCTGCCAATATGTCCAGCGACTCACGATCCTTCGCGCGCCCTGCGACAACCAGGTGAATACCCGCGGATGCAGCGTGCTCTGCCGCCATGCCACCGGTGTAACCGGCGGCGCCATAGATCATCAATGTTTTCATGGTCAGTGCTGCCAGCTTTTGTAGACAAACTCTAGGCTATAGCCGTCAAGATCCCTGACCTGTGCGGCGTAATAGCGGGGGTCATAGTGGAGCTGAGGCCCAGGCGGATGGATCTCGGTGGCGCCCGCCGTCATAGCTTCGGCATAGGCGGCATTGACCTCCTCTTCGGACGCTGCCACGAAGCCCACATGCACCGCACCGGGCACCGCCTCTCCCTGCCTTAGCCAGAAAAACACACGCCCCTTGGCGCCGAACCCCTTCAGATCAGAGTGGCCAGGCGGGCCATCATGACCGTCAAAATCGTGGCGGTTAGTAATTCCCAAAAGGGGTAGCACTCGCTCGTAAAAAGCAATGGAACGCTCGGTATCACCCACGGTGAGGAAAACATGATCAAGCATGAGACACTCCTTTAGATGGCGTAGCCACCGGCAAGCGCAGTGCCGTGCTTGCGCCGATACCCCGGCTACCTCCGGTAATGACGATAGTATTCATGTGTCGCTCCAGTGAGATTTAGTCTCCCCATCATAGGCACCTGCTCACCTAACGCCCCGCCTGTTCCTACCGCAATCCTGCCTATTTCTGCTTTTCGCTTGCCTCTGCTCCTGGACTGGCATTCAATAGCGCCATGGAAGAACAACTCAACGAACTCCGCCGCCTGGCTGCCCACGCGCAAAACCGCCGCACCGAGACCGGTATTCCCCGGGTGGCGATGGTGCAAGGCGCAATTCCAGAACACGAGCTTGCCGCCGTGTACGACCCCATGGTCAACCTGATCCTGCAGGGCAGCAAATCCATGACCGTGGGCGGGCGCACCCTGCACTACGACCCCGCGACCTATTTTGTGATGTCAGTTGATCTGCCTGCAGCGGGGGTTGTACGCAGTAGCGACTCGGGAGATCCCTACCTTGCGGTAAGCCTGACGCTGGACGCCACCCTATTGGCAGGCCTGCTCTCGGAACTGCCTAATGCTGGCAGCAGCACCGGGCATGCCACGGGGTTTTCCGTAGCAGCCGTGACGCCGGAACTGCTCGATGCCTGGGTGCGCATGTTGCGCTTGATGGAGCAGCCAGCCGACATTGCGGCGCTTGCACCCGCCTACGAGCGCGAGATTCTTTATCGCGTGCTTCAGGGGCCAATGGGCTGGATGCTGCGCGACATAGCCACACCAGACACCGCCCTGGCACGGGTGCACCAGGTCATTCAGCTACTTCGTAACGACTATGCACGGCCCTTACGGATGGAGGCACTGGCCAAGGAAGCAGCCATGAGCGTCTCGGCGTTCCACCGCCATTTCAAAGCCGTGACGGCGCTCAGCCCCTTGCAGTATCAGAAGCAAGTTCGGCTACTTAAGGCGCGGACACTACTGATTTCCACTGGTTACAGTGTCACGGAGGCAGCTCACGCAGTGGGATACGAAAGCTCCACGCAGTTTGGCCGGGAATATGCCCGCACTTTCGGCCGGCCTCCGGCGAAAGATGCTGCGCGGATTGTTGCCAACATGAAGCGAGGCTTTCAGGCAAAACCCGACCAATAGCAGTACAAAGTAAAGAAAGGACGAGCTCTTCTCCTTACTCTGCGAAAACTTCCATGATGCTGTTTCCAGAATTGCTTAATCTGGCGATGGGCCTCTTTCCAGGAAGGTTGAAAGCGCAATGTAGCTGCGGACAGACCTGACGCCTTCAAGGCTCTGAATCTCCATCAGGAAGTCTTCGAGAGATTCAGTATTCGCCGCACGTACTTTAATGAGCACACAGCCATCTCCTGCCACGGTGTGCAGCTCTTCTACTTCGGGCCTGTCGGCAAAGGCCAGTAGCTTGCGCGTGGCGCTGTAGCTACTGGTATCGACCAGCAAGAAAGTCAGCAGCGTTCGACCAAGCTTGCAGCCGTCAAGTATGGCGACGGTGCCCTTGATGACCCCATCGCGCTTTAGCCTTTTTACGCGGTCATGAACAGCGGGGGCGGATAGATGCACAATCTTGCTGAGTTCAGCGTAGCTACGCGACGCATCTTCGGCGAGAGCGCCTAATATTTTTCGGTCAATTGAATCAAGTTCAGCCGGATGATGCTTTATCTGCCGAATAGCATCTGTTTCTTTATCTGACGGCACCATTATCGTTTTACCTCCGAATATTATTTTCAATAAAATAAATATAACCGAACCACATTCGATTGAAAATATCATATATGGAGACACTATTATGCCATTAGCACTTTTCGCGTTAGCGATTGGCGCATTCGGTATCGGAATGACGGAATTCGTCGTCGCTGGCATCCTTCCACAAATCGCCAGAGATTTCGGCGTCGATATACCCACGTCAGGTTTAATGGCCACCACCTACGCGTTAGGCGTGTTCGTGGGCGCGCCCATCCTGACGATTCTAGGCGCCAAGGTGCCACGTAAAACGATGCTAATCAGCCTCGCCCTTATCTTCACGCTTGGTAACGTGCTTACAGCAGTGGCGCCGACGCTCCCCATCGCGCTGGCGGGCCGTATTTTAACGGCGTTCAACCACGGTACTTTCTTCGGTATTGGCTCCATCATCGCCGCCTCTCTGGTAGCGAAAGACCGTCAAGCAAGTGCCATCGCCTTCATGTTTTCTGGGCTGACGATGGCCAACCTGTTCGGTGTCCCTGCTGGCACCTGGCTCGCGCAAGCCTACAGCTGGCGGCTAGTGTTCTGGTTGATCGCCGGAATTGGTCTTATCACCGTCATCAGCATCGCGCTGCTAGTGCCCCCCATCAAAGCGGGCAAGGCCATCGCCTTGAAGAGTGAACTACGTGCCTTCGCAGACCCCCAGGTTCTGCTCGCCATGGGCATTACCGTCTTCGGCCCTGCCGCTTTCTTTACCTCTATTACCTACATCGCCCCGATGATGGTCGAAGAGGCAGGGTTTTCCGACACCGGTGTGGCAAAACTGATGGTTTTGTTCGGGCTGGGTCTGGCGGTTGGTAACTGGATAGGTGGTCGCTTTGCTGACCGTTCACTTTTCGGAACGCTGTTTGTGACCCTTGCCGCGCAGGCTGCGGTACTTTTCGTCTTCTGGCTCGGCGTAGGGAACAGTATTGTGGCCTCGGCCTCTGTCTTCCTCATGGCTGCTTTTGGCTTCGCCACCGTCTCCCCGATCCAGAAACTGGTGATGGATCGTGCCAGCCAAGCAGGCGCACCCACCATGGCAGCGTCGGTGAACATCGGCATGTTCAACCTCGGTAATGCTATCGGGGCATGGGTGGGTGGCGCGACGATTGCCGCCGGGTTCGGTTTGGCCTCTCCAAACTGGGCGGGCGCCATCCTTTCGCTGATCGCTTTAGGCTTGGCTGTTATTGCCTGGGCGAGCGCCGGTCAGCAATATTCAGCGGCACTGACAGAGTAAGGTCACGGGAAACACCTTCACTCTATCTCACAAAAATGCCCGCCTTGATGGCGGGCATTTAGATGCCTGATACTTACTTCACAGCGTGCACCTACTCGGCATGCGTCTTCTTGGTGGGAATGAGGTGCAGCGCCCCCACCACCACTGAACCCACCAAAAAGCCAATCACCGCTGAGCACAGCGTATTAAAGCTCCAGCCCAGCGTGCCGCCCAAAGCACCGGTGGCCTCGCTAATGCCTAGCTCAATATGGTGTACCCACGCATAGGGTGCGTTGAACCAACCCGTGCCATCGGCCCCCAGGTTGACCATCAGGATATGCCCGCCCACCCAGAGCATGGCGACGGTTCCCACGACCGAGATGGTCGCTAGTACCTTGGGCATGGCCGTCACCAGACCACGGCCCAGGGTCTGCATGCTCGAACTATCCCGCTGGGCGAGCTTCAGGCCGATATCATCCATCCTGATCAACAGCGCGACCACACCATACACCAAAATAGTGATGAAAAACGCGACCACCACCAGGCTCGCCAGCTGTGACCAGAACCCTTGATGGGAGACCGTGGCCAGCGCGATCACCATGATTTCAGCCGACAGAATCAGGTCGGTTCGAATGGCACCACTCACGATCTTTTTCTCGGCTTCCGGCCCCTTTTCTACCGCTGGTTTGTCGTCGTCATGCTTACCGGAAAACTTGTGCCAGACTTTCTCCGCGCCCTCAAAGGCCAGATAGGTGCCACCCACCATCAGGATGATCGGCAATAGCGCGGGTAAAAAGTGATTCAGCAGCAGCGCCACCGGCAGGATAAAAATCAGCTTGTTGCGGATCGACCCTAGCGCGATCTGCTTCACAAGCGACAGTTCACGCTCCGCTGCCACTCCCTGTAAATATTGCGGCGTCACCGCCGTATCATCCACCACCACCCCGGCCGCCTTCGCCGTCGCACGCCCAGCGGCGGCACTCACATCGTCCAGTGATGCTGCGGTCAACTTCGCCAATGCGGCAATGTCATCCAGTAATCCTATCAAGCCGCCTATGGCCATGGGTGATTCCTCCGTGAATAACAGTTGCTGATAGTAAAGCACACAGCGACTTGGGCGCATCGCCTCTTTTGCCGCAAGTGCAGTGTTGTTTCAGTCTCCCTCTCAATTAACTGTCACCCGCTGAGTATGCTCAAAAGCGGCATCAGGTAGAGGATTGTATTGAGCCTGAGGGAAGCACGGTAAGCACATATCAAATACTCGCCAAGCTCTCATCCTGAATGGCTTTCAAGGTTTTACCGCTAGCACCTTTCCAAGCCAGCCGACCATTGGCGCTGCCGCCTACCAATATGCCAGTTGCTGTTGTGGGGGTAAAAAAAAGAAAGTCCTGAGTGAATTCCAGTTTTCCATCTAGCGTCGAGAGCACGCCTCACTCTTTGAGCAGTTGGGGCTGTTCGCTCATGTAGTCGCGTATAGAGTGCCTCTCCAGCGCGGGCCAGGGCACCTCTTAATACTTCAAAGCCATCGGCAACCTCTCAGCCACCGGAGCCTTCAGTTTCTGCTCGTTTAGGTTAAAAGTTAAATGCGTTTACCACTGCCTAACTCTACCCCATCCAACAACAGGCGGCGCAACTACGCATTTTGCGTATCGATCCGTCAAGGCGATAAACAAGCGATTGGCCATAATACTGCTGCACTGGCGTAACAACGCTGGCACGAGATTTGGTCTCAGTGCTGCCAAGCACGCTCATAATAATTAAGCAAATGATTATAAAAAAACACGCAAAAAAATATTGTAATTGCCTGGTTTTAAATGTCTTTAAGCATAAGAAATTTATGTAAAGGCACTTAGCATATCAAAGGACCGCACTGTCACTTCTGACAGGTTACGTATAGAAGTTAATAAATTATCCTCAAATCAAGCATTCGGATATACAGATAAAGCCAGCTTCAGGCCAGGAGGCAATATGGAAACTGATAACACGACAGTGATATCAATGACCCACAAGGCTAATCCGCAAGCTGTTTACATCAATAAAATTGAATCAACAACAGCGTCAAGCATTTCTGCCTTGATATCTCCCCTGAACGACCAAGAACATTTTTCAGAAATATGTAGCAGCAAAAAATACATCAACCCCATGTATCTTATTGAGTGTGCGAGACAATTAGAAACACTTGCTTCGCACAAGATATTAAAAATAAATAGCAATACACGATTCATATTAAAGTCATGGCGACTAGAGCTTTATCAAGAAAAGCCCCAAAACCATACCCTTATTGCAAGCTTAAGGATATTAGACACACATCTCTCACATACAAAAAAATTTATTGTAAATTTTAGATCTGGCGAAAGAACAATAGGTAAGGTTAGCATCATTGTATGTCACATAAGCGCCAGAGCGTATGAAACAATAAGAGGGGAAAATATTTCAAAATCAGTTAAATATGGTGGATTTGAGTTGCACACAGCATATGGCCTTCCTCAGGTGGAACCATACGAAGTAGGATGTAAATATCCAAAAGACGTTTGCATCAGAAATATAAGAAAAACAGGTCACACAAGAGCTGCAAATATAGTAATACCATCCCAAAACCGCATACTCAATGACCACAAACAGGATCATATAACTGGATATAACCTTACGGAGTCAGCTAAACAATTCTGTTTGTATTGCACTATCAAAGAATCAAAGAAAAAAATAGAAAATCTTTACATCAAAAGAATTTTTGCAAAATTTTACAAATATGCAGAAAACAACCAAGAACTACTAGTCAGACTGATTCGAAAAGACTCTAGCAATGATACTACACGCTGCATTATAGAGATATTACAAGAAGGAATAAGACTATCCCTTTTCTTTATTTATATCAATGAGGTTGAATGCAATGAATGAGATAAAATCAATTTTGATCAATATGTTTGAAATGGAAGAAGGCTCCATTTCAGAAAATAAAACTTTGGATGAACTAGGTTTAGATTCCATTTCTATCGTGGAGTTACAGTCAGGGCTAGAAGCAACTCTAGGACTTCCAAGCGAGTCGTTATCTTTGATGTCAGAAATGACATTAGAGGATATTGAAGATTCTATAGAGAGGCTAAAAAAATGACAAATAAAGTTGTGGTAACGGGAATGGGAGTATTGTGCTCTGCAGGGGCAACTGTTAGTCAGTTTTGGGATAACATTGTACAAAAGAAAGTCTTGACGCAATATGATCATAGATTAGAGAACGCACCAGTTAAATATTCCTGTCCCTTAAGTAATTGGAATCCAAAACCCAGATTTAAACAAGCAGCCTTTACACGGGTCGATCCATTTATACAATACGCTGTTTATGCTGCCCAAGAGGCCTTAGACGATGCGAATATTCAACCAGGCTATAATTTTCCTTCAAATAGGATTGGAATTATCGTCGGAAATTCGCTTGCTGGAATCAGCACATTAGAGAAGATTATTAACAATGAAGCAGAAGTAGGCCCGGCAAGTGTTAGCGCATCATACATTCTGTCAACAATGACAAACATGGCAAGCGCTAACATCTCCGTTCACTTAGGGAAGCTCTGAAAAAGTCACTGCCAT
>NZ_JAINWD010000058.1:0-23783 GCF_021021315.1 Halomonas sp. IOP_14 | reverse complement strand
GCGGGTTTTTAAAGGTGTAGTCCTTGAGCATGGCCGAAGCGGGGCGCACCCGGTTGGCCTGACGCAACTTACGCACATGGCGTCGGGGCGGTGTACCGCCGGCGCGGCCGTGGTAGGTACGCTCGCCCACGCTGGGCAGCACCACGGTGGCATCGGCAAACACCAGCTGGTGTTTGCCGCCTTCAGTGTTCTCAAACTCATGGAAATAGAAGCAGCCCTCTTCGGCGGCTAAACGCTCAATAAAGGCCAGGTCGGTCTCCCGGTACTGAACCAGAAACTCCCGATCAAGGGGCGTACGGGTGGTGGCAAAGCCGATATCGGTGAGGCTGCGCTCGTTAGCGAGGGTGGTGATGGCGTCAAAAGGTGAGGTGTCCTGAAAGATACGCGAATTATGGCGCAGCGATAACCGCCACAGCGCGGGGCGAATCTCCACCCGATAAAAGCTGCGCCGATGACCACGATCGCCGCGGTGTAGCTCTGAAATCATCCCATGGACACGACGTAGTGGCTCGCCGTCCTGCCAAATGGTCAGGGTGGCGTTTTGATCCAAACAGTCGCTGGGCGACAGGTCGTGGGTGCGGCTGGCAAACTCAACCGAGAGCGAAAACGGCTCAGAGAGAGCCTCGCGATGGGTAAAGCGCACCACGGCGGTGTCATCGGCCCCGGGTAGGGTCAGGGTAAATTGCAGGCCCGTTTTGTCCGCCATCGCTCCGCTCCTTGGATCATCAACTGCTAATGAGAGGCAGTCAGGATAGCGAGCCAGGGGCAGAGGGCAACCCCTTGAGGGCACGAAGCGTCAATGTCTTACACGCTTGTAAGAGATCTCTTACAAAATAGGGCCGAAGACTCATCAAACAGGCAGCCAGCATTCAATAAGCCACTGACGTTGTGACCAACAAAGTTGCTATGCTTATTGGCTATTTTGACTATGTACACTGGAAGAAACCTTCGTGAAGACAGAATCAAGCACTCTAGCGTTCTCCGCTTTTATGGCGCTGTTAATTGGTTGTGCAGGCATCGTGGCCACACTCGCCTCCAACTCCCAGGCGATCCTACTGGATGGGCTGTTTAATCTGATCTATTTCAGTGTTGCCCTGGTGACGATCAAGGTGAGCAAGTTAGCCAGCCGCCCCGATAGCGAATCCTACCCGTTCGGCTATAGCTACTTTGAGTCGCTAGTAAATCTGTGCAAAGGGCTGCTTATTTTAGGCGTGTCTATTTTTGCCTTGGTCGATGCCATTGCCGCCCTACTCACCGGCGGCCGTGAGATCGCGGCAGGCTTGGCGGTGCTGTACGCGCTATTCGCCACCGCGGCTTGTTCACTCACCGCTTGGATGATGCACCGCAGCCAGCGCCACGTAAGCAGCCCACTGGTGGCGGCAGACAAACTCAACTGGCTAGTCAACAGCGTTATCTCTGCCGCTGTACTCGTCGCCTTCTGCCTGGTGATGCTGTTTGAGCGCCTAGGCTGGCAGACTATTCTGCCTTACGTGGATTCGGTGTTGGTCATTGCGGTGGTGGTGCTGTGTTTAGGCGTGCCGGTGCGGATGGCCTCCCAAGCCTTGAAGGAGCTGCTCAACAGAACCCCGGAAGAGGCTATCGCGGTGCCCGTTCGCCAAGCCGTGGCGAGTGCCCTGGCGGATACCGACACCCAAGAGGTGCGAGTGCGCATGGTTCGCCCTGGGCGCCTGCTGTATGTGATGGTGCATGTGGTACTGCCCGACGCATCCAATGTTTCGGTCTCCACCCAGGATTTACTCAGGGCACGCGTCGATGACGAGGTGCGACGCTATTACTCTCCCGTGGTGTGTGACGTGGTGTTTACTGCCAACACCCGCTGGGCAGCGCCCTCCTGTGGTCTATTGGTAGAGAAGCAACCATAGATCAGCTGTCCAAGTTACCGAGCCTTGCGCAATAGAACTAGCGTGGCGATCACGCCCACCAGTAGCGCAAGGCCAAATAGCGTTAACGCCAAGGTATGCCCTACAGCATCAATGAGTACCCCAGTAGTGATCACCGGGATGCTAAAGCCCAGATAGGCCATCAGGAAATAGCCCGCGCTGGCTTGGGTGGCTTGTTGGCTAGCCGAGCCGTCCGCAATCGCCAACACGCCGCTTAATCCCCCCAGGTAGATAAACCCATAGCAAGCGCTACTGGCTGCTACCGTGCCCAGCAGTACCGCCGCAAGATAACCTTGAACCGCTCCCAAGGCGATCAACCCGTAGGCAATCGGCAAAATCACCAGCCCCAGTTGGGTAGCGCTGCGCGGCGCAAGTCTTCTCGCCCAGGGCTGAAACAGCACCCCGCAGCTGCAGATACCGAAGGTGGCGAAGCCACTCCAGGCGGATAAACCGTGTTGGCTTAATGCCGAAGGCAGAATCGCAATCACTAGCCCCACCAACGCCCAGGCCAACAAAATCGCCACCCCATAGGAGATAGCCCCTTGGGGATAGCTGGGCAAACGCAGCATAGGACTTTTAGTGGTGCTCGGTGCACGATCCTTAAGCGTGGTGACCACCACCAGCGCCAACGAAGCGGTCGCCAAATAAATCCACAGGCTGGGTGGCGATACATTTGGGGTGTGGAAAACAAACAGGCTAGTCACCGCTGCTCCTAACCCAAACCCGAGCGCGGTACTGGCCGTCACATAGGTAGTCGCCACACGGTTATCCTGCCCACCCAACAGCATCTGCATATAAGCGGGCGCCACCGCTGACGTTAACCCCGTACTAATACCCAGCAGAAAGCGTGCAACTCCTAGCGCCAACAAACCGGGCGCTATTAGGGTAATCCCGGTCGCCAGGAGACATAACAGCAGCGCGGCAATGATTAGTGGCTTGCGCCCTACCCGGTCAGCCAAGCCATTTAAACCCAGCAGTACCGGCACAATACCCACCACATAGCAGGCAAAGGCGATGCTGGTGGCGCCAACGCCCAAACCATCCCGCGCCGCCAGCGCATCGTAAAGAGGGGCCTGTAAATTAACCGCCGTGGTAATCGTACATAGCGCAAACGCCAGGCAGGCTGCGCTCCTTTTATTGATAGCTAAATTCATAGTTGTGTCTCAATAATCACAAGTGCGAGGGCAGGTTGAAGCGAGGGTCTTTTGACAGGGATGTCAAAAGTAGCGCCCATGGATGGGTTTACAGCGCCCTCGCGGAAACCTGTCCTCAGCAGGCAGATAACCAGAGGCGATGGCGCTGAACCGCTACCCTCCCACGCTTACTGCGCAGCGGTAAGGTACACTTAACCCCCACTTTCCAGACACTGTTCCGCCCTTTTAGCGAACAGTTGAAAGCCATAGGGAACGTTATGAAACTAGAGGTTAATCGGCACGCCACAACGCCCATCGCCCAGCAGCTCGAAGCGGGTATTCGCGCTTGGATTGCAACTCACGGTGCCGGTGATGGCCGTCGTTTACCCTCTATTCGTCGCTTAGCCGCCACCCACCACATCAGCCGTAATGCGGTGATTGAAGCCTACGAACGGCTTGTCGCTTCCGGCTTAGTGCGTTCACGACCCGGTTCAGGTTTTTATGTGGCGGATAGCGCGGTAGCACTGGTATCACAACCCGCAGCTACAAGTGGATTGGAAGAGGTCACCAACGGGCTATGGGGGCTTTTCAGTGCAAACGAGCACGCGCTCAAGCTGGGCTGCGGCTGGCTGCCCAGTGATTGGCGCGAAGGCGATGACCTAACTCACGCCATTCGCCAAGTGGCACGTAAAAGCCGTTCGGGAATTTTCGAGTACAGTACCCCTCAAGGGCCGCAGGATTTACGCGGCTTAATCCAGGAACGCCTGCGCCCACTGGCGATTACTGCGGACGCCCAACAGATCGTGATGACCGGTGGCGGTAGCCATTCGCTGGATCTACTGGTGCGGATGCTGCTTGAGCCTGGCGATGTGGTCTTCGTGGAATCACCGGGCTATTACAATCTGTTCGGCCTGCTGCACTTACAGCGAATCCGCGTAATTGGCGTGCCGCGATTAGCCGATGGGCCTGATATCGAGCGCTTGGAGGTGTTGTTGGCCAAGCACCGCCCAAAGCTGTTCTACATTAACAGCGTTTTTCACAACCCCACGGGCAGCACGCTAACCCCGGCGGTGGCGCACCGAGTGTTACAGCTCGCCGAGCAACACGATTTTCAGATTATTGAAGACGATATCTACGCGGATTTTCAGCACACCCCCACCACCCGCTTGGCAGCGCTAGACGGTTTGAGCCGGGTGTTCTACCTGGGCAGCTTTTCGAAAAGCCTCTCCTCTTCACTGCGAGTAGGCTTTGTCGCCGCCCCCGTGGCTTGGGTGCAGCGCCTTGTGGATATCAAGATGTTGACCAGCATCTCCGCCTCGCGGTTTGCCGAGCAAGTGGTCACGACCCTGCTGCAAAACGGCAGCTACCGGAAGCTTACCGAACGGCTGCGCATCAAGCTCGCCAATCAAATGGCAATGGCACTAACGATGCTGAAAAATGCCGGCTGGGAGGTGTATACCCAACCGGCTGGCGGGATGTTTGTGTGGGCAAAACCACCGGTAGCCATCGCCCCTGAAACCCTGAGTGAACTGGCTAACCGGTGGGAAATCACGCTATCGCCGGGGCATCTGTTTTTCGCCGATCACCAGCCAACGCCCTGGCTCCGGCTTAATGTAGCCTATATACAAGATCCCAGAGCCAAAGGGTTTATTGAGGCGGCAAGTTAGGATTAAAGCGGCCCTTCTGATATCGCTGAAGGGGGCTGGTAACCCCCCCGTTAATTACAGCTCGCGTTTGCCGTCAACTAACCGCGACACCTTCAGCGGGTTGCCCTCTTTCAGCGCATCGGGCAGTAAGCCTTCTGGCAGGGACTGGTAACAAACCGGACGTAAGAAGCGGTGAATGGCCGCCGAACCGACGGAGGTCGAGCGCGAATCAGAGGTGGCCGGGAACGGGCCACCGTGCACCATGGCATGGCACACCTCGACACCCGTGGGCCAACCATTGGCGAGAATACGCCCTGCCTTGCGCTCAAGCGTAGGCAGCAGCGCTTTAGCGGCATCCAAATCGGCGTCGTCCATATGCAGTGTGGCGGTGAGCTGGCCTTCCAGCTGTTCAGCAACACGTTTTACTTCCGACGCATCTTCGCACTCAACAACCAGCGAGGTGGCGCCGAACACTTCCGCCTGCAGCGCTTCTGATGCGAGGAAATCGCTCGCTGAGGCAGCAAACAGGCCTGTCTGGCACTGGTAGTCGCTGCCGGTTTGCCCACGGGCGATTTCGCGCACTTTGGCTGCACCGCTCAGGCTGGTCACGCCCTCTTGATAGGCGCGGTGGATACCAGGCGTCAGCATTGTCTGCGCGCCGCTGGCTTCCACGGCGCCTCGCGCTGCCTCAATGAAGGCATCCAACTCAGGACCTTTTTCCGCAATGACCAAGCCAGGATTGGTGCAGAACTGGCCCGCGCCCATATTGAGTGAGCCAACAAAGGCTTCGCCCAGCGCTTTACCGCGCGCTTTAAGTGCCGCCGGTAGCAAGAAAACAGGGTTAATGCTGCTCATCTCAGCGTAGACCGGGATCGGCTGAGGGCGTGCTTGCGCCGTTTTCATCAACGCCATACCGCCACTGCGCGAGCCGGTGAAACCAACCGCTTGAATACGCGGATCATCTACCAGCGCCTGGCCAATTTCGTTACCGGCACCAAACAGCAGTGAGAAAACACCTTCCGGTAAATTGCAGGCTTTTACGGCTTTTTGAATCGCTTGCCCTACCAGCTCAGAAGTACCTGGATGCGCTGAGTGGCCTTTAACCACGACAGGACAACCAGCCGCTAGGGCCGAAGCGGTATCCCCCCCCGCAACCGAAAATGCTAGCGGAAAATTGCTGGCACCGAAGACAGCGACAGGCCCCAGGGCGATATGACGCTGACGGAGATCGGCACGCGGCAGCGGTTGGCGATCCGGCATGGCCGGGTCGATGCGTACATCAAGCCATTCACCGGCACGCACTACTGAAGCGAACAGTCGCAGTTGCCCGCAGGTTCTGCCTCGCTCACCCTCGATGCGTGCCTGGGGCAGGCCTGTTTCAGCCATGGCGCGCTCAATCAGCTCACTACCGATCGCTTCTATTTCACTGGCGATGGTTTCTAAAAACGTAGCGCGCTCTTCGAGAGACGTTTCGCGGTAGATGGCATAGGCCGTTTCAGCCAGCTCGCAGGCTTGTTCAACATGGGCTCGACTGCCGCCAGTATAGACAGGCTCTAGTTTTTCACCGGTGGCTGGGTTAACAGCTTGAATATTGGCTTGGGTGCCGGTCACTGATTGTTGACCTATCAGCATTTCGCCTCGAATCGTCATATGTTGCTCCTTATATGGGTCAGTGGTATCACTGGTCGCGATACTGGGCGTATGTATTGCGCGCCCGATTAAGGTGCTGGTACATGGTTTCGCGAGCTGCTTGAGCATCACGAGAAAGAATAGCTTCGAGAATGTAGGCGTGCTCTTCCTGAACTCGCTCTAAATAGCGCTCTGAGGAGATCGGGTTAATATCAATACTCAGCAGCTTGGCGCGGGGAATCACGCTCTGACTCCACTGCTTGTAGAAAGATTGAAAGAAAGGATTTTTGGTCGCCGTGGCAATCGCAAAGTGAAACAAATAATCCTCTTCTCGAGCTTGGGTTTTTGCAGCATACGCATTGCTAAAAGCAAGGTGCTGCGCTTCGAGCCGTTGACGATCTTCATCATCATGGCGTAAGGCAGCCAGTTCAGCTGCCGCTGGCTCTAAGGTTAGCCGCAGTTCCAGCAGGTGCAAGATATCTTCCACGGTGGTCGGGTTTATCCGCTCTGCAGGCCGCGCCTCTACCGTAGAAGAGCGCAGCACCGAAGTGCCTACACCACGTCGGGTCTCAACAAGCCCCAGGGATTTAAGGTGTGTGATGGCCTCACGTATGACTGTGCGGCTAACGCCAAAGGAGTCACAAAGACTGTTCTCAGTGGGCAATTTTTCTCCCACGCCTACTTTCCCCTGGGTGATCAACGCTTCCAACTGGTCGGCCACGTGCACGGACAAGCTTCCCTGCTGTGTCACTTTACTTATTTGAAGCGGTTTTAGGGCGGATGCCGCTGCGCTGGTTTTGACCATGGAAGCTATCCTTCATTAATATCCAAGTTGTATTATATCGTACAACCTAGGTCTTGAAAGTGCCAATAAACGGCTTCTGAATGACCCCAGACAGCCTGTTTTCTATTTTTAATGCCATCACGAGTAATAACAAATATTTTTTCATACCAGATATAACACATCATACAAGAAAAAAGGTAGGTCTGGTTATTGTGCCAAGCAAGCATAACTAACGAAATCTAAACCTAAGTTAAAGTAGCACTTTGATAAAAATCAAGCTCATCAACACTACGGTCTCACATACCTTATCCCCCCTTGCTTATGGCGCAATCGGTGCATGCTTTTTGTTGCAGTTTTGTATGATGTAATACAACATGTGATTCATAGAGGGATCCAAAGGCGATAAGACTTAACGCAACCCTCATACCGGCGAGATCACACAAGGTTCTTTACTTGCATAGCGCCACCTTGGGTGGATAACCCGCAGCCCTTAATAGAGTAATCATCAAGGAGTATCACCATGCTGTATGACCACCGTACCTATACCTGCACCCCGGGCACGTTGAAGAAACAGATGGCGCTCTACGAAGAGCATGGCTGGGCCATCCAAAAACGCCACCTTGGCGAGCCTCTGCTATACGGGCCGGTAGAAACCGGCAATGTGAATTCCTATGTGCACATCTGGGTGTTCAAAGATGTCGCTGACCGTAGCCAGCGGCGCGCCGCCATGCAGAGCGACCCAGAATGGGCCGCCTATCTCAAGAAAAGTGCCGAGGCGGGTTATCTAATTAGCCAGGAAAACAAGATTGTTGTCCCCGCCCCCTTCTTTAAAGACTGATTTCTTGATTAGCGGGTCTCTTCATGAAGTGGTTCCTTTATGAACGAGCTTTAGCTGAACGCAGTGCTGTGACGGTAGTGCGTGTTGAAATACGTTCCGGGTCAGTGACAAGCTCGATCACGGCAGGGCGACCCGAGGCCATGGCCCGCTCCAGAGCGGGCTTGAAACCAGCCGTATCGATAACACGTTCGAAATGCGCGCCAAGCCCTGCTGCCAATTGGCCGAAATCGGGATTCACCAGGTCGGTTCCCGAGACACGGCTGGGGTGCTCACGCTCCTGGTGCATGCGAATCGTGCCGTAAGTACCGTTGTTGAATAGCAGCACGATGGGCCGGCCACCATGCTGTACGGCGGTGGCAATCTCAATACCGCTCATCATAAAACCACCATCGCCGACAAACGCCAGCACACACTTATCGGGTTCATGTAAAGAGGCCGCCACGGCGGCAGGTACTGAATACCCCATCGCCCCGCAGGTTGAGCCAATAATCCGACCAGGCCTCTGATAGGCCAAAAAACGCTGCGCCCACCCGGTATGGTTTCCAGCGTCTAGCGTGACGATACACTCCTTCGGCAGGCTATCGCGCAACGCATGCATTGCCGCGCCCATATCGAGCGGGTAATCGTGTGACGGAGGCAAAATATCGGCAAGATACTCATCTCGCAACGTTTTGCACCACTCACTCCAGCGGCTGAGCTGCCCCCAGTCGTGAGTGGCTAACGCTGCAGCCAGCTTATCAGGGGCCGAAACAACGCCCAGCGCCGGGCTAAACACACGGCCTATCTCATCCGGGTCGATGTGTACGTGTATCAGTGTCTGGCTAGGGGTAGGAGAAGCCAGCGTAGTATACGTTCGGGTAGTCATCTCGCCGAGCCGGGCTCCGACGACCAACAGTAGGTCAGCCTCGGCAAGACGTTTAATCAATGAAGGCACCACAGCGGTACCGAAATCGCCCACATAGCAGTCTGAGGCGTTGTCCAAAAGATCCTGACGTCGAAACGAGCAGGCCACTGGAATACCGTTAGTTTCAGCGAAGGTGCGTATCTGCCCACAGGACTCATCCGTCCACCCCGACCCGCCTACCAACATTAACGGACGTTCGGCATGGGACACCAGGGCAGCAATTTTCTCGATTTCATCTACAGCAACGCCCGGCCGTGATGGCAAATAGGGTGGCGCATCTTCCACTTCGACGATATCGGTCAGCATGTCCTCAGGTAGCGCCAGCACCACCGGGCCAGGCCGGCCTGACGTCGCTACCCGGAAGGCGCGCGCCATGTATTCGGGAATTCGGTGAGCATCCTCTATCTGTGCCACCCACTTGGCCACACCGCCGAACATCACCCGATAGTCAATTTCCTGGAATGCTTCCCGATCCATCGAGCCACGGTCGACCTGACCTATTAGCAGGATCATTGGCGTCGAATCCTGCTGGGCAATATGAACGCCAATAGCGGCATGGCAAGCGCCAGGCCCGCGTGTCACCAAGCATATACCGGGGCGTCCCGTCAGCTTGCCATACGCTTCGGCCATGTCCGCTGCCCCGGCCTCATGCCGCGCATTGTAGAGGGTGAAGTGCTCACGCTGATCATAGAGCGCATCGAGTACTTCCAGGTAGCTCTCTCCGGGCACACAGTAGCCACTATCAGCCCCGTGGATCAGGAGTTGGTCAACCAGTACTTTTCCCCCGGTACGCGGTAGTGGGCGAGTTTTTATTGTCATGTTGGCATCCTAATGGCAGAGAAGAGCGCCCCCAGCCGTTCGTGATGATCAATACAGGAGGCGCATAGCGAGTAACAGAAACCAATCTTGTTGTGTACAAATGTTTATTAAGATCACGGAATGGCATCAAGCTTCGGCTTCTTGCGCAGAATCAGATAGGCGAAAACGACGGTTAATGCCAGGAAAGCAAGGCTGTCTAAACTCGTCAGAAAGACTATCGGGTTACCGTCATTGAACGATAAGGAGCGTCGCAAATACTGCTCCAGATCCGGCCCCAAGATGAAGCCTAGCAACATGGCCACAACCGAATAGTTATGTTTGCGCAGGAAGAAAGCCAACACACCAAACACTAGGGCTAAAAACATCTGAAAAACTGAGTAGGTCGCCACATAACTTCCGACGAGCGCTACCACGGCGATGGCGCTGTAGAGCAAACCACGGGAGATTGAGACGATGCGAATAAAGTACGGCCCGAACAGGAACAGCGTCAGCGGGATGAGGATCAAGGCGCTCACAAACAAAGAGGCAAACATGGGCGCTATTAGATCAGCCTGCTGCTCAATGAGACGTGGCCCTGGCTGTAAGCCATTGATAACCAAAACGCCTAGTACAATAGCCGTGGTAGGGTCGCCCGGAATCCCGAACATCAGCATCGGCACAAAAGCACCGCCGCACATGGAATTATTCGCCGATTCAGCCGCGGCAATACCTTCTCGACTGCCGTTGCCATACTCCTCAGGCTTCTGCGAACCGCGTTTGGCATCAGCATAAGCCACAAAAGCGGCCATCGAGCCACCCGCGCCGGGAAGGATGCCAATCGCATAGCCAATGAAGGCGCTCTTAATATAGGTAAAGAAGCCCACTTCGCGGATTTCAGACCAGGGGGGGATAAAATCGCGCCGACGTATTTTTAAGCCCTTCGCCCTATTCAGGGAGCCTTCCAGAGAGAGGTTCCAGTTCTGCGCCTGTACCAGCAGCTCACTGACCGCAAAGGCACCGATCACCACCGGCATTAAACCGATACCTTCGACCAGCAGTTCGGTGCCGAACTCAAAGCGAGGAATCGGCTGAAGTACATCGATGCCTACGGTGGCCAGCATGATACCCAGCGTGGTGGCGACAATTCCCTTGGCGATAGCGCCCTTATCGACAAGGATAATCACCACCAGTGCGAAAAGCACAAGGGAGAATTTCCCCGGGGTGCGGATCAACAGCGCCAGCTCACCGGCAATGGGCATGAACGCCATGAGCAGTAACGCGCCGATTGCCCCACCGATCATCGAGCCCAGCGCCGCGTGACCCAGCGCATTGGCGCCCTGCCCTTTTAACATCAAGGCGTTGCCTTCCACAGCGGTCATCATTGAGGACGGCGCACCGGGAATATTGATGGTGGTAGCCGTGATACTGCCGGAGTACATCCCCGCCATAAAGATCGAGGCACACATGACCAGCGCAGGTACTACGTCGATCGTATAGGTAATAGGTAACAACAGCGCAATGGCTAGCACTGATGTGAGGCCTGGCATGGCACCGAAAAAGGTACCAATCAAGAAACCGGCAATCATGAAGCCAAGCACTTCCCAACTCAGCAATGCTTCAAAACCGCCCAGGAAACTAACAAAGGTCTCCATTAGAATCCTCCTAACAGGGGAGGCAGCCGTACCCCGAAAATACCGGCAAATAGTCCGTAAAAGAGCGCTGTAACGGCGATCACATAAAATATAAAGAAGGCGGGCCGATGTTTTTCGAAGTCAAAGATAAGAAAGAGGGCTACCACGAAACCCAGCGTAGCGGGCACGTAACCCAAGGGACGAAACAAGGCGATGTAGATGCCTGTCGCCACCACAATCAGCAATGGCCTTAGCAGAGAGCCGCCAGTGGTCGCCTCTGCTTCTTTGCGCCACTCCCCTACTATTACAACAACCAGCGCTACATACATGATGAAGGCCATAAGAATAGGCATGAAGCGTGGCCCCACGATGGTGTCACCACCAAACTGCGAGCGTATGCTTAAGGCTTCCGCCAGATAGATCGTGGTCAATACCAGCAAGAAAGCTGGAAACAGTACTGCCGACCTTCTAAAGCGTTCGACGTTGTTCATTGACTCAAAATCCTCTGCTTGAGATAGCTGTGGCACCGGTAACCGGCGCCACGCTCTTTGAGTAGCGAGTTACTTGGACATCACGCCTGCTTCTACCAGCGCATCCATTTCGCTGAACAGTGACTCGGCCGTTTCATCAGCCCAGACAGTCACCTCATCGGTACCCAGCCAGTTCGGCGTAACACCAACGTTGGCAACCCACTCTTGAAACTCATCACTGTCGTAAGCCGTTTTGTAAGCGCTTTCCAGTACGTTAATGGCTTCTTCCGGGGTGTCTGCTGGTGCGGCGAACACAATAAAGCTGCCAATCTGGAGGTCGATCCCCTCGTCAGCGGTGGTAGGCACATCGGGATACGTCGGGTTTTGCGTATCGGAGAACTCAACGAGACCGCGTACGGTGCCATCTTCCAGGAGATTGGAAAAATCGCCCAGGCTGGTAAGTGCAACATCGACCTCATCGGACAGAATGGCCTCTTTCTGCGGAGCAGCTCCGCCAGGATAAGAGACGATTCGGAACTCCGTACCGGTCAGCTCTTGAAGCTGTAGAATCGCTAGATGGATACGCCCGCCAAGATTCTGAATGGCTACGCGAATCTCACCAGGATTTGCCTTAGCCGCTTCAATAAGGTCATGAATCGTTTGATAGTCGGAATCGGCGTCAACAACGATAGCGTCGGGCTCGCTTGTTACTCGTGCAATCAGCTTCAACTTATCAATATCGTAACTGGGCAGCATGGCTTGCCAAGGCACGGTCACCAGGCTGTCGTAGGTTAACGCGCCAATGGTATAGCCGTCGGGCCGGGCGCTCATAAGCTGGCCAATACCAGTGGCACTCACGCCACCCTCGATGTTTTCTGCATACATGGAAACATCAAGATTTTCTTCAGCGATGGTGGTCAGTTTTCGAACGATTCCATCGGTACCCCCTCCGGCCCCCCAAGGCACAATCACGCGAATATCGCGCTCGGGGTAGTCAGCAAGCGCCACGCCAGTTAGTGAGGATAAAGCGACGGCAGCGGACAGTGTTAGCAGGGCTTTGTTGTTTTTGTACATTGTGTACTCCTTGGTTTAAAACCTATCAGCAAACTATTTCTTATGATCAAGTCATACATCATACAACCTGAAACTTAGTGTGTTCTTGTTAGCGCTACAATAGAGAGATGTAAAAACTAGACCAAAGTCGAGCGCTTACCTAACTGACCACATCTCTCTATCGGTAATACGTCTGGCTAAATCCATCATCATCGAGAAAGTACTTTAACGAACGAGTGCGGGACGCTTAGGATCAAACTCCCACCCAGGAATCAAAAACTGCATCGCCATGGCATCATTTCGCTGTGTGGTATCCAACGATTTATAAAGACTATGCGCCTCCATAAGCTTCTCTTCATCAAGCTCAACCCCCAGCCCTGGGGTGGTGGGCACCTTGAGTTTGCCATTGCGA
This sequence comes from Halomonas sp. IOP_14, assembly GCF_021021315.1. Classification (NCBI taxonomy): domain Bacteria; kingdom Pseudomonadati; phylum Pseudomonadota; class Gammaproteobacteria; order Oceanospirillales; family Halomonadaceae; genus Halomonas; species Halomonas sp. IOP_14. Next base: position 10,584 of record NZ_JAINWD010000058.1, on the reverse strand, counting down.
ATGAGCAATGGGTCTTTAGTGATTCGCTGCCCGTCTTGCCAAATCCAATGGGTATCAATCGCGGTAATCTCACCCGGGCAAGCCGCTGCGACGTGGGTCATCATGGCGAGCGAAATATCGAAGTGGTTATTACTGTGAGAGCCCCAGGTCATGCCCCACTCGTTGCAAAGCTCACCCACTTTTACCGCACCTTGCATGGTCCAGAAATGACAGTCTGCCAAAGGTATATCCACCGAATTGAGCTGAACGGCGTACTGCAGCTGTTTAAAATCGGTCGCAATCATATTGGTAGCGGTGGGTAGGCCGGTTCGCTTCTTAAACTCGGCCATAGTCTCGCGCCCTGAATAGCTCTCTTCCTGGCCACAGGGGTCTTCAGCATAGCTGAGCAGATGCTTGATAGGCTCCAACACGCGCACCGCTTCATCCAGTTTCCAGGCACCGTTGGGATCAAGCGTCAATCGAGCATCGGGAAATGCTTCATGGAGCGCCCGTATGCAATCAGCCTCCTCTTCCCCACGTAATACACCGCCCTTTAGCTTGAAGTCTTTAAACCCATAGCGCTCATAAGCGGCTTTGGCCAACTTAGCCACGGCCTCGGGTGTTAGCGCTTCTTGGTAGCGTATTTCATCCCAGCTATCCTGTGGGTTATACGCGTTAGGGTATGGCAGGTCTGTCTTGCCCGGGTCACCCAGTAAAAACAGGTAGCCCAATGCCTCGACTTCATCACGCTGACGGCCGTACTGCCCCAGCAGGTCGGCGACGGGTAGCTGTAGTGCTTGCCCATAGAGGTCTAACAGCGCCGACTCAATTCCGGTGATCACGTGTACCGCTACGCGCAAATCAAACGTCTGACGCCCCCGCTCTTCGCGTCCGTTCTGAGCCAATCGCAGGCGAACCTGATTGAGGGTGTGCTTGATGTTATTGATTTGCGAGCCTTCCACCAGCTCACGGCACTGCTCCAGCCCCTTAAGAATGCCGCCACTGGAAGGGATCTCACCCACGCCTTGATTACCTGCATTATCCTCAAGAATGACCACACAGCGGATAAACCAGGGGGCATGACCACCACTGAGATTTAATAAGAAACCATCGTAACCAGCGACAGGTACCACTTTCATTGATTTAATTTTTGGAAACATATCTCGTAAACCTCTACTTATTATTGACCCAAGTTGAAACTTTATTCAGGTGATCAAGTCACTGGCGCAGGATTAAACAACACCAAATCGTTATGAATTCCCAGTCGGTCGGCAGCGGCCTGTTGGCGGCCGCTGGCCACGTCCAGGATGAGGTGGAAAAGCTCCCAGCCCACCTCTTCGATACTGGCATCACCGGTGGCAATGCGCCCCGCATCGAGATCGATAATGTCGTGCCACCGTTTTCCCAGAGCTGAGTTGGTGGAAACTTTCAACACCGGCACCATGGCTAGACCATATGGTGTACCCCGACCTGTGGTGAATACCTGCAGATTCATGCCTGCGGCTAACTGAAGCGTGCCACAGATGAAATCGCTGGCCGGGGTCGCGGCGAAGGTCAGCCCCTTACGGCGTAGCCTTTCACCAGGGCCGATGACATCGACAATCGGCGAGTTGCCCGACTTGATCACCGAGCCCAGCGCCTTCTCAACGATATTGGAAAGCCCCCCCTTCTTGTTGCCCGGTGAGGTGTTGGCGCTACGATCAGCCTGGCCTTGAGCCAAATAGTTGTCGTACCACGCCATCTGCTCAATCAGTGCCCTACCCACCTCTTCGTCAATAGCCCGCGGGGTTAACAGATGTATGGCGTCGCGCACCTCGGTAACCTCTGAGAACATCACGCTACCACCCGCCCGCACGATCAAATCGGTCGCAAAGCCCACTGCGGGGTTAGCTGTCACCCCCGAAAAGGCATCGCTGCCGCCACACTGCATGCCGACGACGAGTTCGGACGCCGGGCAGGTTTCACGCTGGCGTCGATTGAGTCGCTCAAGGTGTCGTTCGGCCATGGCCAAAATACCCTCGACCATCTCGCCGAAGCCCTGAAAAGAGTCATCCTGAAGGCTCAACACGTTGGCTTCCGGGTCGGCCGCCTCGGTGTTTTCATAAATTTTCACCGGTCGATCGGAAAGCAGTGTCGAGGGTTGCAGCTTCTCGCACCCCAAACCGATGATCATTATTTCGTTGCCGAAGTTGGGATTCAGGGCGATATTTTTAAGCGTTCGAATGGGCACAATAGCCGCAGGCGCATTAATGGCGACCCCACAGCCATAAGAGTGATTAAGCCCCACCACATCATCCACGTTAGGAAATCGCGGCAGCAGCTCGCGTTTGATCCGCTGCACGACGAAGTCGACGGTACCCGTGACACACTGCACGCTGGTGGTGATACCCAGCACATTTTTGGTGCCCACGCTGCCATCAGGGTTACGAAAGCCCTCGAAGGTATAGCCTTCAAGCGGCTCGGTTTTCGGTGCTGGCCGAGTCGCTAGCGGTAGATCCGCAAGCGGCGGTGGTGTCGGCATGTGCAAGTTGGTCTCGCTGACGTGGCCGCCTCGGGGAATAGGCGTGGCCGCCGTACCGATAACTTCACCGTAGCGAATGATGCGCTCACCCTCCGCCAAATCCGCAAGAGCTACCTTATGCCCCTGCGGGACAGCCATTGTGGTGGTGATTCCTCCCTCAATGACGGCACCCTCAGCGAGTCCGCCCGGCTCAACCACGATAGCGACATTATCGTTGGGGTGTATGCGAATCACGCGCGTATTAGTCGTTGTCTGTTTCATGACCCTTTCCTGAGGCTGTGCGTGTACTGCCAGTTACCTGGGTCAGCTCCATTTTTTGTCTGGCACGGGACTTAACCCCCATAACGATCGCGAAGATTATCGAGGCTGCAATTAATCCCCACAGCACCATGGCAATGGGGCTTTTGGTGAAAAAGATCGAGTAAGTGCCGAACGATTCCAGGCTCTTGACGAAGTAGACCTCGGCTTGGCTCCCCAAGATGAAACCAATAATGAGCGGAGCCACTTCCAGACCAATCTTCTGCACCAGATAGCCTAAAACACCGAAAATTAGCAGCGTCCAGACATCAAACATGATCCCGTAGTTGATGGCATAGGCGCCCACTACACACATCATCACAATGATGGGAAACAGGATGTGCTTGGGAACCATCACCACTTTGGCAATGTACTTAATGGCATAGAACATTAAGAAGAACATCACGATGTTGGCAAAAACCAGGGCCGTCATCATGACGTACCAAGTGTCGGTATTCTCAGGAATAAATAGCGGCCCTACCTGGATGCCCTGCAGCGTGAATGCACCGATCAACACAGCCGTAGTTGAGTCACCGGGGATACCCAGCGACAGCAGTGGTATCAATGCACCGCCGGTCAAGGCATTGTTGGCTGACTCCGAGGCAATAAGTCCCTGGGGTGCCCCTTTACCCATTTGCGATGAATCCCGCGTTAAGTTTTTTTCTTGGGTATAAGCCAGCACGGAGGCGGCGCTACCACCGACCCCAGGCAGCATGCCGACGAAGGTGCCGATAAAGGAGGAGCGCACCAGATTGGTCACACGCCCTCTAAAGATCGAAAGCGAAAAGCCGCCTCCTTTGCTGATCTTGATGCGTTCGCTGACCAACCCACTCTTCGCCCCCTTTTCCGCTTCAAGCAGAATCGTGGAAATACCAAAAACACCGATCAACACCGGCAATAGCGAAAACCCTTCAAATAAGTAGGGTTCCATGAAATCGAACATCAGTCGGGTCTTGCCATTGCCGCCATCCGAAATGCTGTAGTCACCGATCAGGCTCAGCCAGATGCCGATGACACCGCTAAAGATACCAATCAGCATGCTGCTGGAGAGCGAAGCAATGACACTTAACGCTAACAATATGATCAAAAACTTCTCCACATAGGAGAACTTGATCGAGAAATCGGCCAATAGTGGCGCAAACAGGAAGAGTATAGCGGCGCTGATAAGCCCCCCGACGACGGACGCGATGACGCATATCTTCAACGCTTTCTCACCCTCGCCCTTTTGGGCCATCGGGTAGCCATCAAAGGTAGTGGTGATTGAAGAGGGTGTGCCGGGAATATTGAGCAGCACCGCCGGCACCATTCCACCGGAAATACCCCCTACATAAAGACCCAGCAGCAGCGCCAGGCCATGGTGTAATCCAAGAGCATAGGTTAGCGGCAGGCAAACAGCCACCGCCATGGTGGCGGTCATGCCGGGTATAGCGCCAAAGATGATGCCGATCAGAGCACCGAATCCAGCGAGTAAAAAGAAAGTTATGTCGAGAAGTGAGAGAAATTCCATGGTGGCACTCGCTTCGGTCACGGTAAGGTGATAGTGAAAAGCTTGGCGAGAATGAACCAGGCCAGACTAGGGGCGACGATGGCATTGACCACCACGATGGTAAGGGCCTTTTTCGTCCAGTCATGCAAGTAGAGCAGTGACATAAGGAGTACGAAAGCTATCGAAACCATCAGAAAGCCATAGCCGGTGTAGGGGAATAGGTCACCCACCACGGCCATTAAATAAAAATACGCCGCGATCAGGACGAGCGTGCCGAAGAAACGGAAGTTATCCCTGGCCTCACCCACAATGGGCAGTGTGCGCTCTCCCCGTTTCACTGCGGCCATGAAGGGAGCTACCTTTGTCATTAAAATCAAGACAAATAGTCCCGCCATGATCCAGTGAATAATCCTCGGGAAAAAAAGGTGGGAGGTCTCGAAATCGATTGAGACACTAAGCAGATTTGACAGACCTGATTCCATAACGGCTCCGGGCATAAGCAGCAGGGGATCCTGCTCACCATTGTTCTCTCTATAGCGGTTCTATAGCGGTTCTATAGCGGTTCTATAGCGGTTCTATAGCGGCTCACGCATAGGGGCACCCGCCGCCCACGCAGCGAGTGCCATACCCTTTACTGGATGTTGCTGATGATTTCTTCGTAGCGAGCCATTTTATCGGCGAGATACTCAGAGGCTTCATCAGAAGGCTTGAAGTTGGGGATAAAGAAAGCGTTCTTCTGAGTCTCCTGTATTTCACCTTCCGCATAGATATCCGCTAGCGCTTCATCGATTTGCTCAACAATCGCTGGATCCATGTCTTTGTTGTAGAGGAAGAAGAACTCCTTATCGAATGTAAAACTCTCGTCATCGCCCATTGTGACGTGCACGTTTGGCTCTACATACTCCAACAGTTGCTCACGAGACGTTTGGCCAAGCCCCTCTTCCGGAGCCTGTTCAATAGTGTCTTGACGGGCCGTTAACCAGACAAAACGCATCGCTTTCTGGTCGTCTTCAGGTAACCGCGTGTACTGCTCGTTAGCCTGCACGGTGCCATTAATCACATCGGCTTGGCCGTCAAAAAGTTGCTGGTTTTTGTCCGATTGAGAACCGGTATTGACAGCAACCAGGTTGTCTTCCTGCCCAGGATGCTCAATAGCGATGGCATTTTTCAGGGCACTGAAACCAATCTCCGATACGCCACCCGGCTGGATAGCGACCCGCACAGTCTCACCATTGCCTACTGCAGCAATGATGTCATCAAGGGTTTGGTAAGGTAAATCTTTGGGCACCAGGTAGGCATTGCCTGGGTTGATTGCAAGCGTCGGCCCAACAGTATATTTCTCAAAAATATCGTCGTAACCTTCTACGCCATACAGATGGCCAAGATAGGACTGATCATGGAAGATCATCAGCGTATTGCCGCGAGAGTCCCGGTCAAGTGTGCGGAAAGCAGAGCTTGCGCCAACGGCGTCCACCTTCATGTTGAGATCCAGCCTTTCAGCTAGCTCATCCACCACAATAGTAGAGTTTTGGTACGTATCCCCGCCTGTGGACGTTGAGCCGATGACAACACGAATATTGCCCCGCAATGGGCCATCTTGGGCCATGGCTACGCCAGCGCTGACGCTCAATGCTGCCATCAGCGCTGCGGAACCGACACTTGTCATTAATTTATTAGAAACGATCATACTTTCACCTCTTTCGCTCGTTGTTAAATTGTTATAGCTCAGTGGTTTAAGGAATTAATGGCTTAATGAGTTGGCGCTTTATTACTATTTAACCCGATCGATCAACTTTTTAAGCTCCTGACACTCCTCTTGGGTTGGCATTGTCAGCGGCGCGCGAACACTGCCGGCGGGACGACCAACAATGTCTGCGCCTGCTTTGATCAGGCTAACGGCATAGCCCGCTTTTCGATCCCTGAGGTCTACGAAAGGAATAAAAAAGTCGTTAGTGATTTGTTTCACAACGTCTTTATTACCTTTACGCAACTCCTTGTAGAACTTCACCGCCATCTCCGGCACGAAATTGAAAACAGCCGATGAGTAGGTATTTACGCCAATAGAGACATAGGCCTCGGCAAAAATTTCAGCCGTGGGCACGCCGCCGATATACACCAAGCGGTCACCCACGGTTTTGACGATTTTATTGAGCGCCTGAATATCGCCTTTACCATCTTTTAGCCCCACCAAGTTAGGACACTGGTCGGCGAGCTGCTGCACAGAATGAGCATTCAAAATGCCATTACCGCGGTTGTAATAAATCACGTTGACTGACGTGGCATCACAAATCTGGCGTGCATACTCCACCAAGCCATCCTGCGGGCACTCGGTAAGGTATGGCGGCATCAGTAGAATGCCGTCAGCGCCCGCTTCTTCGGCTGCTTTTGCAAAGGCCTTGCCGGCTTCAACGCTTAAGCCCGCGCTGGCAATGACGGGCAAGCGACCGTCGATTACTTCGACGGCGACGCGAACAATCTCGCGATACTCATCAAGTGACAGGTTAAAAAACTCCCCCGTGCCACCCGCGACGAAGACCGCCGAGATCTCGTGGCTGATGAACCACTCAAGCCGCTTGCGGTAGCTCGCTTCATCGAAACGACCTTGACTATCGAAATCGGTAATCGGGAACGATAGCAGACCATCGCCGATGGCTTTTGTTACTTCTTGTCTTGAAAACGTCACTTTGCGCCCTCTTTAAAATGTGTTGACCACTGAATGAGCAGACATCATTAGCTAGCCAACAACCTTATGTCATACATCATACAACCTAGAAGATAAGTATCCTGCTAGCAGGGTGCAAGCAGAACTATCGAAATTTAAACCAAAGTAGCAGCCATACTCTGTAAACCTGTTGAGGATTAAAGCGCCTTTAACTAATCACCCGCCAGCTCGCAAACAGAGCGCCATAGCATGTCATCGACAACAATCGGCCTCTCTCCATACCGCTGATTAGCGGTCGACTCGCCCGGCCAGCGCACTGGGCACCCCGGCTCGGCAGGCGTGGCGGCGGCCAGATGAGACTGAATGCCTTCGACAATGCTATCGCAAGCCTCGCGGCCGCCGAGTTGCTCGGGGTCAAACACCATATACACTTGGCTGCAACCGCCACCACTGCCGCGCTGAACCTTGTCAATGGCATGGCTAGGACGCCCTTGAGCGAGCAGTGCTGCCAACGCATCCAGTAGGATCGACAACCCCGAGCCTTTCCAGTACCCGGCCGGCAGCAAGCGACGCGTCGCAGCGATCGCCGCAGGATCACGGCTCAACGCTCCACGCTCATCAAAGCCGCCGTCAACGGGCAAATGCTCGCCCTTCAACTGAGTCGTCTGCAGCTTCCCATAGGAGAACTGAGACATCGCCATATCGAGCACCAGAGGCCCGGTGTTATGCGGCACGGCCATCACCAACGGGTTATTGCCAATCGATTGGGAAGCACCACCCCAGGCAGGCATGCACGACTCGGTATTGGTCCACATAATAGTCGCGAACCCCTGCTCAACCGCATGCCAGCCATAGCTTCCGCCCCGCATCCAGTGGGTTGTATCGCGCAACGCCACCAGCCCCATACCATGTTCACGCGCCAACGCCATGGCACGCTCTGTGGCATGAAGTGCATTGACCACACCTATTCCAAAACCTCCATCAAGCACCTCAATCGCGCCCAATCGCTGAACAAGGCTTGGCTTAGCGTCGATATCGACCCAGCCTTTCCCGACGTACTCAATGAAACGCGGAACCCGCCCAATACCATGCGAATGTACGCCGTCGCGGGTACTTTCAGCATGGATTTGCGCGCAGGTCTCAGCATCAGCGGGCTTTAGCCCCGCCTTCAATAGTGATTTTTCAATCGTACTGCGCAACGTCTCAAAATCGATATTAGCCATCACTTACCCCCACCATTAAAAAAGCCCACTCCGCGAGTGGGCTTCAACACCCCAGCCGCCTCGAATGGCGGCCATGGACTTCAAGCAGCGTCAGACGCCGCGTCTTGTTGACGAGTACGGTAGTTCTGCCACAGTGTCAGCGCCAGCAACCCTAAGGCGATGACTAAAAAGGTAACGCTGATGGGCCGCGTGAAAAACGGTGTCCAATCACCCCCGAAGGTCTGCAGCCCCCGCCTCAAGTTAGATTCCGCTATAGGCCCCAGAATTAAACCCAGTATTACTGGAGCGGTTCCAAAGCCATATCGGTTGAGAAAATAGCCGAGCAATCCAAAAGCGAGCATTATGTAGAGGTTAAACACATCCCCATCAACTCCGTAAACACCGATAAAACAGAAAACAATGATAGCCGATATCAACTGCTTTCTTGGCACTAGCAGTACACGAACAAACAGCTTGATACCTAAACACATGATGATAAGCATGAAGAAGTTAGCGACTAAGTACGCTAAAAATATCCCGTAAATGATGCCGCTCTGGCTTTCAAATAGCATCGGTCCCGGCGTAACACCTTGAATCATCAAACCACCCAATAGAACAGCCGTCGCGGCCTCGCCAGGGATGCCCAGCGCAAGCGTAGGAATTAACGCCCCACCTAACAAAGCATTGTTCGCGCTCTCAACGGAGACAATGCCAGCACCATGCCCCTTACCAAACTTTTCAGGTGTTTTAGAGAAACGACGTGCTTGGTCATAGGCTACCAGTGAGGCGATACTGCCCCCAGCGCCAGGCACTGGGCCCACGACAGAACCAGACACGATACCGACGAGAAGAGCGCGCCAATTGCGCAGCGTTTCAATAAACCGCGGGCGTGCAATATCGACCTTATGGGGGCTATTCTGAAGTTTATTGGAGGGGTCATATTCGAAGGCATCTTTCAGCACTTGTGACACCGCGAATAACCCAATCAGCGCCGGTAAAAGGTTAATGCCGGTCAATAAAGAAAGCTGTCCAAACGTAAAACGGTCGACCCCCGCAATAGGATCTGTACCGATGGTAGAGCAAAAGAAACCTATCAGGCCTGCAATCAAACCTTTAAGGAGGGACTTGCCCGCAACAGAAGCAATAATGACTAGCCCGAAAATGCTCAGCGAAAAATACTCCGCAGCACCAAATCGCAATGCAAACTCAGCGATGGGTGGTGCGAGAAGACTTAACACCACCATACTAGCTACACCGCCAAAGAAAGAGGCAACAATTGCCAGCCCCAGGGCTCTCCCCGCTTCTCCCTTTTGAGCCATTGGAAAGCCATCGAACGTCGTCGCGACCGAGGATGGCGTCCCTGGAATATTCAACAATATGGCGGGTATCGAGCCACTGGCACCAGCACCACACAGGGTACCCAGCAGCATACCAATACCCATCACAGGCGGCATTCCAAAGGTTACCGGCAATAATAGGGCTATCGCCATGGCCGATGTTAAGCCAGGCAATACCCCCATGATAATGCCTAGGAAAGTCCCACCGGCAATCGCCAATAATGTACCCAACTGGAAGACCAGCCCCAAACCATCAATATAACCCGTTAGCATCTCACTTCTCCTTCCTCAATCCGGCAGTGGGATATTGAATAGTTCGGTAAATACATAATAGATAACCAATGATAAAGCGAACGCAAAAACTGTATACGCGGCTAGGTTTCGAAGTTTTCGACTACTGCTTAATTTTTGAAATTCACCGCTAGTGATGACAAGACAAACGACATTTAAAAAGCAAAATATCGCTGTGCTTGCGATATACCCCAGCCGCTCGAAAGAGTTGATATAAACAATAATCAAAGCCACGATGGTCAGCCATTGCAAAATGCCTTTCTTCGGAGCAGAGGCATTAAGGGCTGTTGTGTCTTCCCGCACTCGCCTTGCAACAAGCCATTCGTAAGAATCACGTATTAAGCAGGGCACGGCACACACAAAAATCAAGCCAGAAATCAACTTTGGAAAAGAAGCGGGGGAAAGCCCCCCCGCCATGCTGACTGCTGGCAGCGTAGTGGCCATATAAAACCCAATTGCCGATGCCACCACAAGAAACAGATCAAAGATCGGTTTACCTATATCCTTTGCCATCAGTCGCTAACTCCTTATTTTATTTAGCAGCTAAGTCGCCAGCACTCTCTTTCATCACTTCAGCAGATCCAGCGATAAACGCCTCTAACTCATCTCCATACAGCGGTACAATATCCAAGCCCAGATTCGAGGCACTATGCTTTACGCAGCCATGCATTACCCTGCAACATAGTCTCTTGACACAAGACGCCTGTATAAGATAACGCTCTTCTGCTTACCCGCGCCCCTTACCAGATGAACCGCTTTAATGCTCGCTACCATTAGGCTTAAGGAAGGTCTGAATAACTGCCGATATT
>NZ_JAINWD010000057.1:0-27714 GCF_021021315.1 Halomonas sp. IOP_14 | reverse complement strand
GCGAGGAGCGCAGCGACGCGGCAATCTCAGCTAGCGGTGGCAGGCTAAGTTCATCAAGGTGTTTCACTGCCCATCATCTCGATCAGCCGCTCATCACTGGGCATACCCTGAATACGGTCAAGACGCACGGCCCCGTTCTCTGTTTCACGCTGAAAAACGGAAGTGGGGGTTGCATATAGGCCCAGCTCTTCGAACAACTGGTTATTGGCGTACACCTGCTCTTCAATTTCTCTCGGTTGGGCACTAGCTTCGATTTCCTGCTGGCCGCTTTCATGGGCATACAGTGTCGCCGCTGGATCGTCGGCGCCGAGAATAGCGGCTGCTTTTCCAGGGCTGTCGGGTGCTAAGATACCTACCATGATATGGCGTAGCTGCACCTCACCTGCTTCCACCCAGGGGCGAACGTCTTGCCACATTTGACGGCAGTAGGGGCAGTTGGCATCCGTGAAGGTGTAAATCACCCGGGGGGCATCCACATTGCCGTCCTGTACCCAGTGGCTTTCGCTTAATAGCTGCCATGTTTGTGCCTCTAGCGGTGCACGTACATGCTCATCCAGTTGCGCTTCGGTAAGGTCATTCCCCTCATTATCCATTAGCGTACCCACCACGGCGTGCTCGCCATCCGGCGTCAGGTAAATCGCCATGTCCTGGCCCTGCACGCTGGCGCCGTAGCCGCGCAACCCTCCGGGGGCATCGAATTGACCATGAATTTCCAAGCCTTGGTCGGCAAGTGCCTGAATAGGGGCGGGGAGCTCATCGGCATAGCTCGCAGAGGTGCCGACCAATCCTGCCAGCAGGAGAAAACCACTTATGCCAGCGTGACGTTTTAAGTGCATTGCAGCGCCTTGTTTGAATAAGAGTGAGAGGCTAGAGATTTAATAACCGCCGCCTTAGTGCTGGCAATCCCTAAAATAATGCCGTGTTGCGATTATCGCAGCACAACATTATTTAGGGATTATGCGCTTTATAACTGGGGCAATATGTCGCAACTTACGGTTTTTGAAGTTTACGGTTTTTGAAACTTTAGATTTCTCAATGGTATTAACGAAATGGCATTAACGATCAGCTACCAGCCAGCGTACCGCGTATGGCGGTAGCGTGCCTTCGGGAATCCATGGGTTGCCAGGATCCAGCGCTTGCCAGGCGTGTTTTTCAAGTGCCTGGGTAACTGCCTCGCCCACGTTTTCTAAGGGAAGCGGCAGATCGGTGACGTTGTACAGCGCCAGTAATCGGCGGCCATCGTGCAGTGGGCCGCGCTCTACCGCCAGCAGTTCCGGTGCCGAGACTAACACCCGCTGGGCGGCATTGGGGTGAAAGCAGGGCTCTTGACGGCGCTGGTCTAATAGCCGGTTTAAGGCGTGAAAAACATCGTGGGTGGGCGTTGAAGGGCTATCTAACAGCAGGTCTAGCTCGCTACGCTGCCAGCGCCGGCGGTTGATCGAACGTAGCCGCCCACTGCGCTCAACGCCTTCCACGTCATTGAGTGTGCCAGTTAGGGTGTGAATATACAGCGCGGGGATACCTTGCAAACTCAGCATAATTGCTTGGCTGCATAGAAAACGCGCTACCTGCCACGGGTCGGGGCCGCGGCGGGTGCCGCGCATGGCTTCAAACCAGGTGATATTGATCTCATAGGGCGTATCGCTGCCATCGGGGTTGCTACGCATGCTGACAAAGCCTCCGAAACGGTGCATCAGCTCCAGCAGCGCATCCCGCTCGTGATCGGGCAATAAACCTTCCAAGGGGCGCACGCCAATGCCGTCGTGGCTGGCCGTAAAGTTGAGGTAGGTGCATTGGTCGGGCAGTACCGGAAGGCTGGCAAGCCAGGTTTGTAAGGTGCTCGCTTCGCCCCGGGTGAGGGTGTGCAATAGCAGCGGGGGGAGGGCAAACTGATACACCATATGGGCTTCGTCGGGGCCCCCCGCTGGCAACCGATCCAAGCCAAAATAACTGATATTTTCCTGGTGGGGCACATTGGTTTCGGTGATTAACAGGGTACCTGGGGCCACGTGATCCACAATCGCTCGTAGCAGCCGCACCACAGTGTGGGTTTCCGGCAGGTGAATGCAGGCAGTACCCAGCCGCTTCCACAGAAAGGCCACCGCATCCAAACGTACAATCCGCGTTCCTTGCTCCAGGTAGAACAGCAAAATACCCACGAACTCCAGCAGCACATCCGGATTTTCAAAGTTCAGGTCAAGCTGGTCTTCGGAGAACGTCGCCCACAGGTAGCGGGTGCCACGCCGGGTGGAAATGGGCACCAGCAGCGGGCTGCTGCGTGGGCGCACCACCTGGGAGACATCGGTCTCTGGATCGACTTCGATAAAGTAGTCGCGGCCGGGCAGGCTGCCGCTCAGGTAATCCACAAACCAGAGAGACTCCCGTGAGACGTGATTGAGCACCAGGTCGGCCATTAAGTCGTAATGGCTGGCGAGTTCGCGGATGTGCGACCAATCACCAAGATCGGGGTTCACTTCCCGGTAGTGGATCACCGAAAAGCCGTCGTCGCTGCTCCAGGGAAAGAAGGGCAGTACATGTACACCGCTGATGCGATCGCCCAACCGCGCTTGAAGAAAATCGCTAAGCACTGCCAACGGCGGCACACCATCTTCAATAATCGAGTCACCGTAGCTGATCACCCACTGATCTTTTTCGCTCCAAGAGGGTGCGTTTTTAGTGCTGGTTCTACCGGAGCTGGATGGAAATGGGGCAAGCGACTGAAAATGCGCTAGACGCTGGTTTAAACGGCGCTGCACTTCCCCCGCCCTGGGGCCATAAAGGTGGCTGAGGTAGTCGTTAACGGTCTGCTCAAAGGGGGGCATGGGTAGCTCCTGATAAACAATCTGCCACAAACGCTGCAGCTTGTGTGCCAAATCGTTACAATACGAGGTTGATACCGCGTTTAAACGCTAAGATACATTAGCTTGTGGCAGTTACTACTGCTAAAACGCTATTAATAGCACACACATTGACAGGTTATAACACGCTAACTCGTGCGGTACGCCGACACGAGCTGACAACAGGTTGACCGCCATGCATTGCCCTTTTTGTGGTGCAAACGATACTCGAGTGACTGATTCGCGCCTGGTAGCGGATGGTGATCAGGTACGCCGTCGACGCCAGTGTGCGAGCTGCCAAGAGCGCTTTACCACCTACGAAACCGCAGAATTGGTAATGCCGCGGGTGGTGAAGTCCGACGGCTCCCGCGAGAGCTTTAATGAAGCCAAACTGCGGGCAGGTATGTTGCGTGCGCTGGAAAAGCGTCCGGTCAGTGCAGAAGCCATTGAAGCGGCGGTAGAGCGCATCCGCCAAACCTTACGTGCCCGGGGCGATCGCGAAATCAACGCCCGTGATATTGGCGAGTCGGTCATGCAAGCGCTTAAAACCCTCGATCACGTAGCCTATATCCGCTTTGCTTCGGTATATCGCAAGTTCCAGGATCTGGATGAATTTCGCGCTGAAATTGACCGGCTGTCCCAAGAGCCCTCTTCCCGACTGGGCCATGGCAGCGAGTCGTCAAAATGAGTGCTGTCTTTAGCCAAGCCGACCACCGCTATATGGCGCGGGCGCTGCAACTGGCGCAAAAAGGCTTATACACCACGGATCCCAACCCGCGAGTCGGCTGTGTGATTGTGCGTGACGAGCAGATTGTCGGTGAAGGCTTTCACCTGTGTGCCGGTGAACCCCACGCCGAAATTCACGCGTTGAATGATGCTGGTGAGCAAGCCCTGGGCGCGACCGCGTACGTCACCCTGGAGCCTTGTTCCCACACCGGCCGCACTGGCCCCTGCGCGGTGGCGCTCCAGGAAGCGAAGGTGTCGCGGGTAGTGGTTGCCATGGTGGATCCGAACCCGCAGGTGAGTGGCCGCGGTATTCGTCTGCTTGAAGAGGCGGGTGTTGAGGTGGCGGTGGGGTTATTAGAGAGTGACGCGCGCGCTCTGAATCCCGGCTTTATTGCTCGCATGACCCAGCAGCGTCCCTTTGTGCGCCTGAAAATGGCGATGAGTCTAGATGGTCGTACCGCCATGGGGTCGGGGGAGTCTCAGTGGATCACCGGGCCTGAAGCACGCACCCAGGTGCAGCGGCTACGGGCACGCTCCAGCGCGATATTAAGCGGCGTTGAGTCGCTCATTATGGACGACTCTCGGCTGACGTTACGAGCAGAGCAGTTACAGCTTAACAACGCAGACGAAGTGGTTCGCCGCCAGCCCCTGCGGGTGGTTTTAGATACCCACTTGCGCCTACCTCTGGCGGCAGCCTGTTTAAGCGAGCCTGGGCGTACGCTAGTGATCACCACATCAGACCACTTGGAAGAGAAGCGGGAACGGTTAACTCAGGCGGGCGCTGAAGTACAGGTGTTACCCTCCGGTAGCGATGGCCGTATCGATTTAGTGGCAATGCTGCAGTGGTTAGCCGAAAATGAACAGGTTAATGAACTGCTGGTGGAAACCGGAGCGACATTGGCGGGCGCTATGCTCGATGCGGCGTTGGTCGATGAGCTACAGCTGTTTGTTGCCCCCACATTGTTAGGCGGCGAAGCACGGCCCCTTTTTGCGCTGCCAGGGCTCTCACGTATGGCCGATCAGCGGCGGTTAACCATTCACGATATGCGAGCAGTAGGGCGCGATTGGCGCATTATCGCATCCCCTCTAGCGACTAGCGCATCTGGCGAATTTTGCGAGAGCAAGGTACCCTGACGCGCAAAATCGTGACTCACTCTCGCGACACTCTTTCTCGATAACCTATCCTGACAAGCTATCGTGACAACACTTATTGGAGATTCCATGGCGCACCCCTCCTCTAGAGGCTTAGCCCCTATCGCCGAGCTGGTGGACGATATCCGCCAGGGCAAAATGGTGATTCTCATGGACGATGAGGATCGCGAAAATGAAGGTGATATCATCATGGCCGCCGAAAAAGTGCAGGCCGAGCATATCAACTTTATGGCCCGTTTCGCCCGCGGCTTGATCTGCATGCCGATGACTCGCGCCCGCTGTGAGCAGCTTAATCTGCCGCTAATGGTGCGTGATAACGGTTCCGGTTTTGGCACCAAGTTTACTCTCTCCATTGAGGCAACCGAAGGCGTCACGACGGGTATTTCAGCTGCAGATCGTGCGCGTACCGTGCAAGCCGCGGTGGCACCCAATGCAAAGCCCTCTGATATCGTTCAGCCAGGCCATATCTTTCCGCTGATGGCCGAGCCGGGCGGCGTGCTGCGCCGTGCCGGGCATACGGAAGCTTCGTGTGATTTGGCGGCACTGGCGGGCTGTGACCCTAGCGGTGTAATCTGCGAGATTATGAATGATGATGGCAGCATGGCGCGCCGCCCCGAGCTTGAAGCCTTCGCCCAGGAGCACGGTATTAAGATCGGTACCATCGCGGATCTGATTCACTACCGTATCGTTAACGAACAGACCATCGATCATCTGGAAGCGTCAACGGTCATGACCTCCCATGGCGAGCTTGAGCTGCACGTGTTCCGTGATCGTATCCAGGGCGCTCACCATTTGGCGTTGGTGAACGGTCAGCCCACGCCGGAACAGGCCACCACGGTGCGCGTGCATCTGACTGATACGCTGCGCGATGTAATGGGCTTGATGAAAGACGAACAGTGCCGCTGGGATGCCCATCGCGCGCTGGAAGAGATTGCCAGTGCCGCGCCAGGCGTGTTTGTGTTGATTGACGACGGCCGCCCGCACCAGGATTTGAAAGACCAACTGGATATCTTTTTGGATCGCGTGCGCCAGCCGCGTACCAGCGACTCCGACGGTGCCGGTAACTACTTGACCATCGGCACCGGTTCTCAGATTCTGCGCTATTTAGGCGTGGGTAAAATGCGATTACTTAGTTCACCGTGGAAGTTTTCGGCGCTGTCCGGCTTTGACCTCGAAGTCGTAGAGCGTCTGGGCCCTAATGACACGGCGTATGAACCAACTTCTCAGCAGAACTAATTCAGCAGGAATAAATTGATGCACTCCCTCACTCAAGTTGAAGGTACGTTTGTTGATGTCGATGGCCGCTATGTCATCGTGGTCGGCCGTTTTAACCATCACGTGGTCGATAGCCTGGTGGAAGGCGCCGTCGACAGCTTGACCCGTCACGGTGTCGACGCCGAGCATATCCACATTGTTCACGTGCCGGGCGCCTGGGAACTCCCGCTGGCGGTGAAGCGCGTGTTGAAGGTAATGAAACCCGACGCAGTGATTGCCCTGGGCGCGGTCATTCGCGGTGGCACACCGCATTTTGAATACGTGGCGGGCGGCTGCAATACGGCGATTAATCACCTGCAGCTTGAGTTTGATACCCCGGTGGCTAACGGCGTGTTAACCGTTGAAACCATTGAGCAAGCGATTGAGCGTGCAGGCACCAAGGCCGGTAACAAAGGCACCGAAGCTGCCATGGCCGCGATGGAAATGGTCTCTCTGCTCCGTGCGCTACCGTCAGGAGATACCCAATGAGCGAGCGTAAACCCTCTGCCGCTCAGCAGGGCCGCCACGCGGCGCGGGAATTAACGGTGCAGGGGCTTTATCAATGGCACATGACGGGTAAATCCATTACCACCATTGAAGCCGAGTTTCGTAGCCAGGTCGCCGACGATGACCTGGAAGATCACGAAAATTGGGTCAAGGTGATGGAGATCGCCGACAAGGCGCTGTTTCACGAGTTACTCCATAATACCGTGCGGTTCAAAGCGGAACTGGATCGTGAAATCTCTCCCCTGCTAGACCGCCGCTTAGAAGATCTCGATGCGGTAGAGTTGGCCATCCTACGGTTGGGCGCTTACGAGCTTTCCCGCCGCATGGAAGTACCTTATCGTGTCGTCATTAACGAAGGCGTTGAGCTGGCTAAGTCATTTGGCGCCACCGATGGCCATAAATACGTGAACGGCATTCTCGACAAGCTGGCTATTCGCTTGCGCAGTGCCGAGGTCAGCGCTCGTCGTCTCTGAACGCGAGCGGTATGACAATGCGTTTAAGGGGCCTTTGTGCTTGCCGAATTTGATTTGATTCGACGCTACTTTATGTCGTCGCAGGAGGCGTCGGCTGCGTCAAATGGCGTCACACTGGGATGTGGAGACGACGCCACGCTGCTGTTGCCGCAAGCAGGCCAACAGTTGGTCGTGAGCGTTGATACCTCGGTGGTGGATGTACACTTTCCCCGCGAAGCATCAGCATTTGCGGTGGGTCACCGTGCCTTGGCCGTTGCGCTGAGCGACCTGGCCGCCATGGGGGCGACTTCGCGTTGGTGTTTGATGGCGTTAACCCTTGATCAGCGCCAGTTTACCAATGATGAAGCCACCCATGCTTGGCTTACAGACTATGCGCGAGGCTTTCATACGCTTTGTCAGCAGCACGCCACCACGCTGGTGGGGGGCGATGTCACTTCCGGTGCGCTTTCCATAGGCGTTACTGTGATGGGTGAACTCCCGGTGGGCGAAGCCTTGACCCGTAGCGGTGCCCAGGTGGGAGATCTGATCGCTGTCACCGGTGCACTAGGTGGTGGGGCAGGCGGGCTGGCGCTTTGGCAGCAGGGCGAGCGCGATCTGGCGCATCCATTGTTAAGTCGCTACCTATTGCCACAACCGCGCTTAGCGGCGGGCCTGGCGTTGCGCGACTTAGCCACCGCTGCACTGGATATCTCCGATGGGCTACTGGCCGACTTGGCGCATATTCGCGACGCTTCGCAGGTCGGAGCCGTCATCGCGCTAGACGCCTTACCACTGGCGGACGAACTGGAAAGCTCCCTAGGTCGGGAAGCTGCACTAAAAGCGGCACTTTCCGGCGGGGATGATTACGAACTGCTTGTTACCCTCGGCGCTGACGACGTCGCAGAGGCGCAACAACGTTTAGCGCCATTGGGTCTCTCGCTGACCGTCATCGGCCACTGCAGTGAAGCGTTAGGCGTTACTGCCTCTGGCCAGAGTGAACTGAGTCGTTATGTCAGCGGCTATGCCGGCTGGCAGCATTTTAGTGGGGAAGCGCCATGAATCATGCACCGAAAAGTGTCTGGCGTCGCCCAACACATTTTTTTGCCTTCGGCTTGGGTAGCGGTGCTGTCCCTTGGGCGCCGGGTACCTTTGGCACGCTAGCGGCCATTCCGTTCTACTGGATGATGGCGGAACTGCCCCTGGGGTGGTACCTGAGTATTTGTTTTGTTGCCTTTATTGTCGGCGTTTGGCTATGTGATAAAACGTCCCACGATTTAGGGGTACACGATCACTCGGGTATCGTGTGGGACGAGTTTGTGGGTTACTGGCTAACCATGGCGGCGGTGCCTTTTTCGTGGGAGGCTGCGCTATGGGGATTTGTGGTATTTCGCATCTTCGATGTCTTTAAGCCCTGGCCGATTCGCTGGGCTGACCGCCGCGTGGCGGGCGGCTTTGGTATTATGATCGATGACGTGATGGCAGGGGCCTACGCCTGGAGTACTATGCACCTGTGGTTCTGGCTACACTAAACTTGGTAAGTGGTAAGTGGTAAGTGGTAAGTGGTAAGTGGTAAGTGGTAAGTGGTAAGTGGTAAGTGGTAAGTGGTAAGTGGTAAGTGGTAAATAGAGATCAGGAGCGGTTGATAACTTTTTTCGAGTGCATTGGCTGCAAGGCGTTGGCTTCAAGGAGGTAGCATGCGCAAGGAACGTCTGATTGTCCCCACGCTGGCGATTATAGCCGTAGTGTGGATGGCAGCGCAGCTACTCTCCAGTGTGCTGTTTGAGCGCAGTCTACGCCAAGCGCTCGAAGATCTGGAGGCGCGGGGCGAGTGGCGCGTCAATCGTACTGAGAGTCATCAAGGGTGGTTAAGCTCCCAAGGCAGGGTGATACTGTCACCGCTTTTGGGTCGACCCTGGCGCCTTGAGCTCACGTATAGCGCGCGGCACGGTATTTTAAGCACGGATGTCGAAGGCACCGTACTACCACGTCTCGATACCGTTCTGCAGCAAGCCGTGGGTGAGGTCACCGCCCCCTCTGTGCCGCGTTGGCAGGGGCGCTATCACACCCTTAGCGGTCATAGCGAATTGCGCCTTGCCCTTGCCCCCTTTGTGATTCAACAAAATGGCCGCGATTTAGCCGTCCGCGGTGGTCGGCTGCGCTTGGAAGGCGTGTTTGGCGATTGGCGACTACGCGCGTTATTTGATCAACTTACCCTGACCGACGGTATGGCCCAGCTTGCGATAGGCCCCACGGTGCTCGAAAGCCGCTATACTTATATTGATGATGCTTACCACTTTGCTCAACGCGATCACCTGCATATTGAAACGCTGACGCTCAGCTACCCCTCCTACGATATCCAGTTTTCACCTCTCGATCTAAACAGCCATATGGTGCTGGATGAGAGCGAACTCCGTATCAAAGGCGAGCTTGAAGTGGGCGATGTGATGGTGCCTTCTCAAGCGCCTGATATGCCGCTGCTCAATGGCCGCATAGAGATGGAGCTTTCGCGTTTGAATGCCGATGCGGTTCGCCACTTGATTCGCCGTTTGCGCCAGGAAGCCGCCTGGGGAGACGCTAGTCTACCTATGGCCGAAGGGTTGCTGGCCCGGTTGGAGCCGGATCTGCGCAAAGTGCTTAGCGACTCGCCACGTTTAGATGTCATGACCATCGCCATCGACAGTCCGCTGTTGGGTATTCGCCTGGATGCGGATGGCGCGCTGTTTTTTGATGCCCGCCAGTTGGATGAGCTGAGTGTGGTTAACCTCGACAAAAAGAAAGAGCAGGCGAAATGGCTGGAGCGTATTGATGGCGACTTTACCTGGCACGATGCGCCTACCGTCGCCGCATTATGGTTAGGCCTGCCCCTGGGTACTCGGGAGCTGCAGTTTGATGTGGTGCGTGGCGTTTGGCGTATCAATGGGCGCCCGATGCCCGAGCTTTGGCCTCAATAATTTTAAAAGAAAAGTTTACCTACGGTCGCAGGGAGCGCCGCTAAACTGACTGTTCTACTCGCGAAGGGTTGAAGTTTTGGCCCACTGCCCGCATTCCATGGACAACACTAGGCGGTTCTCACCGCCGGTATCGGTTCATTGGAGGACGCATGAGCGATCAGGATTACGAACACGACGCTGAACATCTTGATTGGCAACTTGATGATGAGCAGTCATCCACTACTGATGACACCCCCGGTAGTGAAGAGAGTAGTGAAGACAGTGGTGCAAACCACTCTAACGAACAGACTGAAAAAAGCTCTCAAGAGCCCGATAGTAAGCAGGGAGGAAGTGAGTACCGCTCAGACGGCGAGCGGGTAAACTCTCTGGTGCCCGCTAGCGAAATGCTGCCCGAACGCATTTACCTCCTGCCTATTCATAACCGGCCGTTCTTCCCCGCCCAGGTACAGCCGCTGGTGATTAATCGTGAGCGCTGGGAAGAGACCATGCGCCGTGTGGGTAACACGCCGCACCACACATTGGGTGTTGCCTTTGTGGGCGAGCAGGGTGTCACCTCCCTGGATCACGAAGGTTTCCCGGAGATCGGTACTGCGGTCAAAGTGCACAAACTTAAGGGCGAAGACGATCAGATTCAGTTTATCGCTCAAGGGCTTCAGCGCTTTAAAATTACCCGCTGGCTCTCCAAAGAGCCGCCTTACCTCGTCGAGGTGACCTACCCTAAAGAGCCGGTTGATGCGGAGAACGAAGAGACCCGCGCCTACGCCATGGCGATCATCAACGGCATTAAAGAGCTGCTGCCGATTAACCCGCTGTACGGTGAAGAACTCAAGCACTACCTCAACCGCTTTAGTCCTCATCAGCCGGGGCCGTTGACCGATTTTGCCGCCGCTATTACCTCCGCCAAAGGCCCCGAACTTCAGGATGTGCTGGCAACACTTTCGGTAGAAGAGCGGATGCAGAAAGTGCTGCCGCTGCTGCGAAAAGAGATCGATGTTGCGTTGCTACAGGGCGAGATCAGCGAGCAGGTAAACGCGCAAATGCAGGATCGCCAGCGCGAGTTCTTCCTGCGCGAGCAGCTCAAGGTCATCCAGCGTGAATTGGGTATCTCCAAAGGTGATCGAGAAAACGATGTAGATACCTTTAGAGCGCGTTTGGAGTCACTGGTAGTGCCCGAGCGTGTTCAATCGCGTATTGACGATGAGCTTAATAAGCTCAGCGTGTTGGAAACCGGTTCGCCGGAGTATGGCACCACGCGTAACTACCTGGATTGGTTAACCTCGCTGCCCTGGGGAGTGACCAGCCAGGATCAGTTGGATCTACCCCATGCCCGCCAGGTGCTGGATCGCGACCACGACGGTTTGAAAGACGTTAAAGAGCGTATTATCGAATTTCTGGCCGAGGGTACTTTCAAAGGCGACGTAGGCGGCTCGATTGTATTGTTGGTAGGCCCTCCTGGGGTAGGCAAAACCTCCATCGGACGTTCGATCGCCGAAGCCTTAGGGCGCCAGTTTTACCGTTTCTCAGTCGGTGGTATGCGCGATGAAGCGGAAATTAAAGGCCATCGGCGTACCTATGTGGGCGCTATGCCCGGCAAACTGGTGCAAGCCTTTAAAGAGGTCGAGGTCGAAAACCCCGTTATCATGCTGGATGAAATCGATAAGCTCGGGCAGTCCTTTCAGGGCGATCCAGCATCGGCGCTGCTGGAAGTACTTGATCCCGAACAGAACGTCGATTTCCTTGATCACTATCTTGATGTGCGCATGGACCTCTCCAAGGTGCTGTTTATCTGCACTGCCAACACGCTTGATTCGATTCCAGGGCCGCTGCTTGACCGTATGGAGCAGATCCGCCTCTCCGGTTATATCGCTGAAGAGAAGCTGGCGATTGCCAAGCACCACCTGTGGCCGAAGCTGCTCAAGCGCGACAACCTGACGAAAAAGAGGATCAGCCTCTCCGATGCGGCTTTAAAGCAGGTCATTGAAGGCTACGCCCGGGAAGCCGGAGTGCGCCAGCTGGAGAAGCAACTGCACCGCATTGTGCGTAAATCGGCCGTTAAACTGCTCGAAGAGGAGTCTGAAACGGTCAAGATATCAGTTAAAAACCTGGAGGAGTTCTTAGGTGCGCCGATTTTCCGTAAGGAGAAAGTGCTCACCGGCGAAGGGGTAGTGACCGGCCTGGCGTGGACTTCCATGGGGGGGGCAACATTGCCCATCGAAGCAGGCAAAGTACACTCACTGGATCGTGGTTTTAAACTGACCGGTAAGTTAGGCGAAGTGATGCAGGAGTCCGCCAATATCGCTTACAGCTATACCCTGGGCCACCTGCAGGAGTATGGTGCCGATACCGACTTCTTTGACTCGGCGTTTGTACACTTGCACGTACCCGAGGGCGCCACGCCGAAAGATGGCCCTTCGGCGGGTGTCACCATGACCACGGCGCTGCTCTCGCTGGCCAAGCACCATGCGATCGATAGGCCTTTGGCGATGACCGGCGAACTAACGTTAACCGGCCAAGTGCTCCCCGTTGGCGGTATTCGTGAGAAAGTCATTGCCGCGCGACGCAGCGATATTTTTGAATTGATTTTGCCCGACGCCAACAAGCGCGATTACGAAGAGTTGCCGGACTACCTGAAAGAGGGCATGACGGTGCACTTTGCCAAGCGCTACCGTGATGTGGCAGATGTCGTGTTTGGCCGAAAATAGAGCGTTGATTTTATTTGCAGCAATGGCTATTTAACCTTTTAAAGCGTCTTACGAGAGTAAGGCGCTTTTTTTACATTTGTTCACTGGTTTGCCGAGATGATCTATAGCGATAATGATCTATGCTTTTATAAAAATTAAGAATATCTAATTCTTGGAGAACTAATGCGCAATAACCAGCCCGTGACGCAGCGTGAGTATGTTCTGAGTGAGGAAGCGGTGCTTATTTCCCGCTCGGATTTAAAGGGCAATGTGACCTACGCCAACCCTACTTTTGTTGAGGTCAGTGGCTATAGCCGTGAAGAACTCATTGGCTCTCCCCATAACCTCCTTCGTCACCCTGATATGCCTGAAGCTGCTTACAAGGATTTCTGGAAAACCATCCAAGCGGGGACAACCTGGCAAGGCGTGGTTAAAAATCGGCGTAAAAATGGCGATCACTACTGGGTGAATGCCACCGTGGCGCCGCTGCGGGACGGTGAGCGCATCGTCGGCTACACTTCCGTGCGCCGCAAAGCGTCAGAAAAAGCCATTAACCAGGCAGAAAAAATCTATGCCGAGATTCGCGAAAAAGGTAAATCCCGCCACTACGCACTAGCCCATGGCACGCTGCGGCGTAAAGGCTTGACCGGAATGCTGTCGCGCTTTCAGTTCACTAGCCTGAAAGCCAAGCTCATCAGTATGGTGGTGGCGTCGCTGCTGCTACTCTGTCTTTCGGGTGGGTTGGGAGTCTCTGCGCTGTTACTCTCCGGCGAGCGGCTGGAAACCATTAATCGCTCAGGGTTGAGCGATGTCGCCTCGCTGCAGAATATCGAACGCTATATTGGTCAAACGGTTGGCACGCTGGAACCTGCGGTACGAAGCCCTCGTCGGGCTGACCTGGAGGCCGTCAACGCAGACATTGGCCAGTATACCGATGCCATGCAGACGCTGTGGGCGGGCTACTATGCGGATGCGACGGTCACTGATGAGACCGCCCAGGCTTTTGATAGTGCTCTGAATACCTGGATTGATGCGGTGCAAACCGCCCTTGTGGCGATTGAAGAGGGTAATGGGTTCGCGGCCTTTGAGGCCTTGAATGACGTGGTGGTGCCGACCACAGAGTCGCTGCGCGAGATGAACAGCACCTTGGTTGAGCAGGTGCGTGCCGATGCCGAATTGCTGGTGACCGAGGCACAAAGCGGGCGTCAGCAAATGCTGATAGCGCAGCTGGTGCTACTGGCGGTAGGCTTTTTAGTCATGATCGGCTTGAGTGTAATGATTCTGAAATCCGTGTTTCGCAGCTTGTCGGGCGCGCGGTATATCACTTTCCAAATTGCCGCGGGTAACTTGGCCGCCCGTGAACGTCGTCAAACTAACGACGAGTTGGGCGAGCTGCTCTACTCCCTGGACACCATGCGTTTTAGCCTCTCCAGCATCGTGGGCGATGTAGAGAATCGTGTCTCAGTGGTTACTCCGGCGATTCAGCAGATAGCCGCTGAAAATGAGGAACTCTCTTCGCGCACTGAGCAGCAGGCGTCGTCGCTTCAGCAGACCGCTTCGAGTATGGAGGAGATGACCTCGACGGTTCAGCAGAACACCGATAATGCCCGCCAGGCGACTGATCTGGCAGTGCAGAACGCTGCCAGCACCAAGGAAACCGGTCAGCAAATGCAAAAGCTGGTGGAGCGCATGCAGCGTATCGCCCAGAGTGCTGAAAAGATGACCGAGATGATCAGCGTGATCGACGGCATTGCCTTTCAAACTAATATTTTGGCACTCAACGCCTCGGTTGAGGCTGCGCGTGCTGGTGAACATGGACGCGGCTTTGCGGTAGTCGCCAGCGAAGTGCGCAATCTAGCTGGTCGCAGCGCAGATGCCGCCCAGGAAATTCGCAAGATGATTGATAGCACTACTCAGGAAGTCAGCGGTGGTCGTAGTGCGGTAGAGCAGGCGGAGCGGGCGATTGAGGAAGTCTCTCAGCAGGTGAGTCGAGTCAGTGAGCTGATGGAGTCGATCAGCACTGCGTCCAGCGAGCAGAGCAGTGGGATCGGTCAAATTAACTCGGCGATTGCCGAAATGGATCTTGTGACCCAGCAGAACGCTTCAAAAGTTCAGTCGATTGCGGCGTCAGCGGACAATCTCTCCCTCGAAGCCTTTGAACTCGCTAACGTGGTCGATGCATTCCGTTTGGAAGGCGCTCAAGACGAGAACATCAAAGAGGCGCGGGCGAAGTTACAGCGCGCCAACCAGGCACTCAGTAAAGCAACTCAGCAATTGACAGCCCCTTCAGAGCAGCGTGCTAAGACACCCGCAACACAGCCTCGCGCTGACCAGTGGGAAGCGTTTTAGCCCGGTAGACGACACTGTTAGGTGCTTGATTTCCCTTTATTCGGTTTTATGACATGCCACCCTTCGCGGTGGCATATTTCATGCATTACCTCTAATTGAAAAGGCTTAGCGTTAGGAGCCTGTCTGGCTTGGCCGATCGTCGCGAGAAGCATAGATTCGCAGTAGATCAGTGTTAAGTCGGACAGGCTCCTAGGGAACCGCTAATCCTAAAGATGGCACAAGCCTTCAATAAAAAAGTAGGGGGTCTCAATGCATAATGCCGCACAAGCAGCATCCACTATTTATGAATTAGCCGATGACGAAGTGTTGATCTCACGCTCGGATCTGCAGGGCAGAATCACCTACGCCAACCAAACCTTCGTGGAGGTGAGTGGTTACACGCTGGACGAGATCATGGGTGAACCCCATAGTCTGTTCCGCCACCACAGCATGCCCAAGGCGGTTTTTCAGAACCTGTGGGAAACCATTGAAGCCGGTAAAACCTGGCAGGGGCTGATCAAGAATCGCCGCCAAACGGGAGAAGCGTATTGGATGCATACCACCATCGCGCCGCTGCTCGATGGTAACCGCGTGGTGGGCTATACCTCTATCCGGCGTAAAGCGGCGGATAGAGCCATTGCCCGGGCAGAGCGGGTATACGCTGCAATGCAACAGGGCAAAACACGTGGTTTCAAGCTGCATTATGGTGCAATACGCCACACCGGTCTGCGTGGATGGGTAAAGCGTTTTAGTTTCAGCAGTATGCAGGCCAAACTAATGGGCATGGTGCTGGCTTCGGTGGTTTTACTAGTCATCGCAGGGGCGGCGGGGGTGTATGGCTTAACCAGTTCCGCTGAACGCTTACGCACTCTCAATCAAACGGGCCTTGAAGGCATTACCGACCTTCAGCAGATAGGCCAGCGGGTTAGCCAAGCCATTCAGGCGTTAGAACCGGCGGTGCGCAACCCGAGGCGGGCGGATCTTGATGCTCTTGAAAGCCAGTTAACCACCATGAGTGCCGACATTGAGCAGTCGTGGCAAGGCTATACTGCAGAGCGCGAAGCCGGCGGTGTGCAAGAGGGCCTAGCGGCACATCTCACCACTTTTATTGAAGGTGCCGATACCACCCTGACGGCTATCCGCGATGGTAACGGCTTTGCTGCTTTTGAAGCCTTTAATGACAACGTGCAGCCCACCTCTGAAAGTATTAGTGCCACTATCAATGTATTGGTTGAACAGGAACGCACGGCTGCGCATACGCTGATGGACAATGCCGAACAGCAGCAACAGGTATTATTGTACGGTCAGTTGGGCGTGCTGCTGCTGGGTATTGTGTTAATGGTGGGGCTGAGCATGGCGGTACTCAAATCGCTGATTAAATCACTCAACGAGGCGCGTCGGGTAACGTTCCAAATTGCCGCGGGTAACCTCGCCAACCGAGTGACTTTAAAGCGTAATGACGAGTTAGGCGAGTTGCTGAGTTCGCTGGAAACCATGCGCGCTAGCTTATCGGGGCTGATTACCGAGGTGGGCAACAAAGTCGATGTGGTGACACCTGCGTCCGAACATATCAAACAGCAGAATGAAGACCTGGCATCGCGCACTGAGCAGCAGGCCTCCTCGCTTCAGCAAACTGCCTCTAGCATGGATCAGATGACGGCGACCGTGCAGCAAAACAGCGAAAACGCCCGTCAGGCCAATCAACTGGCCATGCAAAATGCCACCACCAGCCGCGAAACCGGCGAGCGCATGCAGGCGCTAGTCGAACGCATGGAGCGTATCGCTGCCAGCGCCGATAAGATGACCGACATTATTAGCGTCATCGACGGCATCGCTTTTCAAACCAATATTCTGGCGCTGAATGCCTCAGTAGAAGCTGCTCGGGCTGGCGAGCAGGGGCGTGGTTTTGCAGTTGTGGCAAATGAGGTGCGTAGCTTGGCCGGGCGTAGCGCTGATGCGGCTGGCGACATTCGTCGTTTAATCGACTCCTCCTCCCAGGAGATTAGCGGCGGTGCCCAAGCGGTGAAGGAGGCCGAAGCCGCTATCGATCAGGTAGTGACTCAGGTAATGAGAGTCAGCGATATCATGGAAGAGATCAGCACCGCCTCCGATGAGCAGAGCAACGGTATCGCGCAAATCAATACCGCCGTCGCGGAGATGGATCATGTCACCCAGCAGAATGCCTCCAAGGTACAGTCGATTTCCAGCGCTGCTCAAGGCCTCACCCGCGAAGCGCTGAGCCTGGCCAACGTTATCGCCGCCTTTCGCTTAGAGGGTGCTGCCGAAGAGAGCAGCGAGACTGCCCGCATGCGCTTGCTTAAACAAGCAGGGCTTGGCTCCACGCCCCCACTAGCGTCATCTCCCGCATTAGTCTCGCCCCAAAACTCCCCGACTCAGCGTACTGCCCAAGCCCAGCCAGCCGAAGAGGCGTGGGCGACCTTCTGATGAATCGGCGCCATGGAGGGCGCTTTACTTCCTATCGGGTCTCGTGATTTAGCCTCTACATCCAGCCTCCACATCTAGTCTCTGCGCATTGCTCATGCCACAATCAAAAGCTACTGATATTTTTCAGAATTAGTCTAGCCTGCAGCCTTGCGTGCTGTGGGCTAATAAAAAATAGAGCCTAGCTATTTATTAGAGAGTAGAGGACACCATGCCAGAGTATCGCTCACGTACCACCACCGCTGGCCGCAATATGGCCGGTGCCCGCGCGCTGTGGCGCGCCACCGGTATGCAGGACGGCGACTTTCAAAAGCCGATTATCGCGGTAGCCAACTCCTTTACCCAGTTTGTGCCGGGCCATGTGCATTTAAAGGATATGGGCCAACTGGTGGCGCGGGAGATTGAGAAAGCCGGGGGCGTCGCCAAAGAGTTCAACACCATTGCGGTGGACGATGGTATCGCCATGGGCCACGACGGCATGCTCTACTCGCTGCCCAGCCGCGACCTGATCGCTGACAGCGTTGAGTATATGTGCAACGCCCACTGCGCCGATGCGCTGGTATGTATTTCCAACTGCGACAAAATCACCCCAGGAATGCTGATGGCCGCTCTACGCCTCAATATTCCGGTTATCTTTGTTTCCGGCGGCCCCATGGAAGCGGGTAAAACCAAGCTTCTCAACCACGGGCTGGATCTCGTCGATGCCATGGTGATGGCCGCCGACGACAGCGTGGATGATGACACCCTGGCGGAAGTAGAGCGCAGCGCCTGCCCCACCTGCGGCAGTTGTTCGGGCATGTTTACCGCCAACTCCATGAACTGCTTAACCGAAGCGCTGGGTCTGGCCTTGCCCGGCAACGGTACCGTCTTGGCGACTCACTCGGATCGTCGTCGCCTGTTTGAAACCGCTGGCCATCGCATTGTCGAGCTGGCCAAGCGCTATTACGAAGGCGAAGAAGCCCACCTGCTGCCGCGTGCCATTGCCTCCAAGGCGGCGTTCAAAAATGCCATGACCCTGGATATCGCCATGGGCGGCTCTACCAACACTATTCTTCACTTCCTGGCGGCGGCCCAGGAAGCCGAGGTGGACTTCACCATGGCCGATATCGACCGCCTCTCCCGTGAAGTGCCCCAACTCTGTAAAGTGGCGCCCAATACCCAGAAGTACCATATCGAAGACGTCCACCGTGCAGGTGGCATTATGGCCATCCTGGGGGAACTGGATCGTGCCGGAGTGCTGGATACCTCGGTGCCCACCGTGTATGGCGACAGCCTGAAAGCGGTGCTGGAAGAGTGGGATATCATGCGCTCGCCAAGCGCGGAAGTGGTTGAGTTCTTTAAAGCCGGGCCGGGTGGCGTCCCTACCCAAGTGGCATTTTCCCAAAGTGCCCGCTGGCCGAGTTTGGATGGTGACCGTGCCACCGGCTGTATTCGAGACCTTGAGCATGCCTTCTCTCAGCAGGGCGGCTTAGCCGTGCTCTATGGCAATATCGCGCTGGATGGCTGCGTGGTCAAAACCGCCGGGGTCGATGACTCGATCCTGGTCTTTGAAGGCCCCGCCCATGTGGTGGAGTCTCAGGATCAGGCAGTCGCCGATGTGTTGGCGGATAAGGTCAAAGAGGGTGATGTCGTCGTGATTCGCTACGAAGGCCCGAAAGGCGGCCCCGGCATGCAGGAAATGCTCTACCCGACCTCCTACCTCAAATCCAAAGGATTGGGTAAAGCTTGCGCGCTGCTGACTGACGGGCGCTTCTCTGGCGGCACTTCAGGACTCTCTATTGGCCATGTTTCCCCTGAAGCAGCGGCGGGCGGCGCGATTGGATTGATCGAGCAGGGCGACCTGATCCGCATCGATATTCCCAGTCGGGCGATTAACGTCAAACTGACCGATGCCGAGCTGGCGGCCCGCCGCGAGGCAATGGACGCCAAGGGTGCCGCTGCCTGGAAGCCTGCCGAGCAGCGTCCCCGCAAGATCACTCCGGCACTTAAAGCCTATGCGCTGTTGGCGACCTCCGCTGACAAAGGGGCTGTTCGGGATCTAAGCAAACTCGACTGATATACGCAGCTGAAACATGCAGCTGAAACATGCAATAAGCCCGAGTAAGGAATCAAATGAAGGCGATTATAAACGTTGGATTAGTCGGCTACGGTTTCGCTAGCCAAACCTTCCACGCACCGCTGATCCAGGCCACGGAAGGCCTGGATTTGGTCGCGGTCTCTTCAAGCGATGCCGCCAAGGTGCAGGCGTCACTGCCGGATGTTGAGGTAGAGGCTCAAGCATTAGCACTTTGCCAGCGCAGTGATATTGACCTGATCGTTATTCCCACTCCTAACGATACCCACTTTTCCCTCGCCAAAGCCGCTCTCTCGGCGGGCAAGCACGTAGTGGTCGATAAGCCGTTCACGGTGACCCTGTCAGAAGCCAAGCTGCTCAAAAAATTGGCGGATGATAAAGAGCGTCTATTGTCGGTGTTTCACAACCGTCGTTGGGACAGCGATTTCTTGACCGTTAAGGCCCTGCTTGAGGCGGGGACGCTAGGACGTCTGGTCAATTTCGAATCCCATTTCGATCGTTTCCGTCCGGAGGTTCGCGATCGCTGGCGCGAGAAGGCCACCCCCGGTGGCGGCATCTGGTTTGATCTGGGGCCGCATTTGCTAGATCAAGCCTGCGAGCTGTTTGGCATGCCCCAGGCTATTCTGCTAGAACTCGGCGTGCTGCGAGATGGCGCCCAGGCTGACGATGACTTCCTCGCGCTGCTCGACTACGAAAGCTTTCGCGTTACCTTAGCGGCGGGCACGCTGGTGGCCGAACCGACACCGCGCTTCCGGATTAATGGCACCCAAGGCAGCTTCATAAAATACGGCTTAGACCCTCAAGAGGATCGCTTAAAAGCAGGTGAAGTGCCGACATCCCTGTGGGGCGAAGATACTCAACATGGCACTCTGACACTGCGCGAAGGGGAGGGGGATAACGCACCGCTAACGCGTCGTGAACTTGCGACCCTGCCGGGGGACTACCTTGCCTATTACCAAGGCATTGCCGCAGCTATCCGCGATAAAGCACCGCTACCGGTAAGCGTCGACGACGCCCTGCGCTCAATGACCTTGCTGGAAGCAGGCCTAGACAGCCACCGTCAACGGCGCTGGATCGCATTGAAAAATCATTGATGGGGATGGTGAATCGTAAATTGTGAATGGTGAATCGATTTTGTAGCACGTGGTAAGCGCCAGTGCACCTGCGACGGCGGCCCGGCGCGAAAGCAGCGCGCAGCGGTGCTGGGGTTGGGTGAGGTGCCACCGGGCGTCGTTCCGCCGCCTCCCGCGGGTGCCTCCAAACGCTCGCTGAACTCGCGTTCCTCGTTACCACACGCTACAGGTTCGTGCCTTGATTGTTTTATATGCATGCGTAATGGGATATTTGGCATCTCCGTTTTATGTGCATGCGTGATTTAGTAGCGCGTGGTAAGCGAAGCGCACCCGCGGAAGCATCGCGCAGCGGTGCCGGGGTTGGGTGGAAATGCCACCGGGGCGGCTGGCGCCGCTTCTCTACCACGCGCTACTATTCACTCCTTACCACTTACTATTCACTACCCTATCAAAGCAAATCCGTCGCACTATTGCGTTTCTCTTCCCGCAACCTATCCCGGGCGATATAGAGCGCGGCGATAGCGCGGGCTTCGTGAAAATCCTCGCGCAGTAGTAGGGCGGGTAGCTCCTCGATGGCGTGGGTTTCCACAATCAATGGCTCTGGCTCATCCCCTGGCAGGCGCTTGGGGTACAGGTCGGTGGCGAGGAGTACCTGCATACGGTGGCGCATATAGTTGGGTGCCAGCGAAAGCTCGACCAGCGGTTCAATGCGGTGAGCGCCAACGCCACACTCCTCCATCAACTCGCGGTTAGCCGCGGTAATGATATCTTCGCCAGGGTCAACTAATCCCTTTGGCAGGGTGAGAACATAATCTTCAAATCCAGCGGCGTATTCACGTATCAGCAGCACGTGGTCTGGGTCGGGCATCGCCACCATCATCACTGCGCCGCGGTCAGCGCCGGTCAAGCGCTCAAATTGGCGCTCTTCTCCGTTAGAAAAACGCAAATCAAGCGACTCAATCTGGAATAAACGGCTCTGGGCCACGCTCTTGCGAGCCAAAATTTGCGGCTTTTGCTGGTAGCCCGAACGCTTAGCACTGGCACCTTCAGGGTGATTGAAGGTGTCGCGAGTTGGGGGGGGCGTAGACATAAAAGTGGGCCTCCATGGCTGGTAAAAGGCGGTTAAGCTACAATAGCACGCTTACTCCTAACGTGACTGGAGCGGCAATGATTGATTGGCGCGAGATAGACACCGTCCTCTTGGATATGGACGGCACGCTGCTGGATTTACACTTCGACAGCCACTTTTGGCTCGAGCACCTGCCGCGGCGCTACCGCGAACTGCACCAACTGGATGAAGCCTCCCAGGAGGCGCTGCGCGCGCGTATTATCGGCGAGCAGGGCACCTTAAACTGGTACAGCCTGGCGTACTGGAGCCGCGAGCTGGGCGTGGATATCGTCGCTCTGAAGCGCGAAGTCCAGCACTTGATAGGCCTGCGTAGCGATGCTCTGGATTTCCTCAAATGGCTCAAACAGGCCCACCCGAGGGTCGTGCTCGCCACTAACGCGGATCGTGCGAGTCTTGCCCTGAAGCTGCCGCTCACCGGTTTGGAAAGTTACCTGGACGCGATCGTCTCTTCCGAGGACGTAGGAGCCGCCAAAGAGGAGCAGGCGTTTTGGTTTGCGCTACAAGACATCGAAGCCTTTGATCCCACGCGTACGCTGTTTATCGACGACAACGCCCGTGTACTCGAGAGCGCTCGTGAGTTTGGCATTAAGCATTTACTGGGCATTAAACAGCCCGACAGCCAGCGGCCTGAAAAAGAGCTGCAAGAATTTATTGCCCTCGATCGCTTTGCCCACCTGCTACCCGAACAGCTTCCTGAACAGGTGTCAGCAACCCAAGGAGTGCCTAAATGAGTGACAGCGTACGCTTGGATAAATGGCTGTGGGCCGCCCGCTTTTTTAAGACCCGCGCACTGGCTAAAAAAGCTATCGAGGGCGGGAAAGTGAATTACGACGGCGGTCGCGCTAAAACCAGCAAGCAGGTGGAAGTCGGTGCGCTTATTCGCGTGCCTCAAGGCTGGGAGATATTGGAGGTAGAGGTCTTATCGCTTTCGGATCAACGCCGCGGGGCACCAGAAGCGCGCACGCTCTATGCAGAAACCGAAGAGAGCGTGCAGCGTCGTGCTAAAGAGGCCGAAGCAAGACGCCTCACTAACGAAGCGATGCAGCATCCTCTCAAGCGCCCCGACAAAAAGCAGCGCCGCGATATCCAGCGCTTCCAGCGCCACCAGGGCGAGTAGATCCTCGCTGTTAAACGCTAGCCGTCCTTAAATACTTAGGTTGCCAAATTATGTCCGATCAAATTCAACGTTTTATGTTCGATCACACCAATGTCCGCGGCGAGATCGTCACCCTGGCGGCCGCCTACCACGAAGTGCTGGATCGTCATGCCTACCCTCCGGCGGTGAATGAGCTGCTGGGCGAGCTATTAGCCGCCGTGGCGTTGCTTACCGATACCGTGAAGTTGGATGGCACGTTGAGTATCGAGGTACGTGGACGCGGCGTTCTGTCACTGTTAATGGCCGAGTCCAACCCCGGTGGTGAACTGCGCGCGATTGCCCGCATAGCAGAAGACGCCGCACTGCCCAGCGAGCACGCCAGCTTCCGCGAACTAGTGGGAGAAGGCCAGATCGTGATTACCCTCGATCCCCGTGAGGGCCACCGCTATCAAGGTATTGTGGCGTTGGATCAAGAGACCCTGGGCGGCTGTCTGGAAGCCTATTTCAGCCAATCTGAGCAGTTGCCAACCCGCCTCTGGCTGGCTGCCGATGAGAAGCGTGCGGGCGGGTTACTGCTGCAGCGGCTACCAGAAGAGTCACAAAACCAGGATGTCGATGCCTGGGATCGCAGCGTACAGCTAGCTGATACGATCAAAACGGAAGAACTGCTCGGCCTTGAGCAGCGCGAGGTGCTGCATCGTCTCTATCACGAAGAGACCGTGCGTGTTTTTGAACCCAAAGCACTGCGCTTTGGCTGCACCTGCTCCCGTGAGCGTATGAGCTACGCGTTGCACTCTCTGGGTAAAGAGGAACTGCGGGATATTTTGCACGAGCAGGGGGCTATTGATACCCAATGCCACTTTTGCCACACGAAATATCACTACACAGCAGCGGATATTGAAACTTTGTTGGACGACCCTGACGCGCCACCGCCCACGATTCACTAAGTGTGTAGTCGAAAGCGTATATCAGGGTGTTTACCAGCAGTGCTAGGAGCGCCAATGGATTCAATGAATTTGGTGTTTCGTGCAAACGGATGTTTGAATTTTTACTGCGCTGCAACACAAAATGTAGTGCCTTTGTAGTAGTTTAACTACAAGATATTTGATCTGCGCCCCCGTTTCCTGGGGGCTTTCTTTTTGCCATAATGCGCCGAACTTCAGCGCGCCCAGCCGGTTTCACAGTGGTTGGGATGAACATCAAGGCGTCGGTGACGCCCGGTAAACCGAGAGAAGCCCAGGAATCGAAATGACCACGACTCAAGCCGCTCCCCAATCCCACGTTAATCTCAGCAGCGCCGAACTAGTCGAGCGCGCAGTGGCACGTGGCGAAGGCCGCCTCTCAGCCAACGGCGCCTTGGTAGTCAAGACCGGCCTGCGTACCGGTCGCTCACCGAAAGACCGCTATATCGTTGATGAGCCCTCCACTAGCAGCCAAATCGATTGGGGCAACGTTAACCAGCCCTTCGACGCCGGCAAGTTCAACGCCCTGTGGGATCGAGTCAATGACCACCTGGTCAGCCAAGAGCATTTTGTCTCTGAGCTGCACGTGGGCAGTGATTCCACTCACTATCTGCCGGTGCGCGTCACCACCGAAACTGCTTGGCAAAACCTGTTTGGCCGCACCATGTTTGTACGCCCTCAGGCCTACAACCAAGCAGTTAAAGACGAGTGGACGATTCTTAACGCCCCAGGCTTTGAGTGTGACCCTGCTCGCGATGGCACCAACTCTGACGGCTGCGTGATCCTCAACTTCGCCGAGAAAAAAGTGCTTATCGCGGGTATGCGCTACGCCGGTGAAATGAAGAAAGCCATGTTCTCTGTGCAGAACTTCCTGCTGCCAGCCGCCGACGTACTGCCCATGCACTGCTCGGCGAACGTGGGTGAAGATGGTGAAACCTGTCTCTTCTTCGGTCTCTCTGGCACTGGTAAAACCACGCTCTCGGCGGATCAGGCGCGCTTCTTGATCGGTGATGACGAGCACGCTTGGGGAGATGGAGTCGTCTTCAATATGGAAGGTGGCTGCTACGCCAAATGTATCGATCTTTCCGAAAAGAATGAGCCGGTCATCTGGAACGCTATCAAGTTTGGCACCGTACTGGAAAACGTGGTGCTGGACGACCGTCGTGAGCCTGATTATGCCGACGATAGCCTGACCCAAAACTCCCGCGCCGCGTACCCGTTAGAGCACGTTGAGAAGCGCGTAGCGGAAAACCTGGCTGGCGAGCCGAATGCCATCGTGTTCCTGACCTGCGATATGTCCGGCGTGCTGCCCCCAGTGTCGATTCTTTCCAAAGAAGCCGCGGCGTATCACTTTCTGTCTGGCTACACCGCTAAAGTGGGCTCCACTGAAATGGGCTCCTCTGAAGGCCTGGCCGCCACATTCTCTACCTGCTTTGGCGCACCGTTCTTCCCGCGTCCTGCCCGTGAGTACGCTGATCTACTGATCAAGCGTGTCGAGAAAAAAGACGCCCAGGTATATCTGGTTAATACCGGCTGGACTGGCGGCGCTTACGGCGAAGGTGGCGCACGCTTCTCCATTCCGACCACGCGTGCCATCATAAGCGCGATTCAGTCTGGCGTGCTGCGCGACATCGAGACCAAGCACATCGATGGGCTCAATCTGCAAGTGCCGCTTGCCGTGCCGGGCGTTGATTCCAGCCTGCTCGACCCGCGTGAAACCTGGCAAGACCGTGACGCCTACGACCGCCACCTCAAAGACCTGGCGACCAAATTCGTCGATAACTTCAAGAAATTTGAAGGCGTCAATGAGGCCATTATCCAGGCAGGCCCCCAACTGACCTGAGCATCAGTTGATGACTTGGACGTCAGTTGACCAGCGTGTCAGGCCGCTAGAAAAAGCAGCAGAAAAAGTAGCGTGCCAGTGTAAGTAAGTCGCACCCAATAGCGACTAAACTACACAGAAATGATCGACCTCAGAATGGGACAGCGCCACGGCACTGTCCCATTTTTATTGGCTCTTTTGCTGGCCGATTATTTTCCTTGCCAATTTCTGGGGAGTGATTCTCATGAAAAGACGTCAATTTTTAGGCCTGGCCGGACTAACCGGCGCGGTCGGGGTGATACCTGGACTGTCATTTGGCTTTCCACGGCTTGACCTGGAAGCTGCACCAGGCCTGGAGCCACTGGAGTTGAGTGAAGCCGAATGGCGTGAACGACTCTCCGATGAAGCCTTTGATGTACTCCGAAAGGCAGGCACTGAGCCCGCCTTTTCAAGCCCGTTGGACAAGGAGTGGGGGGATGGTGAATACCGCTGCGCTGGCTGCGATCTGTTACTCTTCACCAGTGAAATGAAATATGATTCCGGTACCGGTTGGCCAAGCTTTTTCGAACACGTGGAAGGGCATATGCTGACCGAGCTGGACTTCAAGCTGGTTTGGCCCCGTACCGAATACCACTGCGCCCGCTGCGGTGGTCATCAGGGCCACGTCTTCGAAGATGGCCCCGAACCCACCGGCCTGCGCTGGTGCAACAATGGCGTTGCCTTGCGCTTCGTGCCTGCTGAATCGAGCTAGGCTGCCGAGCGGGGGAAGGATAGAACAATCATTAGGAGTGTTGCGTGAAAGGTTGGCTCCAACAACGATGGACTCGAAAGAAACTCGCCAGCATCCATAACCTGCATGATGTTGAGCGGCTGGCCCGAAAAGTGTTGCCCAGGCCAATTTTTGGCTATATCGACCATGTGGCCGAGGATGGGCGAACCCAGCGAGCCAACCTCACCGCTTTTGATGATTACCGCTTTTTGCCCAAGGCGTTTGTCAACGTCTCGCAGATTGATCTGCACACCGAGCTTTATGGCAAACGCTACACTGTTCCGTTCGGTATCGCCCCCATGGGCATTAGTGCGCTGTCAACTTACCAGGGCGACTTAGTGCTGGCGCGGGCAGCAGCAAAGCGCAACCTGCCCATGGTTATGAGTGGTTCATCGCTTGTGCCCATGGAGGAGGTGGCTAAGGTGGAGGGAGCCGACTGGTTTCAGGCCTACCTGCCCGGTACCCCAGAAGGTATCGAGGCCCTGCTCGAGCGGATCAAGCGAGCCGGCTTCAAGAAGCTGGTGGTAACGCTTGATTACCCGGTGCCGCCCAATCCCGACAATTTCCGCCGTTCGGGGTTTTCATCCCCTCTCGAGCCAACCCTTCGCCTAGCATTTGATGGTCTGATACGGCCTGGTTGGCTATGCAATACCTTCCTGCGCACCTTGTGGAAGCACGGCATGCCGCATTTCGAAAACAACTATGCCGAGCGGGGCGCTCCCGTTATCTCCCGCCAAGCAGCGCGGGACTTTTCGGGGCGACGCCATTTTGACTGGGGTTATCTCGATCTTGTACGGCGCCTGTGGCCCGACACCTTGATCGTCAAAGGGATATTAAACCCGGAAGACGCAGTACGTGCTCAGCAGGCAGGGGTTGATGGCATTATTCTTTCTAATCACGGCGCTCGGCAGTTGGATTGCACCATTTCCCCGCTTCAGGTGCTACCCGAGATCAAGCGTCGCGTTAGTGATATCCCCATTATGATCGACAGCGGTTTCCGGCGCGGCACCGATGTGATCAAAGCGCTGGCATTGGGGGCTGATTTTGTCTTTGTGGGGCGTCCTTTCAACTATGCCGCCGCCTGCGCAGGGCAGGCTGGGGTAGAGCATGTCGCTGATCTTTTGCAGCGTGAAATTGAGCGCAATATGGCTTTGCTAGGGCTGACCAGTCTCTCACAGCTAGACCGCTCCTGCCTCTACCTATCAACAGTGTGATTACGTGCCTCGGCCATATGCATAACGTGCACATCCCCTTGGAATCCCCACATCCATGTGCATGCGAGATTTAGTAGCGCGTGGTAAGCCTAAGGCGCACCCGCGGAAGCAGCGCGAAGCGGTGCCGGAGTTTGGCTGAAGTGCCATTGGGCGTCGTGCCGACGCCTCCCGCGGGTGCCTACGAACGCTCGCTGAGCTCGCGTTCCTCGTTACCCAATGGGATGGACTCCTCCTCACCCTACTCC